>JABFXC010000094.1 GCA_013361935.1 Gemmatimonadaceae bacterium
CCCCGCGCGACCGCGCGCTCCACCGCCTCGGCGCGCGTCAGCGGCAGCACGGGGCCGGCCGCCGCCTGCGCGCCTAACGGCGCGAGCGCGGCACTGGTCGCGAGCAGCGCCGCGAGCGGCGCGGTGACGATGACCGAGCGTCTCATGCGCGGGTTCCTGCGAGGCGTCGCTGGTCGCAAGCTGCGGAGCTTACCGCGGGCGGCTGTCATTGGGGTGACACGTCGTTCGCGTCGCGGGCCGGTGGAAAGATGACAGTCGCCACCGTCCCGCCGTTGGGCGGCGATTCGATCGCGATCGTCGCGTCGTGCGCGTCCGCGATCCATCGCGCGATGGAGAGGCCGAGCCCCGCGCCACCGCGCATCGCGATGCCCGGGAGGCGCGTCCGCGCCGGGTCCCCGCGATAGAAGCGCTCGAAGATGCGGCCGATCTGGTCGGCGGGGATCCCGATCCCCGTGTCGCGCACGACCAGCGTCGCGCGCGCCTCGCGCGAGAGCACCTCGATCGTGACGCGCCCGCCGGGCTGGGTGAACTTCACCGCGTTGTCGAGGAGGATCATCACGAGCTGGCGGACGAGCGCCTCGTCGCCGTCGACCGGCGCCTCCTCGAACTCCTCGACGGAGACGGTGACCCCCTTCGCGGCCGCGATCGCCTGCGCGCCGCTCGCCGCGTCGAGCGCGATGTCGTCGAGGTAGAGGCGCCTCCGCTCGACGGGACGCTCGCCCGCGTCGGCGCGGGCGAGCGTCAGCAGGTCGTCGACGATCCCCGCCAGCCGCTGGCTGTCGGCGTCGATCGCGCGCAGCGCCGCGACGTACGCGTCCGGCGCGCGCTCCTGCTGCAACGCCACCTCCGCACGGCTGCGGAGGACGGCGAGCGGGGTGCGCAGCTCGTGCGCCGCGTCCGCCATGAAGCGGCGCATGTACTCGATCGTCCGCTCCGCGGGCTCCGTCGAGCGGCGGGCGAGCAGCCAGCCGCCCCCGGCGACGAGGACGAGCGCGATCGTCGCCGCCCCGGCGAACGCCGCGATGAGGTCCGCGTACTGGTCCTCCAGCTCCACGCGGCTGGCGACGGCGACGGCGACGACCGGACGCCCGCTCGCCAGCCGCACGCGCTCGGCGTGCAGATGGAGGATCTCCTCCCCCGTCGAGATCTCGGCGTCCGTCTCCCCGCTTCGTGACGCGTCGCGCGCGGCGTCGCGGACCCATTGCGGCGCCGAGTCCGGCTTGATGGGCGCGCCCGCCGAGTCGAGGAGATAGAGCGCGCGGTCGGGGATGCGCAGCTCCTCCACCGCGTCCACCGCTCCGCGCGCCGTGCGCGACTCCGTCTCGCGCACCCGCGCCGCGCGCGCGAGCTGGATGGTCGCGCCGTGCAGCGAATTGCGGAGCTGCTGCGTGATCTGCCGCCTGACGACGACGAACAGCCCGACGCCGAGCAGCAGCAGGATGACGATGAAGGTGATCGCGTACCACGCCGTCAGGCGCAGCCGGAGAACGTTCAGCGGCTGCGACGAGCGGTCAGTCGCCAAAGCGATACCCGGCTCCGCGCAGCGTCTGGATGAGCTTCGGCTCGAAGTCGTCGTCGATCTTCCGGCGCAGCCGCCGCACGAGCACCTCGAGGACGTTGGTGAACGGGTCGTGGTTCTCGTCCCAGACGTGCGCGGTGATCGTCGCCCGGTCGACCACCGCGCCGCGATGCTGCACGAAGCACTCGAGCAGCGCGAACTCCTTCGCGGTGAGCTCGATCGCGCGGCCGCCGCGGCTGACGCGCCGCGAGGTGAGCTCGATCTCGAGATCGGCGACGCGGAGGTGCTGCGGCAGCGGAGTGGGGGGGCGCCGCGCCAGCGCTCGCACGCGCGCGAGCAGCTCGCGGAAGGCGAAGGGCTTCGGGAGATAGTCGTCGGCGCCGGCGTCGAGACCGGCGACGCGGTCGTCCACGCTGTCGCGCGCGGTGAGCATCAGCACCGGCGTCCCGATGTCGCGCGCGCGGAGCTCGCGGCAGAGATCGAACCCCGAGCCGCCGGGAAGCATGACGTCGAGGATGATCACGTCGTAGCGGCCGAGCACCGCCCGCTCGCGTCCTTCGGCGGCGGTCGCCGCGTGCACCAGCTCGTGCCCCTGCTCGCCGAACCCGGAGCGGAGCACCGCCGCCAGGCTGGCGTCGTCCTCGACGAGGAGAATGCGCATCGTTCTAACTGGCCTCCACCAGGATGTGACCGCGCTCGCAGTTCCGCTCCACGATCTCGAGGACGAGCGGCCAGAGCGCGGGGATGCCGCGCTCGATCGGTCGCATGCGCGCGAGCACCTGCGCGCGCGACACGCCGTGCTCGCGCCAGCTCCCGCCCCCGGCGAGGTCGTTCACGAGCAGCGGCTGCAGACGGTCGAGCGCGATGGCAAAGCGCGCCGTCGCCGTCTCTCCCGCTTCGAACTCGTCCCACAGCGCACGCATCGCGCCGCCCTGTTCCCCGGGAAGCAGGCCGAAGATCCGCTCCGCGGCGAGGATCTCGCGCTCGACGCGGCCGACGTTCGCGGCCGTGTCGTAGGCGAACGTATCGCCCGCGTCGATCTCGACCAGATCGTGCAGCACCACCATGCGCAGCACGCGCTCGATGTCGACCTCTGCGTCCGCATGCTCGGCCATCACGAGCGCCGCGACCGCGAGGTGCCACGAGTGCTCGGCGCTGTTCTCCCGTCGCGAGCCGTCGCCGACGGGCGTCCGGCGGAGGACGAGCTTGAGACGGTCGATCTCTGCGAGAAAGGCGAGCTGGCGGCGCATCCGGTCGGTGCTGTCGGAGAGCATGCGTAACGGTACAGCACGCACACGTGCCGCCGCCATTCCCTGACGCCCTGTGCGGCATACCCCGACTGCGGGGGGTTACGGCCGCGCCGATCATCCGGCATGACCATCCGACCAGCGCTCGCGGCCCTCCTTCTCGCGGTCTCCGCATCGCCCCTGGCGAGCCAGCCGGCCGTGTCCGGCGTGGCCGACGTGGTCGTCCCCGCATTCGCCGGGGAGAGTCTCTCCTTCCGCGCCCGCGCGGCGCGGGTCGGGTCGCTGGGCGGAGCGCGCATGTGGGTGGAGCGCGACGAGTCGGCGGGGGAGTCCGGGCTCTGGGTGATGCACTTCGACTTCCGCGCCCGGATCGGCTTCGTCTCGGCGGAGGACAGGACGCCCTCCTGGTTCGATGCCGGGCGCGGCGCCGCGGTGCGCTACGTGAAGCACGAGCGGCATCCCCTGTCCAGGCACGACGAGGACGTCTCGATCGATCCGGCGACCGGCCGCTGGCGCGACGCCGACGGGGACAACGGCGTGAGCCCGACCGACGCCCCTCTCGACGAGCTCTCGTTCATCTATTTCCTCCGCGGACTCACCCTTCCCGAAGGGTCGCTGTCGTTCGACCGTCACTTCGACGCCGACCGCAACCCCGTGATCATCCGCTTCATCGGGCGGGACACGATCGACGTCGGCGCCGGCCGGTTCCGCGCCCTCCGCGTGGAGATGCGCGTGAAGGATCCGCGCCGCTACCGCGGCGACGGGACGATCCTCTTCGATCTGAGCGACGACGCCTGCCGGCTTCCCCTGCGGATCGAGAGCACGATGCCGCTCGTCGGGCGCGCGGTGCTGACGCTGGACGAGTACCGGCACCCGCGCGCGACGTGCACCGCGCGTATCCCCGACACGCTCGCCAATCGCGCGTCGGGCAATCCCTGACCGCGGAGTGAGGAGCGTTCGAGGCAAAAATCCTCCGCTCCCCGACGGTTGGTCTCCCCTGGAAAGTCGATGTTCAATGCGAGCCGCGCGACGTGCGAGGCTCGAGCGGAAACGCCGATCACGGGAGGTGTTATGGCAACCGCGACGATGTACAAGGGATTGGCTGTCTGCCTGACGGCGAGCGCGCTACTCGCGGCCGCGCCCCTCGGGCCGGCGAATGAGATGACGCTGCAGCCGGAGAGCAAGCTCTGGGTCGATGGCACCTCGACGGTCCGCGGGTTCACCTGCAGCACCACGGGCTTCACCGCGAAGATCGAGAGCGAGAAGCCGCAGTCGATCGCGGCGCTCATGCTCGGCACGAAGGTGGTCCGCACGGTGGTCGCGGACTTCCCGACCGACAAGCTCGATTGCAAGAACGGCACGATGAACGAGCACATGCGCAAGGCCATCAAGGCCGAGGACAACCCGACGATCGAGTTCCGTCTCGGCTCGTACGACATGCTCACCAGCGAGGGTCAGATCAAGGGCCAGCTCCGCGGCACGCTCGTGATGGGTGGCGTGGAGAAGCCGGTCGTGATCGACGCGACGGCGAAGCCGGAAGGCGAGGGCAAGCTCCGCGTCACGGGCACCACGAAGCTTCGCATGACGGAGTGGGGGCTCAAGCCGCCGACGCTGATGTTCGGAACGATGAAGGTGAACGAGAACGTGCAGGTCGGGTTCGACCTGCTCCTGAAGGACTGACCCCGCGGTACCACCTGGAGACAATGATCATGCGCAACCGCCATCTGCTCACCGCTCTCGCGATCGCGCTGACGCCGGCCCTCGGGGCCGCGCAGCAGTCGGTCGCCTCGACCACCACCGTCGCGCCGGACAGCGGCAAGCCGGCCGCCGAGACCACGGCGAAGCCGGCGCCGAAGAAGTTCGACCCGACGATCATCAACCCCGCCGCGGCGAGCCGCGCCGCGACGCAGCAGCCGATCACGATCCAGCACATCCGCGCGCTCGACCAGCGCGGCCTGAACGTCTTCGAGACGCCGAAGACGGACGAGACGCCGTACAACGGCTTCGCGCTCCAGTGGGGCGCCGCCTTCACCCAGGACTTCCAGGGCCTCGGCCACAGCAACACCGCCGCGCCCAACCTGGTCGCCGGCGTGAACCAGAACCAGCTCATCCGCGTCGGCCACGGCTTCAACAACGCGATGGCGAACCTGTACATCAACGCGCAGCTGGCGAAGGGTGTCCGCGTCGCGATGACGAGCTACCTGTCGACCCGGCACCACAACGAGACGTGGGTCAAGGACGGCTACCTCCTGATCGACGACTCGCCGATCGACATCGCGCCGCTCAACAACCTGATGAAGATCCTGACCGTCAAGGCCGGTCACTTCGAGATCAACTACGGCGACCAGCACTTCCGCCGCAGCGACGCGGGCCAGTCGATCTACAACCCGTTCGTCGGCAACCTGATCATGGACGCCTTCACGACGCAGGTCGGCGGTGAGGTGTACCTCCGCAGCAACGGCCTGATGGCGATGGGCGGCATCACCAACGGCGAAGTCCGCGGCACGATCCAGAACCCGCAGAAGCGCTCGCCGGCGTACCTCGCCAAGCTCGGCTTCGATCGCCAGATGAACGAAGCGCTCCGTGTCCGCCTCACCGGCTCCATGTACGCGCAGTACAAGAGCGCCAACGGCACGCTGTTCAGCGGCGACCGCGGCGGCTCGCACTACTACGACGTGATGGAGAACGTCGCCTCGAGCGAGACGGCGCAGGCGTGGTCGGGCCAGATCCAGCCGAAGATGACGAACAAGGAAGTGGCCTGGGTCGTCAACCCCTTCGTGAAGCTCAACGGGCTCGAGCTCTTCGGGAACGTCGAGAAGGTGAAGGGCCGCGGGCCGAACACGGTCGAGAAGACCGATCGCACGTGGAACCAGCTGGCCGTTGACGGTGTGTATCGCTTCCTCCCGGGCGAACCTCTCTTCGTCGGCGCACGGTACAACACCGCGAAGGGCACGCTTCCTGGCGTGACCGTCAATGGGCTGGCCGGCGCCCCGCTCGCCGACCTCACGGTCAAGCGCTACGCCGCGAGCGCGGGCTGGTTCATCACCCCGGGCGTCCTGACCAAGATCGAGTACGTGAGCCAGAAGTACCTCGACTACCCGGTCAACAACCAGCTGAACGGCGGCAAGTTCAACGGGTTCATGGTCGAGGGCTCGGTCGCCTTCTGATCGCGGAAGCAGTATCGCAGGAGCAGCAGTGAGGGACGGCGCCGGTCGCGGAACATCGCGGCCGGCGCCGTCCCTCGTTCGCGCCTCCTCGCGCGAGCGCGGGGGCGATCCGACTTGCGCCGCGGGCCCTTCGGGCTCAACGTTGCCCAGCTTCCGGCCTCCGCCCCCCAACGCATGCGTCGCATCCTCGTCGCCTCCCTTCTTGTCCTCGCACTCGCCGCGCGCGACGCGAGGGCGCAGCAGGTCGAACGCTTTCCCCGTCCGCAGCTCGACTCGAAGGCCGATACCAACGACTGGGAGGCCTACTTCGACTACGGCGTGAAGCTCATCAAGGACCGTCCGAGCGCGGCGGAAGCAGGGTTCTACTGGGCGCAGCGCCTCGCGCCGAACCGCGCCGAGCCCCTCGTCGCGCACTGGGTCGCCTTCCACATGCGCGATTACGGGCGGTGGGAGCGGTACGTCAAGGGCGACGATCCGCGCATCACCAACGATCCACAGATCGTCGCCCACGACTCGCTCCGCTGGCGGGCGCGCGCCCGCAACCCGTTCGTGTCCGAGGGCCTGGTCTACTACCTCTACGACGCGCTCCCCGGCTACTGGGGCGACGACGCGGCCACGCGCGGCTTCCTGTACTATTCGGGCGCGAAGTTTCCCCAGGCAGTGGACGCCTACCGCATCGACGTGAAGCACGGTGCCCGCAAGCATCCGTGGAAGCGCTGGTCGCTGGCGCAGGCGCTCGTCGGTGCGCGCCGCTTTCCGGAGGCGCTCGCCCAGGTCGATTCCCTCTGCGCCGCGCTCGACAGCGCCTCGGCGCGGACGACCAGCTCCTACGAGTCGAAGGAGGTGCTCGACCTGGGTGCCGCCATGCTGCACCAGGTCCTCGGCGACACCGCGGAGGCCCGCCTCGCCGCCGAGCGCGGGCTGACGGAGAACTTCGCCTTCTATCCCGCGCACACCTTCCTCGGCGAGCTCGCCCGGAGCTCGCGCGACATGGAAGGCGCGCTGCGCGAGTTCGAGCTCGCCGCGCAGCTCGCGCCTAACGATGCGGCGGTGATGTACGACTACGGCTCGGCGCTCGCCTTCCGCGGGCAGATCGAGCCCGCGCTGGCCGCGATGCGCAAGGCGACCGCGCTCGAGCCGTACTACGCGCTCCCCTGGCTCGGCATCGCCCGCGTGCTCGACGCGACGCACGACGCCGAGGGCGCGCGCGCCGCGTACCAGGCCTACCTCGACCGCGCACCACGATCCAGCGCGCGCGAGATCGCCGCCGCGCGCGACCGCATTGCCGCACTCGCCCGCTGACCCCCGACCCCCCCGACCCCCCGACCCCCCGACCCCTCAACCCCTCGAAACATGTGGCGTGACTTCAAGTCGTTCCTGATCAAGCAGAACGCGCTCGCCCTCGCGATCGCGGTGGTCATCGGCGCCGCGCTGAACGACGTCGTGAAGGCGCTCGTCGACAACATCATCATGCCCATCGTCGCCTACGCCACGCCGAACGGCTCGTGGCGCACCGCGACGTGGGATGTCGGCCCCGTGAAATTCGGCATCGGGGCCGTGGCGGCGGCGCTGCTCAACTTCCTCATCGTCGGCTTCGTCGCCTGGCGGCTCAGCCGGATGTTCCTGCCGCGCGAGGGGGAGAAGCCGGCGACCAAGGCGTGCCAGTTCTGCCGGATGGCCGACCTCGATCTCGCCGCGACCCGCTGCCCGCACTGCACGAGCCAGCTCGGTTAGGCCGGACGCGCGACCGCTTGCGGTGAGCTCCGTGGCTACGCATGATGTGGCCCCCTCAACGGAGCTCACCATGAGCATCCTTCGACTCGTTGCCGGCACGATGGCGGTGCTGGTCGCCGGCGGTTGTGGTGGACGTGACGCGCTCGCGCCGTCGGCGCCACCGTCCGCGGCGCAGCGGTCCCCGTCCGCGCTCGCGACCACCGGCTCCGGTCAGGTGCAGACGTCCGGACTCTTCGATGCGAACGTGGACTTCTCGACCCTCTCGCTCACCCCGCGCGGCGGCAACTGTCTGCTCGTGGTGAAGGGGCAGCTCGTCTTCCACGGCGCCATCCAGGGGGCGGGCAACGGCCAGACGACCGCGCTCGTCTTCGGCAGCTGCGCGGAGGTGGCGAGCACTCCGCCGGGCACCGACGCGGACGTCTTCACCTCGGAGCTCGAGTTCACGGGAACGATCGCCGGCGAGCCCGCCCATGCACACGTGATGTACCAGGGCCGCGTACAGCCCGGCGGGCACATCGACGGTCGCCTGATCTTCTCGAACGGAGTGTCAGGGGAGCTCGAGGCCTCCGCCCAGGTCGCGGTCGGCGGTGAGTATCACGGCGCGGTCGTCGTGCACTGAGCGGCGCGGGGGCCGGCGAGCGCGTTAACTTGATCATCGCCGACCCCCGACCCCCGACCCCCGCCCTCCGACCCCGCGCCGCACTCGTGCCCGTCGTCGTCCAGACCGTCCTCCTGCTCGTGCTCTCGAACGTCTTCATGACGTTCGCCTGGTACGCGCACCTGAAGAACCTCTCCGGCCGCCCGTGGTACGTCGCGGCGATCCTCAGCTGGGGGATCGCGCTCTTCGAGTATCTGCTGCAGGTCCCCGCCAACCGCATCGGCGCGACGCAGCTCTCCCTGCCGCAGCTCAAGGTGATTCAGGAAGTGATCACCCTCGCGGTATTCGCGCCGTTCGCGGTGTTCTACATGAAGCAGCAGCTGCGGCTCGACCACCTCTGGGCGGCGTTCTGCCTGATGGGCGCGGTGTATTTCGCCTTTCGCTCGCATCACTGACGGCGCGCCACGAGATGCAGCCGCGCGTCGTCATCATCGGGGCCGGGTTCGGCGGCCTGTACGCCGCTCGGGCCCTCGCCCATGCCCCCGTCGACGTGGTGGTGGTCGACCGGACGAACCACTTCGTCTTCCAGCCGCTCCTCTACCAGGTGGCCACCGCGGTCCTCGCGCCGAGCGACATCGCGGTGCCCATCCGCTGGCGGCTGTGCGGTCAGCGCAACACCTCGGTCGTCCTCGCCGCGGCAACGGAGATCGACGTCGAGCGCCGCGTCGTGACGCTCGACCGCGAGCCGCGTACGCTCTCCTACGACTATCTCATCGTCGCGACCGGCTCGCACCACTCGTATTTCGGCCACGCCGAGTGGGCGCGTGAGGCGCCGGGGCTCAAGGGCATCGACGACGCGCTCGAGATCCGCCGCCGCTTCCTCCTCGCCTTCGAGCGGGCGGAGTGGGCGCCGACCGCGGCGGAGCGCGACCGCCAGCTGACCATCGTCGTCGTCGGCGGTGGACCGACCGGGGTGGAGCTCGCGGGGATGATCCAGCCCGCGTCGCGCCACACCTTCCAGCACGAGTTCCGCAACATCGACACGCGCAGCGCGCGCGTGGTCCTCGTCGAGGCCGGCCCCCGGCTTCTCCCGGCGCTCCCCGAGCCGCTCTCCGAGCAGGCGAAGCGCGACCTCGAGGCGCTCGGCGTCGAGGTGCGGCTCGACACGAAGGTCACCGGCGTCGACGAGAGCGGCGTCCAGCTCGGTGACGAGCGCGTCGACGCGGCGACGGTGTTCTGGGCCGCCGGGAACGCGGCCTCGCCGTTAGGCAGCCTGCTCGGCGTCCCCCTCGAGCGCGGCGGCCGCATCCGCGTCGCCCCCGATCTCTCCGTCCCCGGTCACCCCGAGGTCTTCGTCGTCGGCGACCTCGCGCTGATCGAACAGGACGGACGCGCGGTCCCCGCGGTCGCCCCCGCGGCGATGCAGCAGGGCCGCGCCGCCGCGCGCAACGTCGTCCACGCGGTGCTCCGTCAGGAGCGCGAGCCCTTCCGTTACGTCGACAAGGGCGATCTCGCCACCATCGGCCGCCACCGCGCGGTCGCGTCGTTCTTCCAGGGAAAGATCCAGCTTCGCGGCAGGATCGCCTGGTGGTTCTGGCTCCTCCTCCACATCGCCTACCTCGCCGGCTTCCGCAACCGCATCAGCGTCATGATCCAGTGGGCGTACGCGTACTTCACGTACCAGCGAGGCGCGCGGCTGCTGGAAGGGGGTCGGGGGTCGGGGATCGGCGCTGATCCCTGCAGATGAACGGCGCCGGTGCCGATGGTAAACGCATGATGAACGTCCGCGTCCTGACGCGGAATTAACTCTGCCGGGTGTTGCAGTCCGCGCCGACCGTGCTGTATGTTCGCCACCTAACGGTCGTGGCGGGAGGGAACCGCCTGACGCACGCCGCCGTTAGGCCGACGAACCGTCGCGCCGCAGATGTCACGAAATTGAGTATTGACGTACGCGGTCCGTTAGTAAGATTAGCGATTGTTAATCTTCAACCCGTCGGCGCCGGACTCCCCGGCGCGGCGCCCCAATCCTCCGCGACCCCCCCACACCCGTGCCTACCAGCAAGACCACCCGCAAGCGCTCCACGGCCGGCGGTTCGAGCCGTGGCGGCAGCCGCAAGACCACCTCGCGCGGTACCCGCAGCGGCGCCGCATCCCCGTCGAACCCGAGCCCGGGCATCAGCCGCATCGATCAGGAGTCGCGTCGCACGCACGGCTACTTCGTGCGCGTCGGCTACAAGATGACCGACGGCGGCTCGCGGCCGAGCGCGAGCGCGTACTTCGGCGATGCCTCGCATGGCGGGCGCAAGAAAGCCTGGGAAGCCGCCGAGGCGTGGCTGAAGAAGAACCGCAAGAGCCGCTAGCTCCCGCGGGACTCGCACGTCGTCGCCGCTCGCGGCGTCGCGACTCGTGGCGTCCCGGTTCCGACCGCGGCCAGGGAGCTCTCCCTGGCCGCGGTCGTCTGTCGTTCGACGCCCTTACGACTGCTTTACCATCTCCCGCTGGCGTCCCCGCGCCCCCCGTGCAACCTTGATGCGCCCCGGCGGTAGCAGTTGGACCGACCGCCGCTGGCGGCTCTCGGTCGCTCGTCGCAGTAGATCGTTCGTCGCAGTCGCCCGCCGTCCCGCCCTCCCCAGGTCAATGTCATCTCGCCCGTCGACGCTCCTGCTGCTCGCCCTCGCCGCCGCCGCCTGCTCGAAGGCGCCCGCCGCCACCAGCCCCGCCCCCACCGGCGCCCTCCAGACCGGAGTCTCCGCCGCCGATCTCCGCACGCGCCTCTACGCCTACGCCGCCGACTCCATGCGCGGCCGTCAGGCGGGCACTCCCGACAACATCCGCGCGACGGCGATGATCGCCGAGCAGGCGCGCCGCATCGGGCTCCAGCCCGCGGGCGAGAACGGCACGTACTTCCAGGACGTTCCGCTGATCCGCCGCGCGCTCGGCCCCGATGCCGGCCTGTCAGTCGGCGGCCAGCCGTACACCCTCTGGACGGACTTCGCGCCGATCGACCGCGGCGCCCCCGCGCGCGCGATCGAGGGTGCGTCGGCGATCTTCGCCGGCCGCCTCGCCGACACGGCGACTCTCGTACCGGCCTCGGCGACCGTCGGGAAGGTGGTGGTCGTCCGCGCGCGGCCGGGGACGCCGATCTTCCTCGCGATGGCGCAGGTCAGCGCGCGCTATCCGCAGGCCTCGGCCATCGTCTTCGGCAACCAGGACGCGATCGTCAAGCTCGCCGCGCAGTACTTCGAGCAGGGTCAGGTCTCGCTCAAGGATGACGATGCCCAGCCGCAGACCGCGGCGCAGCCGGCGCTCGTCATCGCCGGCAACAAGCTCACCACCGCCCTCATCGGCGGCGACATCGAGACGCTCCCGCCGGGAACGTCCGGCAAGTCTGTGCGCGGCTCGCTCTCGTTCGTCGAGACCGCGGCCCCGGCGCGCAACGTCGTCGCCATCCTGCCCGGCACCGATCCGGCGCTCAAGGGCGAGTACGTCGCGTTGGGCGCCCACAGCGACCACATCGGCGTCAGCCCGACGCCCTTCGACCACGACTCGCTCCGCGCCTACAACCAGGCGCTCCACGCGCTCGGCGCCGTCGATCCGTTCACCGAGATCGACCCGGCGAAGCGCGCGACGATCCACGTCAACGTCGACAGCCTGCACCGCATCCGCCCCGCGCGGATGGACTCGGTCTTCAACGGCGCCGACGACGACGGCTCGGGGAGCATGGGGCTGCTCGAGATCGCGCAGGCCTGGGCGAACGCGACCGGCGCCGACCGCCCGCGCCGCTCGGTGATCTTCGTCTGGCACACCGCCGAGGAGCTCGGCCTCTTCGGCTCCGAGTGGTTCACCGACCACCCGACCGTCCCGCGCGACTCGATCGTGGCCCAGGTGAACATCGACATGATCGGGCGGGGAAGCGCCTCCGACATCGTCGGCGGCGGCCCGCGCTACCTCGAGCTCATCGGCCCGCGCCGCCTGTCGACGGAGTACGCGCAGCTCATCGAGGCCGTGAACGCGAAGCGGACGACGCCTTTCCGCATCGACTACTCCCTCGACGCGGACAATCACCCGGAGAACATCTACTGCCGCAGCGACCACGCGAACTACGCGCGCTACGGCATCCCGGTCGCATTCTTCTCCACCGGCCAGCACAGCGACTATCACCAGGTGACCGACGAGCCGCAGTACATCGACTACGACCACTACGCGAGCGTCGTGCAGTTCGTCTACGACGTCGCCCGCACCGTGGCCAACCGCGACCAGCGGCTGGTCGTCGACAAGCCCAAGCCCGATCCGAAGGCACCCTGCCGGCAGTAAAGCGGTCGGGGGTCAGGCGTCAGGGGTCAGGGGTCAGGAACGGCGACGAGGGGCGAGTGATGTTCACTCGCCCCTCGTTCCGCGTCATGCGTACTCCCGTACTCCCGTACTCCCGTACTCCCGTACTCCCGTACTCCCGTACTCCCGTACTCCCGTACTCCCGTACTCCCCTACCGCCGCGTTCGTCGCCGCCCGACGAGCACCCGCACCGAATCGCGCGACTCGTATTCCTCGCCCGCGCCCGTCCGCACCCGGAAGCGGATCTGCTTCCAGCCGGTGTCCGCGTAGACGTGCTTCAGCCGGAAGATCGTCGCGCCGTAGAACGATTCGCCGATCGATCCGTCGCGGCGGCGGATGACGGAATCCGCGCTCCCCGCGCGCCACGAGATCCGCGCCTCGACCACGGAGTCGCCGCGGGCGACCGGACGGTAGTGAGGTATGAGGTAGAGCGTATCACCGCTCCCCACCGTACCGCTTCCCGACCGGCTGAGACTGATCGTCGGCAGCTCCTCGGTTCGTCCCCAGCGCTGCCGCGGGCTGTACGCGCGACAGTAGAGCGTCGACGAGCCGCCCGTCGCCGGCTCGCGCGGGCAGTCGGGAAGCACGGGATCGGTCGCGGTGGCGGCGCGCGGGCGGCGCGTCATGTGGATCGCCCCCGTCGTGTCGACGAAGAAGCTGAGCATCGCGCCGCCGAGCGAGCGTCCCGCCGAGTCGCGGACCGGCTCCATCGAGAGCTCGTATCCGCCGGGGATCGACGGCTTCACGTGCGCCGGTGGCGTGTAGCGAATGAGATACTGCCCGTAGTAGCTGTCCGTCGCCCGGAACGCCGAGTCGTCGGGGGTCGCGCGCAGATTGCACGAGCGCGCCGCCACCAGCTCGGGGACGTTCGCCGGGTAGGCGCCGGTGACCGTGTCGCGCGCCGCTTCGACGCAGCGGCCGGCCTCCGCCAGCGCGCCTAACGGCGCGCTCCGCGAGCCGGGCCAGCGGACACCATCGCCGTACCATCCCACGATCGCGAAGCTCTCGTCGGTCGTGTACTTCCGCGACGAGTCCGTCATCGGCTCCTCGCGCCCCGCGAGCTGGAAGGCGTGCCTGCCGCCCGACGAATCGGCGGCGCCCGGCGAGTAGTCGAAGGTGAATCCCTCCGGCGCCCGGCGCGCGGCCGCGGCGCAGTCTCCGCGCCGTGCCAGCTCGGCGAGGGAGGCGGGGAAGAGCGGCTGCGAGTCCGCGTCCGCCGGAGAGCTCTGGATGCACGCCACCAGCTCGAAGAACTGCTCCTTCATCGCCCGCTCGTTCACGCTCCGCCGCGCCGCATTCTGCGCCACGGCCTGCGCCGCGAGTCGCGGCGCGTCGAGGTGCGCGAGCCCGGCCGTCGCGCCCAGCCACCCGCCTGCGCCGGCCATCGCGGCGAGCGCGAGCCGCGGCCCGCTGATCGGCGAGCCCTCTGCCGGATTGCGTCTCGCGTGCACCGTGCTCCGCGCGAGGAGCAGCTGAACCGCAGCGAGCACCGTCATCCCGTGAAGCACGTAGGAGCTCGATTCCGCGCCGACCGAGACGGCCAGCCACACGAGCACGATCCCGATGGTGAGGAGCGTCGCCATCAGCCCGGCCAGCAGCGCCGCGACCGTCCGCATTCCGGCGACGATCAGCGCGGCGAGGAGGATGTGCGGAATGAAGAGCGGAAGCTCCGTGGGTGGATCGATCGCGAGCCCGAGCCGGAATCCGCGAGACTCGAGCGAGAAGAGGATCACGAGCGAGAGGGCGGCGAGCAGCAGCGACGTCGTCTCGCCGACGCTGAGCAATGGAGCTCCGTCGCCCCGGGCGGAGATAGTCTGTTCGCTCATGTGACAGAGACTCCCCCACCGCCGCCCCCGTCACGAGCTCGCTTACACCTCTCGTACACCCCCTGTGCGTCCCGCTGGCGGCATTGGTCGCAACCCGACAATATCGTTGCTGCCGCTCACCGAGCCCCGTCCCCTACTGGAGAGTTCGCCGATGGCGCGATCCATCCGCACCCGTTCCGCCCCCTCGCTCCTCCGTCCGCTCGTCGCGGCGCTGCTCGCGGCCCTTCCCGCCACCGCGCTGCCGGCCCAGAAGCCCGCCCGCCTCCCCCTCGACAACTACACGCTGCCTAACGGCCTGCAGGTGATCCTCGCCGAGGATCACACCGCGCCCGTCGTCGCGGTGGACGTCACCTATCACGTCGGCTCGCGCGACGAGTCCCCGGGGCGCACCGGCTTCGCGCACCTCTTCGAGCACATGATGTTTCAGGGCTCGGCGCACGTGAAGAAGGGCGAGCACATGGCGATGCTCGAGGCGGCCGGCTCCGCGGGCTACAACGGCAGCACCATCGAGGACCGCACGAACTATTACGAGCCGCTTCCGTCCAACCGTCTCAACCTCGGCCTCTGGCTCGAGGCGGACCGCATGCGCTCGCTCGCCGTCACCGACGAGAACTTCAGCAACCAGCGCGAGGCGGTGAAGGAGGAGCGGCGCCTCCGCGTCGACAACCAGCCCTACACGAAGATCCTCTACGAGGAAGGGTACAAGGCCATCGACTCGGCGGGCTGCTACCCGTACTCGCACTCCATCATCGGCTCGATGGACGACCTGAACGCCGCGACCACCGCCGACGTCCAGCAGTTCTTCAAGCTCTACTACGCGCCGAACAACGCGACCCTCGTCGTCACCGGCGACTTCCAGCCGGCGGAGGCGAAGAAGCTCATCGCGCAGTACTTCGGCGACATCCCGCGCGCGCCGACGCCGCCGGCGGTCAGCTGCCAGCCGCGCTACGACGCCGGCGCGCGCCGCGAGCGCGTGCAGGACACCAAGGCGACGCTGCCGGCGGTGATGAAGTACTACACCATCCCGGCGTACGACAGCCCGGACTACCCCGCGCTCGAGCTGCTCGGCACCATCGTCGGACGCGGCGCGAGCTCGCGACTCAACCGCTCCCTCGCCCGCGAGCAGAAGGTCGCGCTCACCAGCCAGACCTTCGTGAACCTCTTCGGACCGCGCCGCGGTCCCGGCGCCTTCGTCGTCTTCGCGATCGCCAACAAGGGGATCGCCATCGACACCGTCGAGGCGCGCCTCGACGATCAGATCGCGAAGCTCGCCGGCGGGATCACCGACGAGGAGCTGGCCCGCGCGAAGAGCTCCTGGCGCGCCTCGGCGATCCGCGAGCGCTCGCAGGCGGTCACGCTCGCCGCGGCCATCCAACGCGCGAACCTCTTCCTCGGCGACCCGAACAGCCTCGACGCCGACTTCGATCGCTACGCGGCGGTGACCGCCGACGACGTGAAGCGCGTCGCCGCGAAGTATCTGCATCCCGAGAACTCGTACACCTTCATCGACTCCGCGGAGGCCAAGTGACGACCGCCCGCTCCATCGGCGCCCTCGCGCTGACCCTCGCCCTCGCCGCGAGCACCGCGGCGGCGCAGTTCCCGACGACCCCGCCCCCCGCGGCGCCCCTCAAGCCGACGAAGCTCCCGCCGCTCCACGAGACGACGCTGCCTAACGGCGTGCGGCTCGTCGTCGTCGAGAGCCACAAGCTCCCGGTCATCGCCCTGACCCTCGGGATGCGCGCCGGCGACTTCACGGATCCGGCGGGGAAGGAAGGGCTCGCCCAGCTCACCGCGACCCTCCTCGGCAAGGGCGCGGGATCGCGCACCGCCGAGCAGGTGAGCGCGGCCATCGAGGGCGCCGGCGGCTCGCTCGGCGCCGGCACCAGTGCCGACGCGCTCACCGTGAACGCCAGCGCCCTCTCCGACAAGGCGGCGCTCGCCTTCGAGCTCCTCGGCGACGCCGTCGCGCGGCCGACCTTCGATCAGAAGGAAGTCGACCTCGCGAAGACGCAGACTCTCTCGTCGCTCCAGCTCCAGAACTCGCAGCCGTCCACCGTCGCGCAGCGCGTATTCAACCGCGAGCTGTACGGAACGACCGCCTACGCGAAGTCGGCGACCCCGGCGAGCGTCGGCGCGATCACCCGCGACGACATCCTCGGCTTCTACGCCAGTCGCGTGAAGCCGCGCGGGGCCGTGCTCGTCGTTTCCGGCGACATCGATCTCCCCACCGCCACGCGGCTGGCGAACGCCGCGCTGAAGGGGTGGACGGGCGCCCCCGCGGCGGTGCCCGCGCTCGGCGCTCCGCGCAAGCGCACGAAGACCGAGATCGTCCTCGTCCACCGGCCGTCGTCGGTTCAGGCGAACGTGATCGTCGGCGCGCCCACCTTCGCCGGCACCGATCCGCGCACGTACGCACTGCTCGTCGCCAACCGCGTGCTCGGCGGCGGCTCCGCGTCGCGGCTCTTCAGGATCCTGCGCGAGGAGAAGAGCTGGACCTACGGCTCCTACTCGTCCTTCAGCTGGAATCGCGGCGTCGGCGCCTTCGGCGCGACCGTCGAGGCGCGCAACGCGGTCGTCGACTCGGCGCTGGTCGAGCTGCTCGCGCAGCTCCGCCGGCTCCGCACCGAGCCGATTCCCGCGACGGAGTTCGCCGGCGCGCGCGACGCGATCGTCGGCAGCTTCCCGCTCGCGGTCGAGACCGCGCAGCAGCTGGGCGGCACGATCGCCCGCGCGCGGCTGCTCGGCTTCCCGGCTGACTACGTGAGCATGTACCGCACTCGCGTCGCCGCGATCACCCCGGCGCGAGCCCAGGCGGTCGCGAAGCAGGTCATCGATCCCGACGCCGCGCTGGTCGTCGTCGTCGGAGACGCGACGGTGCTGCGCGACCGTCTCGCGAAGATCGCCCCCGTGCGCGTCGTCCGACCCGACGGCCAGCCCGTCGCCGAGTCCGACCTCGCCGGTCCGAAGGCCGGATCGGGGATCGACGTCTCGAAGCTCGTCGCCGCGCACGATAGCTTCGCCGTGCTCGTGCAGGGAAATCCCTTCGGCAGCTCCGTCCGCACGGTCGAGAAGACCGCGGATGGCGTCAGGATCAGCGAGCGGAGCGTGCTCGGCCCGATCATGTCGCAGAACACCGACGTCGTGATCGGCACGGACGGGGCGATGAAGTCCGTCGCGCAGCGCGGCACGGTGCAGGGGATGGAGACGAAGATCGACGCCGCGTACGCGGGCGGCCGCGTGAAGGGAGCGGCGACGACCGTCAGCCAGGCCGGCCCCAGGTCGGTCAGCTACGACACCACCGTCGTGGCCGGCACCATCGACGACAACGCGGTGACGACGGTGATCCCGACGCTCGCGTGGTCGCTCAACGCGACGTTCACCCTGCCGGTGTTCGCCTCCGGGGAGGGCGTGGCGCGCACCGTCACCCTCAAGGTGACGGGCAAGCAGAGCGTCACCGTCCCCGCGGGCACCTTCGACGCCTATCTCGTCGAGATGAGCGGTGGTCCGGTGCCGGTGAACATCTACGTCACCACTGCAGCGCCATACCGCGTCGTGAAGACCGCGCCGGTCGGCCCGCCGATCGAGCTCGTGCTCGTGAAGTAGCGAACTCCGGAGGATGGGATGCCCCGCGCGGCGAATCGCCGCGCGGGGCATCTTTTTCGTGATGGACAGTCCCCCGGATCGACCAACGTTCGCGACGCCCCGACCGTACTTACCTCCTGGGACGCCGGGCCCTTTCGACCCGGCCGTCGTCTTTCGCGGCTCGAGCATCTCGCGGTCTTCGTCCTCTCCATGCGCCTTCTCCGTCTGATCCTTCTCGCGGCGTTCGTCACCCTCCCCGTCGCGCTCCGCGCGCAGGTGGGCGCGAGCACCGACATCGTCACCGGCCGCGTCATCGGACCCGACTCGCAGCCGGTGGTCGGCGCGAAGGTCGACGTCACCTCCGCCGAGACGCAGATCACCCGCTCGACGCGGACCAACGACCATGGGCGCTACACCGTCGTCTTCCCCGATGGCGGCGGCCAGTATCGCGTCACCATCACCTACATCGGCTTCGCGCCGGTACGCCTCAACGTCCAGCGCAACGCCGACGAGGATCGCCTGGTCGCCGACGCGCGGCTCTCGCAGAATCCGACGACGCTCTCGGAGGTGACCGTCCGCGGCCGCCAGCAGCCGCAGCTCGGCCAGCGCGCCGAAGCCGGCGGCACCGAGCGCGGGCTGCCGCCGATGATCACGAACAGGCTTCCGGTGGACGCGGGGGACCTCACCTCGCTCGCCACCCTGATCCCCGGTGTGGTGACCGTGCCCGGCACCGACTCGACGCCCATGTCCTTCTCGGTCGCGGGGCAGCCGGCGAGCCAGAACTCAATCACCCTCGACGGCCTGACCTTCGGCGCCGGTGCGATCCCGGCGGACGCGGTACGCAACACGCGCGTCATCACCAACACCTACGACGTCGCGCGCGGCCAGTTCACCGGCGGCCAGGTCGCGACGACGACGCGCGGCGGGACGAACAACTTCACCGGCACCGCCACCTACCAGCTCCGCGATCCGTCGCTCGAGTTCTCGACGGTAAAGGGTCCGTTCGGGAACGAGTTCGCCCAGAACCAGCTCAGCTTCGGCGTCGGCGGCCCCGTCGTGAAGGACCGCGCCTTCCTCTTCGGATCGGGACTGATCTCGCGGCGGTCGAGCGGGCTGCCCTCGCTCATCACCGCCGATCCCGGCTCGCTCGCCCGGCTCGGCGCGAACGTCGATTCGGTGTCGCGCTTCCTCGGCGTGCTCGGAAGCAAGGGCCTCCCCGCCGTCGCGGCGAGCGATCGCGTCAACGACAACGCCTCGGCGCTCCTGCGCGGCGACTACACCATCAACGAGATGCACTCGCTGACGATGCGTCTCGACTGGCGCGGCTCGTCGCAGGACAACGCGCGGCTCGGCGTGCTCGCCGTTCCGCAGAGCGGCGGAAGCCAGAGCGGCTCCGGCGGTGGCGCGATGCTCACCCTCACCTCGCGCCTCGGCTCCTTCGTCAACGAGGGGCGCGTCTACTCCTCGGTCGACAAACGGCAGACCGACCCCTATCTCGCGCTTCCCGCGGGGCGCGTGATCGTCGCCTCCGTGCTCGAGGATGGGACGAACGCGATCTCGACGCTGAGCTTCGGCGGCAACTCCTCGCTCCCGCAGCGGACGCGGGCGACGACCACCGAGGCGAGCGACGAGCTCTCCTGGATCTCTCCCGAGGCGGCGCACCGCGTGAAGCTCGGCGGGCTGCTGACCGTCGATCGCAACCGGCAGGGAAGCTTCGCCACCCAGTTCGGGACCTTCACCTTCAACTCCCTCGCCGACTTCGCGAACGACCGGCCGGCATCGTTCACGCGCACGCTCTCCTCGCGCGACCGCGAGTCCGGCGCGACGAGCGGCGCCCTCTACCTCGGCGACGGCTGGCGCGTGAACGACGCGCTCCAGGTGACGCTCGGCGCGCGCGCCGAAGGCTCGCGATACCCGACGAAGCCTGCCTACAATCCCGCCATCGAGAGCGCCTTCGGCCGCCGCACCGACGACGTGCCTTCCGAGGTGAGCGTCTCGCCGCGCGCCGGCTTCACCTGGCAGCTCGACCGTCAGGAGAACGCGCCGCCGTCGACCATCCTCCGCGGCGGCTTCGGCGAGTTCCGCAGCCGTCCCCCCTCGCAGCTCGTCGCCAGCGCGCTCGACGCGACCGGCCTCGGCACGGGGCAGACGCAGCTCGTCTGCGTCGGGAGCGGCGTGCCGACCCCCGACTGGGCCGCGTACCAGAGCGACCTCTCGACGATCCCGGCCGACTGCGCCGGCGGGGTGACCACCGGCGGCCGCGGGCGGAGCGTCCTCGTCTTCGACCCCGACTTCCAGGCTCCGCGCGCCTGGCGCGGATCGTTAGGCCTCACGCGCCGCTTCCAGCAGCGCTACGGCCTCTCCGTCGACGCGACGTATGCGCGCGGGGTCGCCCAGACCGGCGCGACGGACCTCAACCTGAACGAGTCGCCGAGGTTCACCCTGGCCGCGGAAGGCTCGCGCCCCGTGTACGTCCGCCCCGACTCCATCGTCCCGGCGACGGGCCAGACCTCGGTGCTCTACTCGCGCAGGGACGCGGCGTTCGGCACGGTGAACGAGCTGAGCTCGAAGCTGCGCTCGGACACGAAGCAGGTCACCGTCTCCCTCACC
Source organism: Gemmatimonadaceae bacterium (assembly GCA_013361935.1). Taxonomy (GTDB): domain Bacteria; phylum Gemmatimonadota; class Gemmatimonadetes; order Gemmatimonadales; family Gemmatimonadaceae; genus JABFXC01. The sequence continues at coordinate 20,616 of JABFXC010000094.1, forward strand.
GGCTTCGGGCTGCGCGGCACGACCTTCAATACGGGGTACACCTGGAGCCGCTCGCGCGCCGAAAGCTTCGGCTTCGGCGAGAGCGGCTTCGGCGGAAACACCGCCGGCGACCCGAACGTCGCGGAATGGGGGCGCAGCGATCTCGATCGCCGCCACCAGCTCTTCGCGCAGATCCTCTATCCCGTGACGCCGTCGCTCGACGCGAGCTTCGTCGCCCGCGCGAGCTCCGGTTCGCCGTACTCGCCGATGGTCGCCGGCGACGTCAACGGCGACGGAACGCGCAACGACCGCGCGTTCGTCTTCGACCCCGCCACGCCGGCGATCGCCGCCGACACCGCGCTCGTCAACGGGATGTCGCGGCTGCTGGCCACCGCGCCGGGCAACGCGCGCGAATGCCTGCGCGGACAGCTTTCCAGCATCGCCGGCCGGAACAGCTGCATCGCGCCGTGGACGGGATCGCTCGACATGCAGCTCAACTGGCGCCCGACGTCGTTCAACCTGAACCGCCGGCTCACGCTCTCGGTGCAGATGTTGAACGTCCTTACCGGTGTGGACCAGCTGCTGCACGGCAACGACGACCTGAAGGGATGGGGACAGCAGTCGTTCCCGGACCGGACCCTCCTCTACGTGCGCGGCTTCGACCCCTCGCAGCAGCGCTACGTCTATCAGGTGAACGAGCACTTCGGCGCCGCGAACAACCGCGGCGGCTTCGTCTCGCCCTTCCAGATCGGCATCCTCGGCCGCTGGCAGATCGGGTTGGATGACACCCGGCGCGGCATCTTCAACGTCGTCGGCGGCCGCGGTGGGCAGCCGCTCCCCGCGGACTCGCTGCGCGACCGGATGCGGCGCGGCTTCGCCAATCCGTTCTATCGCATCCTCGAGGTGAAGGACTCCGTCTCGCTCGCGCTGAGCGCGGACCAGGAGACGAAGCTCAAGACCCTCGGCGACTCGCTGCAGGCGAAGGTCGATCCGATCATCGACGCGCTTTCCGACGCGATCGCGAAGCAGGGGAAGAACGCGGATTTCATGTCGATGCAGGTCACCCTCGGTCCGAAGCTCGCCGCGGCGCGCACGCTGATGGGGCAGGCGCTCAAGGACGCGCAGGCCACGCTCACCGCCGACCAGTGGGCGAAGCTTCCCGAGAGCATGAAGCGCGGCGCGATGCGCGGCGTGCGCGGCGGCGGGCCGGGAGAGGGCGGGGGACGACCGCGCGGCGAGCGAGAGCCCTGACGTCGCGATTTCGAGCGTGAGCGCCATGCGCTAGGTTGCGCGTATGTCGCTCCACGCTCTCTCCCGCCGCGTCCTCATCGTCGCGGCCGCGGCGCTCTTCCCGCTCGCGGCCCGCGCGCAGTCCGGCGACGCTCCGCCGCCGATCCAGCGCGAGTTCCGCGGCGTCTGGGTCGCGACCGTCGACAACATCGACTGGCCCTCCCGTCGCGGGCTCGCGCCCTGCGATCAGCAGGCGGAGCTGATCGCCATCCTCGACCGCGCCGTCGCGCTCCATCTGAACGCCGTCGTGCTGCAGGTGCGTCCGGCCGCCGATGCGCTCTACGCATCGAAGATCGAGCCCTGGTCGGAGTATCTCACGGGCGCGGAAGGGAAGGCCCCCTCGCCCTGGTACGATCCGCTCGCCTTCGCGGTGCGCGAGGCGCACGCGCGCGGGCTCGAGCTGCATGCCTGGTTCAATCCCTACCGTGCCGGGCTCTCGTCGCAGAAGTCGCCACACGCGGCCTCGCACGTCTCGCGGACGATGCCGTCGAGCGTCAAGCGCTACGGGCCGTATCTCTGGATGGATCCCGGGGAGGCCGCCGTGAGGCGGCGCACGGTGCGCGTGGTGCTCGACGTCGTCCGCCGCTACGACGTCGACGGCGTGCACATCGACGACTACTTCTATCCGTACAAGGAATACGCCCGCGGGCGCGAGCTCGACTTCCCCGACGACCGAAGTTGGCGACGCTACCGTCGCGGAGGCGGCAAGCTCTCGCGCGACGACTGGCGCCGCCGGAACGTCGATCAGCTCGTGCACGAGCTCTACACCAGCGTCCACGACGTGAAGCCGTGGGTGAAGTTCGGCGTCAGCCCATTCGGCATCTGGCGGCCGGGAAATCCGCCCTCCATCGGCGGGCTCGATGCGTACACGGAGCTCTACGCCGACTCGCGGAAGTGGCTGCGGAACGGATGGGTCGACTACTTCGTGCCGCAGCTCTACTGGCCCATCGCGCAGACCGCGCAGAGCTATCCGACGCTCCTCTCCTGGTGGGTCTCGGAGAACGTGAAGAAGCGCCACATCTGGGCGGGAAACTACACCTCCAGGGCCGGTGCCGGGGAGGCGCGCGGGTGGCGCGCGCAGGAGGTGCTCGACCAGATCCGCCTCACGCGCGCGCAGGAGGGCGCGACGGGGAACGTGCACTTCAGCATGCTCGCCTTCCTCGTCGAGCCGGATTCGATCAACGAGCGCCTGACGCGCGACCTGTACGCGGCGCCCGCGCTCGTCCCCGCGACGCCCTGGCTCGACCACACGCCGCCGCCCGCGCCGACGGTGCGCGTCGCCACGCCGCGGCCCGCGCCCGCCC
>JABFXC010000145.1 GCA_013361935.1 Gemmatimonadaceae bacterium
ACGCACGTCGGGCTGATCTCCGGCCGTGGGGCCGCCGACGCGCGCCGGCTCGTCGGGGTCGACGGGGTGTGGGCCGTCGGCAACCACGGCTTCGAGCGGCTCGCCCCGGACGGCGCGATGCAGGTGCACGAGGGAGTGGAGCCGTGGGCCGCCGCGCTCGCGACCGTGCGCGACGGCGCGCGCGCGCTCGTCGAGCGGATCTCCGGCGCGCTCCTCGAGGACAAGGGGGCGACGCTGAGCGTCCACTACCGGCTCGTCGCCGAGGACGACGCGGGGCGCCTCGGTCCGGAGATCGAAGGGCTCGCCGCGGCGGCGGGGCTGCGGGTGACGCACGGCCGGAAGGTGATCGAGGTGCGGCCGCCGATCGCGGTGGACAAGGGGACCGCGGTGCTCGCGCTCGCCCGCGAGCTCGGCGCGGGCGTACCCGGTGCGTCGCTGCTCTTCGCCGGGGACGACGCCACCGACGAGGACGCGATGCGGGCGCTGCGATCGTGGCGCCGCGACGCGGTGACGATCCACGTCGCGGGGGAGGAGCCGCGGGACACGGTCGCCGAATTCGTCGCCGACGGGCCGCCGACGCTGGCGAAATGGCTCGCCGCGCTCGCGGCGATGCCGGAGCGCGGCGGGAGATGACGACGGGGCCGGCTGCCTAACGCTTCTTCGCGGCCTTCTTCGCGCCGCCCTTGGCGGCAGCCTTGGCCGGTGCCTTCGACACCGGCTTTCCCTTTGCCGGGGCGCTCTTCGCGGCCGGCTTCGCCGACTGCGACGCCTTGGCGGCGGGCTTCGCCGGGGCGGCCACCTTCGCCGGCGGCCGCGAGGGGATCGGGGCCGAGGTCGGCATCGTGGAGCGCGGCTTCGGCGGCACGTACTGCGGTGGCGGCGCGGGGGGCGCGATCGGACGGCTCGGCTCCGCGGCGCGTGGCGGCGGCGGGGGCGAGCCGGGCTTCCGCTTCGAGTGCGCGTCCTCGACCTCGCGCATGATGCGGTCGGCTTCCTCGGCGCGCATCTGTCCGCGGCGGACCATGTACTGGACGAGATCGCGCGCGCTCTCGATGGCGAAGCCGGTGATCCCCGCGGCGGCGTAGATGACGTCCTTCATCGCGCCAGCCACCTTGCTCCCGGCCTCGAGGCTGAGCTGCTGCGCCTTCTCCGTCATCTCGGCGACGGTATCGCGAACGTCGGCGCCGCGATGGCCCGGTCCACGGCGGGGACCCGGCGCGGGCGCCGCGGCGGGCGCGGCCCCTTCAGGTGCGGCGGCGGCGGGGCTCTTGATCTCGGTGGTCTGCACTTTGTCCGTCATGGTCATCCGTCTGGTCCCGCGGCGAGCCGTGCGATCCGGCGCCGGCGTCGGCACAGGGGCTGGTCAACTCCGCTTGCGGAGCGGCCCGAACGGCGGCAAGTATATGATTTTTCGCGATCTACGCAAGGCTTTCGGGCGCGCGAAAAGCCACTTTTTCCACTGCCGCGCCCAGTGAGAACCCCGTCCGCCGAGCTCGTAACGGCGGCTGAACGGCGGTAGCAATGGAACATAATAGCGACACACTGCCACTACTAGGCATCCGGGTCCTCGACCTCACCCGCGTCCTCGCCGGACCGCTCTGCACGATGATGCTCGGCGACCTCGGCGCGGACGTCATCAAGGTCGAGCGGCCGGGGGCGGGCGACGAGACCCGCGGCTGGGGACCGCCCTTCGACGACCGCGGGGAGAGCGCGTACTTCCTGAGCGCGAACCGGAACAAGCTCGGGATCGCCGTGGATCTCGCCGCGCCCGATGGACCGCCGCTCGTTCTGGGCCTGATCGACGATGCCGACGTCGTCGTCGACAACTTCCGGCGCGGCGCGCTCGCGAAGCTCGGCCTCGATCCCGATCGCATCCTGCGCGAACGTCCCACGCTCGTCTGGCTCAGCATCAGCGGCTTCGGCGAGGAGAGTGACCGTCCCGGCTACGACTACGTCGTCCAGGCGGAGTGCGGGTGGATGGCCATCACCGGGGAGCCCGACGGCTCGCCGATGAAGGTCGGCGTCGCCCTTGCCGACATCGTCACGGGAAAGGATGCCGCCGCGGCGATTCTCGCCGCGCTCGTCGCACGGGCGCGCAGCGGGCGAGGAAGACGACTGCACGTCTCGCTGGCCGCGAGCGCGACCGCGGCGCTCGCGAACGTCGCGCAGAACGCCCTCGTCAGCGGGAGGGACGCGCGCCGCTGGGGGAACGCGCATCCCAACCTCGTCCCCTACGAGCTCTTTCCCGCCGCGGACCGTCCGCTGGTGATCGCCGTCGGAAACGACGCGCAGTGGCGGGCGCTCGCCGGCGTCCTCGAGCTCGGGGAGACCGCCGACGACCCGGCGCTCGCCACGAACGCGGGACGTCTGGCCGAGCGGGAGCGCGTGGTGCGCGCGGTCGCGGAGCGGACGCGGACGAAGGCGGCGCGGGAATGGGTGGAGCGCCTGGACGCCGCCGGCGTTCCGTGCGGGATGGTGCGCGGAGTTCTCGAGGCGCTCGGCGACGTCGAGGCCTCTGCGCTGAGCGGAGTCGCCTCGCCGGTCGGGGGGCGGGTTCGCCGCCCGCCGCCGCGGCTGGACGAGCACGGAGCGCTGATCAGGGCCCGCGGTTGGGGCGCGTTTCGCGAGGCTGGGCGAGGTGATGAGAGGTAGCTCATTGAGTTGATGTGAGTTCGGCACCCGGAAACGGTGTGATGGCCCCTCGCGCTCCTCGGCCCGCCAGCCTATGTTACCCGCTGGCGTACTCTCCCCCCAGGTATCTCCTCAGCCTCGCCCGCACATGGTGTTACGTGTCCGGTGCCCGATCGTCCTCGGATCGTGGCCAACGTCCTCATCGAGACGACTCGGCGGCGATCCCTCGCCAAACGCGCGTTGCCGCGCGATGGTAGCGCTGTGAAGCAGACAGCGCCGCAGGACATGGGGCAGCAGCTCGCCGACCAGCCGGACTCGGATCAGGCGATCATCGGCCGGGTGCTGGCGGGGAACCGGGATGCATTCCGGACCCTCATCTCCCGGTACAGCGATCCGCTCTACCGCCATGCCCTGTGCATGACGGGGAGCCCCGACGTCGCGGAAGACATCCTCCAGATGTCCTTCATCAAGGCGTACCAGCACCTCGCGGAGGTGCGTGGTCGGTTCGACGCCTGGGTGTTCCGGATCGTCGCGAACGGGTGCAAGGATTGGTTGAAGAACATCCGGCGCACCCACCTGAGTTACGACGAGGATGATCAGCCGTCCGGATATGCGACGCCCGACGAAGAGCTCGACCGGACGGAACTGAAAAGCGATCTCGATCGCGCGTTGGCTGCACTCCCCGCCTCGTTGCGGGAGGCCTTCGTGATGAAGCACGTGGAAGGCCGTTCGTACGAGGAGATGGCGGACCTGCTGGGGACCACCGTCGGGGCTCTCAAAATGCGCGTACACCGCGCGCGCGAGGCGCTCCAAGTCCTTCTCGAGGAGAAGTACGCCTGATGCTAGACGACATGAACACACAGGGCAACCGCAGCAGCAGCGGCGACAAGTCGCAGCAGCAGCGTGCGGGTGCGGAGCGCCAGCCGCTCACCGATCGCGAGGTGCCGCTCGGCCAGAGCCGCACCACGTCCGCGGCCATCCACGCCTGGCTCGACGGCGAGCTGCCGGAGTCGGCGGTCCGCACCGCCGAGACGGCGCGCGACGTGGACTTCTGGCTGAAGGTCACCGAGGAGACGGAGCGCCGGCGCGCGATGCGCATGCCGGGCCAGCTCGAGGCGCAGATCATGGCCGCGCTTCCGACGGAGACCGCCGACGCTCCCGCCACCTGGTGGCGGAAGGACGTGACGCTGACGCCGGGCACCGCGGCGGTGGCCGCGGCCTCGCTGCTCGCGGTCGGCGCTGCGGCGACGGTCGCCGTGCTCCGCGCGCTCCGCTAGCTCGCGCAGGTCCCCCCGCGGGTCGACCGATGCCGGCCCCCGGCCGCGCCTAACGGCGCGGCCGGGGGCCGCGTCGTTAGGTGTCTCCTCAAGTCTTCGCCCCCGGCGGCCGAGACTTCCTGGAGGAAGTGCGCGCATCTCTCTTCTTCACAGCCGGCAATTCCGCACATGACTTCCGCCCGTTGGGGCTCGTGATCCGATCGAGACGCGCGCATCGCCCGCGCTGGCTCGACGCGAGCGCCTCCCGGTGGGGGTGGCAGGGGTGGGCGGCGATCGGCTTCGCCGCGATCCACGCCGCCTGGCTGCTGGCCGACGCGACGCCGGCCTCGTCGCGCGAGGCGATCGGCAACGCCTTCTTCGCCCCCGTCGGCTTCGCGATGGCGGCCATGGCCTGGGCCAACGCGCGCAACGCGGAGCTGCACGGGCGCGCGCGCCGCGGCTGGCGCTGGCTCACCGCGGCGTTCCTGATCCTCGGGACGACGACCAATCTCTGGGCGATCAACGACCTGTTCCTCGGCCACCTCCGCGTCACGCAGGCGATGGTCGACCTCGGATCGCTCGCCTACATCGCGGTGCTCACGATCGGGCTGCTGAACTTCGGCCCGAGGCAGCGCACGCGGGCGTGGATGCGCGTGAGCCTCGAGTTCGCGATGGTCGGCATCGCCGCCACGACGCTCGTCTGGCACTTCATGCTCCGCCCGCGCGTCCTCGCCGCGGCGCAGCTCGACTGGACCATCCTCCCGAGCCTGCTGTCGCCGGCGGGAGAGCTGATCACCGTGCTCGCGATCGTGCTCGTGCTCATGCGCGGCACAGACCGCGGTTCGGCGGCCGCGCTGCGGATCATCGGCCTCGGCCAGCTGCTCAACGTCATCGGCGACAGCGTCTACACTCCGCTCGCCGTCGCCGGCACGTATCGCGGCGGCCACCCGGTGGATCTGCTCTGGATGATCGGCGACGCGATGATGTTCGTCGGCGCCGCGTACCAGTACCACCACCGCGGCGACGAGGCGACGGTGCGCCCGACCGCGGAGGAGCGGCGGTTCGCGCGGCTGCCGTACCTGTTCGTGCTCTGCGGATTCGTGCCGATCCTCAGCGCGTCGAGCCACTGGTCGACGAGCGACCGCCTCGTGCTCTACGCGACGATCGCGCTCACGCTGACGATCATCGCGCGCCAGGTGATCGCCCTCCGCGAGAACGCGCTGCTCGACGAGGAGCGCCGGCTGCAGGAGGCGCGCTTCCGGTCGCTGATCCAGCATTCCTCGGACACGGTGACGATCGTCGACGAGAACGGCACCGTGCGCTACCAGAGCGCCTCGTGCGAGCGGCTGCTCGGCTATCCGCCGCAGCATCTGGTCGGCGAGTCGCTGCTCGGCATCGTGCACCCCGTCGACGCGACGGTCATCACGACGATGCTCGCCGAGGCGGAGCGCACCGGGGAGCACACGCGGCCGGTGCGGTGGCGCGCCTGCAACCAGACCGGCGAGTGGGTGCAGCTCGAGACCATCGCGACGAACCTGCTCCACGACCCGGCGATCCGCGGGGTGGTGCTGACCTCGCGCGACGTCAGCGAGCGCGTCGCGCTGGAGAGCCAGCTGCTGCAGGCACAGAAGATGGAGGCCGTGGGCCGGCTCGCCGGCGGGATCGCCCACGACTTCAACAACCTGCTCACCGCGATCCGGATGACCGCGGCGCTCGTCGCCGAGGAGCTGCCCGCCGGCTCGCCGCTCGTCGGCGAGGTCCGCGAGATCGAGCGCTCGGTGGACCGCGGGTCCTCGCTGACGCGCCAGCTGCTCGCCTTCAGCAAGAAGGAGCTCATCCAGCCGACGCTCATCGACATCGCCGAGGTCGTCGCCGGGATCGAGCCGATGATCCGCCGGCTCATCGCCAAGGACGTGACGCTGGACATCCGCGCGACGCTGCAGCCGTGGCGGGTGCTCGCCGACCGCGGGCAGCTCGAGCAGATCGTGATGAACCTCGCCCTGAACGCGCGCGACGCGATGCCCGAGCATGGCACGCTGAGCATCGCCGTCGGGGTGACGACGGTGGACGTCGCGACCGCGCGCATGAACCCCGGGCTGCTCCCCGCGGACTACGTCACGCTCACGGTGAGCGACACGGGCTCCGGGATGACGGCCGAGGTGCAGGCGCACCTCTTCGAGCCATTCTTCACGACGAAGGCGGTCGGCAAGGGCACGGGGCTCGGGCTCTCCACGGTCTACGCGATCGTGCAGCAATGCGGCGGAGTGATCTCCGTGCGCAGCGCGCCGGACGAGGGGTCGAGCTTCACGATCTACCTGCCGCGCGCCGGGAGCGAGCGCCGGGGCGCGCAGCCGGCGAAGGGAAACGTGGGGGCAGCGGGGGGGCGCGAGACGATCCTCGTCGTCGACGACGAGGAGCCGGTGCGTTCCGCGGTGCGCCGCATCCTGCACAAGTACGGCTACGACGTGCTCGTCGCGGCGGACGGCGCGGACGCGCTGGAGATCCTGCGCCGGGAGCAGCGGCGCATCGCGGTGCTCCTCACCGACATGGTGATGCCGGTGATGAGCGGGCGCGAGCTCGTCGAGCACGCGGCGCGCGGCTTCCCCGATCTCCGCATCGTGGTGATGTCCGGGCACACCGAGGATCCGACGCTGCGTCAGGGGCAGCTGGCGACGGAGCACGCGTTCATCGCCAAGCCGTTCACGGTGACCGATCTGAGCGCGACGATCCGTCAGGTGATCGACGGCTCGCCGGTGGCGCGGCCCGGCGCTATTCCAGCCGGCGCACCCACAGCGTGAGCGCGACGCCGTCCCGGTAGAAGTCGGCGACGGCCCCTTCAGGGTCGAAGCCGGCGCCCCGAAGCAGAGCGAGCATCGGCGCGTGCGCGGCGTCGTCCGCGAGCTCCGCGACGACGAGCCGCGCGCGGCTCGCATGCAGACTGGCGACCGCGCTCTCGACGAGCGCGCGACCGGCGCCGGCGCCGCGCGCTCCCGGCGCCACCGCGACCCAGAGGACCGCGCCGGTGCGCGCCGTGCCGGCGACCTCCCCGTACAGCGCGACGCCGACGAGGGCCTCGTCGCGCGTGACGGCGAGGGCGAGGCACTCCCGCGTCCCG
>JABFXC010000188.1 GCA_013361935.1 Gemmatimonadaceae bacterium
GCATTTTCGCGGGTCGCGTGGTGTTCGGTCTCGGCGGGGAGATCGCGCGGTTTTTCCGGGAAGAACTACACAAGCACTGCGGAAGAAGGGCGGAAGATTCTACTCGTACGAGCCGAAGTGATTTTGGGGCATGCATGGCGAGATGGTCTCGCCCCGCATGCCCCAACAAAGCTTTCGTGGCTCGTAGCACGTCGATCATGGCCTCGAGAGGAGCCCTTCCGCCGTTCTTGAACAGGGCAGTTCTTCCGCCGTGCTTCCTGCCCAAACCGCGCGATGCCAGTCCTCGCGACGAGCCCCGACGCGACCCGCGACAGAGTCCGCAGCCACGCACCCAGCCTCCGCCCCTCCCCGGCTCCCTGTCATTCACAGCCGAGCAGCAGGTGAAGAAGATCCGCGTCGATCCCGTCGATCCGCGTCGTCCGCGTCGTCCGCGTGCGTCGTTCAGCGGGCCACCTCGGCTCGCGGCTGGTGCCCCTCCTCCCCGGCCGGTAGATTTCGACTCTCCCCGCTGTACCCCCTGCCCCTCCGCCACCCCAGGTCCGCGAGCGCATGAGGACGATCCTGGTCGTGGACGATTCCGCGACGATGCGGCGCATGATCATCGCCGCCCTGCGCGAGGTGAGCGGCGTCGCCTTCGTGCAGGCTGCCAGCGGGCTGGAGGCCATCGAGCGGCTCGCCGTGGCGCCGGTGGATCTCGTCGTGCTCGACCTCAACATGCCCGACGTCCACGGGCTCGAGGTGCTTCGCTTCGTTCGCGCCCATGAGCGCTTCCACGATCTCCCCGTCGTCGTCCTCACGACGCGTGGTGACGAGGAGAGCCGGGCCGCGGCGATGGACGCCGGCGCGACGCTCTATCTGACGAAGCCATTCGTCCCCGCCGCCTTCCTCCCGGCGATCCGCGGCCTGCTCGAGCCGAGCAGGGAGCTGCGATGAGCGAAGGCGGGTTCTTCGAACAGTTCATCGACGAATACTTCGCCGAGTGCGACGAGCACCTCGCGGCGGCGCGCCACGCCCTGCTCGACCTCGAGAGCGCGCTCGGCCGGCCGGCTGCGCCGGGGGTGGTGCAGGAGCTGCTGCGCAGCCTCCACACGCTGAAGGGTCTCTCCGGGATGGTCGGCGTCTCCTCCGCGGAGCGGCTCGCGCACGCGATCGAGGAATCGATCCGCGCGCGCCTTCGCCCGGGCGTCGACACCACCGCCGCGACGATGGACACGCTCTTCGCGAGCGTCGATCTCCTCGAGCGCTGCATCCTCGCCCGCCGCACCGAGGGCGCGCCGCCCGACATCGCGCCGATGCTCGACCGTCTTGCCGCGGGCGCTCCCGGCCCCGCGGCGGAGCGCGAGCCCGCCGCGCCGACGCCGGACGCCGCGCCGCCCCTCCCTCCCGACGCTGATGCTGGCGACGGCATCGTCCAGCATTTCGAGTTCGTCCCGACCCGCGAGCTCACCGAGCGCGGCGTCGGCGTCGACGCGATCCGCGCCCGTCTGCGCTCCATCGGCGAGCTGCTCGACGCGAAGCCGCGCGTCGTCGCCGGCGGCATCAGCTTCGATTTCTGGGTCTCCGTCGCGCCGGGGAAGGTGCCCGATGAGGCGTGGCGCGCCGACGGTCTGAGCTGGATCGCGCTCGCCCCCGCGCCCGCCGGCGAGCCGGCCCCGGCGCCGGCGAGCCAGGCGTTCGTGACCACGGGCGCGAACGTGGTGCGCGTCGATCTCGGGCGCCTCGACGGGGTGATGCGCCTCGTCGCCGACCTGGTCGTCAGCCGCTCGCGGCTCGACGACCTGCTGCGCCAGGACGGAGCGCGCTCCACCGCCACGCGCGACGCGCTCGAGGAGAACAACGCGCTGATGCAACGGCAGCTCCGCCGCCTGCGCGAAGCGGTCATGCGCATCCGCCTCGTGCCGGTCGGCGAGGTCTTCGAGCGGCTGCGATTCGCCGTGCGTGACGCGGCGCGCGAGTCGGGGAAGCGCGTGAACCTCCAGCTCCGCGGTCAGAACACGGAGATCGACAAGCTCCTCGTCGATCGGATGCTCGAGCCACTGCTGCACCTCGTGCGCAACGCGGTCAGCCACGGCATCGAGCATCCCGACGCTCGCGTCGCCCGCGGAAAGCCGCCCGAGGGGACGCTCACCCTGCGCGCCACGGCGGTCGGCGATCGCATCCGCGTGGACGTCGAGGACGACGGCGCGGGGATCGACGTCGCGCGCGTCGAGGCACGGGCGCGGGCGCGCGGGCTCCTCGCCGCGAACGAGTCGCTCGGCGCCGAGGCGCTGCTCGACGTCCTCTGCGCGTCCGGATTCTCGACGCGCGACGAAGCGGATCTGACGAGCGGACGCGGCGTCGGGATGGACGTCGTCCGCTCGACCATCCGCTCCCTCGCCGGTGAGCTGAGCCTGTTCAGCACCCCGGGCGGGGGCACTCGCTTCGTCGTCGAGCTGCCGCTGACGCTCATGATCGTCGATGCGCTGCTCGTCGAGGTCGGCGGCCAGCAGATGGCGGTGCCGCAGCCCGCGCTGCGCGAGATCGTGAAGGTCGAGCGCTCGCAGATCGTCCCCTTCGAGAACAACGACGTCATCCCCTGGCGCGGCGGGATGCTTCCCCTGCTCAGCCTCGCGCGGCTCTTCCAGCTGCCCGACCCGCGGCTGCCGAGCGTGCATCTGCTCGTCGTCGGGACGGAGGCGGCGCCGATGGGGCTCGTCGTCGACCGGCTGCTCGGGCTGCGCGAGATCGTGGTGCACCCGGTCGTCGATCCGCTCGTCGCGGTGGAGGGGATCTCCGGCGCGACGGAGCTCGGCGACGGGCGCGTGAGCCTCATCCTCGACGCGACGGCGATCGTCCGCCTCGCCCAGGAGGAGCGCACGGCGCGCGCGTGGAGCGGCGCGTCGGCGAACGTCGCGCCTCCGCCGCGGGTCGGCCCCGCCGCGCCGCCCCTTCCCTCCTGACGGTGGCCATCGCATGACGACCCATGCCGCGGGCAGCGAGTCCTACGTGCTGTTCGAGCTCGCCGGGGCGACCTACGCGCTGCGCAGCGACGACATCCTGCAGCTCGAGATGGTCGGCGAGCCGACGCCGGTGCCTAACGCTCCGTCGTGGGTGGCCGGCGTCGTCTCGGTGCGCGGCCAGGTCATCCCGGCGGTGAGCCTGCGCGAGCGCTTCGGCTTCGAGCGCGGGCGCTGGGACCTGCGCAGCCGGCTGCTCGTCGTGCGCACCGGCGGTCGCACCGTCGGGCTCATCGTCGACAGCGCGCGCGCGTTCGCGCGCATCGCCGCCGAGGAGATCCTCCCCGTCCCCGAGGGGGTCGCCGGACTGAGCGGACGCTACCTGCGCGGCATCGCGCAGCGCGGCGAGCGCCTGCTGCTCGTGATCGACGTTCCCGAGCTGCTCATCACCGAAGCATCCGCGGAGGAATCGGCGGCGGAGGGTGAATCACCCGCGCCGGCGTCCGCCGCGACACCTTCGTAATCGAGAGGAGACTGTATGGCATTCTGGACACGCGACCGCGACCGCCAGCCCGACGGCTCCGGCGAGGCCGGACGGGGAAACGGCGCGAACGGCTCCGCGCGCGTCGCCCCGGCGGCTGACGCGATGCGCGCCGCGGCTGCCCTCTGGGAGGGCAGCGAGGCGCAGCGGCGGCTCGTCGAGGGCGGGCTCACCGGCGCGAACGAATGCGCGCAGTCCCTCCGGCAGACCGCGACGCAGGCGGAATCGGTCGCCACCTCGAGCGAGGAGCTCGCGTCCTCGGCCAACGAGCTCGCCGCCTCCATCGAGGAGATGACCGCGACCGCGACGGGGCTCGCCTCGTCCATCGCCGAGACCAGCTCCGCGGTCGAGGAGACGAGCCGCTCAATCGGCGCCGTGGCCAGCACCGCCGCCGACATGACCGCTGCCGCCGCCACCGTCGCGGGCGGCGTCACCGAGATGGCGGCCTCGATCAAGAGCGTCACCGCCGACACCGAGAACCTCGCGTCCTCGGTCACCCAGATCGCCGCGGCGATGGAGGAGACCTCCCGCTCCATCGACGGCGTCCGCACCAACTCCGACGACCTCGCCGCCGTCGCCGAGCAGACCTCGCGCTCGATCGCCTCGATGGCCACCGCCACCGAGCAGGTGGCGGCGAGCGCCGAGAACATGTCCGGACTCGCCGAGCAGGTGGCGACCGCGGTCGAGGAGACCTCGCGCTCCGTGGAGGGCGTCGCCCGAAACGCCGAGGTCATCACGCGCTCCGTCGAGAGCGCGGCGACGAGCGCCACGGAGCTCGATCGCTCCATGCGCGGCGTCGCCGCGCTCGCCGGCGAAGCGAACGACATCTCGCGCCGCACCACGCGCGACGCCGAAGAAGGCGCCACCGCGATCCAGCGCTCCCTCGACGGGCTCGATCGGATCCGCTCCTCGATGGCCGAGTCGGCGTCCGTCGTGAAGGAGGTCGGCAAGCGCGCGGGCGAGATCAGCACCATCGTCGACACGATCAACCTGATCGCCGAGCGCACCAACCTCCTCTCGCTCAACGCGTCGATCGAAGCGGCGCGCGCCGGCGATGCGGGCCGTGGCTTCGCCGTCGTCGCCGAGGAGATCCGCAACCTCGCCGACCGCTCGGCGAAGGCGACCGCCGACATCGCCGCGATCATCACCGCGCTCCAGTCGGTGGTGCAGGACGCGGTCTCCTCCACCGCCGAGGGCCGCCGGCTCGCCGACGACAGCGGCCGCGTCGCGGCGGAGGGCGTCGCGGGGCTGAAGCGCATCCTCACGGGGGTCGAGCAGAGCTCCGCGAAAGTCGGGCAGATCACCCGCGCCACCGAAGAGCAGCTCGCCGCGACACAGGGGCTGGCGACGGTGATCACGACCGCGACGACGCAGATCCGGCAGATCTCCGGCGCCACCGCCGAGCAGGCGGCCGCGCTGCAGGGGCTCGTCCGCGTCACCGGGCAGATGCGCGGCGCGGCGCGCGAGGTCTCGGAGGCGATGGGCGCCCAGGAGCAGTCGGCGCGCGAGATCACGAAGGCGGCGCAGAGCGGCGCCACGCTCGCGGGCCAGGTGCGCCGCGCGATGGCCGAGCAGGCGACCGCCGCGCTGCAGGTCTCGCAGGGCGTCGAGTCGCTCCGCCGCGGCGCGGCCAGCACCTCGCGCGCCCTCGCCGAGCAATCGGCCGCCGCCGATCTCATCGCCCGCGAGGCGGACGGCTTCCGGCGCCGCAGCGCCAGCGTCAGCACCGCGATGAGCGAGCAGGCGACCGCGGTCAGCCAGATCGCCAGAGCCACCGAGGACATGCGCCGGCAGTCCGAGCAGACGAGCAAGGGGCTCGCCGAGCAGGCGCGCGCCGCCAGCGACATCGGCGCCGCGACGCACAACGTCGCGAAGCAGATCGCGCTCATCACGCGCGCGAACCGCGAGCAGTCGGAGACCGCCGGCACGACGCTGGAGACCTTCGCCGAGCTCCAGCGGCTGGGTGAGCGCGCCGCGCAGCAGGTGCGCGACGCCGGTCTCCTCCGCGCACTCGGCGACCGCGCGCGACCGAACGTCGCGGCGCCGGGCGGCCCGGCGAGTCGCGGTTGACGGGGAGCCTGCGGACGGGCGGGGTCTTCACGACCGACCTCGCCCTCGTCGTGCAGTCGTGGGACGCCTGGCTCGCCGAGGCGACCGGTGTCGACGAGGCGGAGGCGCGCGGACGACCCATCGGCGAGCTCTTTCCCGAGCTCGCCCGACGTGACGGCCTCGCCCGCCTGCAGCGCGTCGCGTCGAGCGGCACCGTCGAGGTGCTCTCCCCGGCGTTTCACGGCTACTTCATCCCCTGCCCGCCGCGCGCGCCCACGGCGCACTTCACGCGCATGCAGCAGCACGTGACGATCGCGCCCCTGCGGTCGGGGGCGGCGATCGTCGGCACCACCGTCACCATCGAGGACGTCACGGCGCGGCTCGACCGCGAGCGCGAGCTCGCCGAGCAGCTGAACAGTCCGGACGAGATCGAGCGGCTGGCCGCGGCCCGCGCGATCGCCGCCGGCGAGGGCGACGCCACTCCCCTCGGCGGAGCGTTGGGCGACACGAGCTGGCAGGTTCGCCGCGCCGCCGCGGAGGGACTCGCGCGCGGCGACGACGCGAGCACCGCGGTGCTCGTCGCGGCACTCCGCGACCGGCACCGCGACCCCGCCGTCCTGAACGCGGCGCTGAGCGCGCTCAGCCGCTCGGGCGCCGATGTCGTTCCCATCCTCCTCGACCTGCTCGCGTCGCCGGCGACCGACGCCGACCTGCGCACCTATACCGCGCTCGCGCTCGGGCTCCTCGAGGACCGTCGCGCGGTGCCCGCGCTCGTCCGCGCCCTGAACGATGCCGACGCGAACGTCCGCTTTCACGCGATCGAGGCGCTCGGCCGCATCCGCTCGCGCGAGGCGGCGGCGCCGCTCGCCGCCATCGCCGAGTCGCGCGACTTCAGCGTCGCCTTCGCCGCGCTCGACGCGCTCGCCCTCATCGGCGAGCCGTCCGTGGCGCCGCGCATCGTCCCCCTGCTCGACGACGAGCTGCTCCAGCCGGCGGCGGCGGAAGCGCTGGCGCGCGTCGGCGGCGAGGAAGTCGTCGGTCCCCTCGCCGTGCTCCTCCGCGCGCCCGGCACCTCCACGGTCATCGGCGCGAACGCGCTCGCCACCCTTCACGCGCGGCTCGAGGCCGACCACGGGGAGGGTGAGCTCGTCGCGGACCTCGCCCGCACTTTGCTCTCCCCGGCCGCGGCCGACCATCTCCGTGCGGCGATCGCCGTCGCCGACGATGCCGGGCTTCCCGCCCTCGCGACCGTCCTCGGCTGGATCGACGCGCCCGGCGTGGACGAGACGCTCGCCGCGCTGCTCCCGCGCTACCCGCTGCGCCGCTCGATCGCCGACGTCCTCGCACGGCGCGGTGCGCGCGCCGTGCCCGCGCTGCTCGCTGCCCTCCGCGCCGTGGACGCCGAGACGCGCAAGGCGGCCGCCGCCGCGCTGGGGAGGATCGGCAGCGCGACCGCCCTCGAC
>JABFXC010000152.1 GCA_013361935.1 Gemmatimonadaceae bacterium
GCTCACCTATTTCGCCGGGCGGAGCGCCGATCCGCGCGCGGCGATGCGCCTCGGCTATCCGGGGTACCGAGCCTTCTACGACGTGCTGCCGGCCACCTTCGAGGACTGCGAGCCGCTGCTCGGCAGGCCGCTCGCCGACGATCCCGCGGGACGATCCTTCGCCCGCTCGCGGGCGGAGGTCGTCGGCCGGCTGGCGAGCGCGATGCGCGCGGCGGGCGTCGCGGCGCTCGTCTACCCGACGATGCCCTTCGCCGCGCCGCGCGCGGTCGACCCGTGGCCCGACGTGCGCACGCCGTTAGGCTACGGGAACTGGCTCGGGCTTCCCGAGGTCTCCGTTCCCGCGGGAATCGGCAGCGACGGGATGCCCGCGCTCAACCTCTCGGTCGTCGGGCTGCCGGGCGAGGACGCGCGCGTCCTCGCCTTCGCCCACGCCTACGAGCAGCGGTCGAGCCGCTTCGCCGCGCCGCCACGCGCCTGAGCGCGGTCAGCGCGCGCTGTCCGGCCTGACGCCGAGCTCCTGCATCCGGCGCATGATGCGCTGGTCGTTGGGCCGCTTGACGAGCGCGGCGCGATAGCGGGCGATCGCGCGGTCCTTGTCCCCCTTCCGCATGTACACCTCGGCCATCGTCAGGTCGACGTCGGCGGAGGCGGGGAAGAATTCCTGATTCATGTCGAGGAGCCTGATCGCGTCGTCGGCGCGGCCGCGGCCGGCGAGGGAAAGGGCGACGTCGTCGACCGGCCCCTCGCGGAAGTCGTAGCGGCCGGCGACCATGTCGGCGCGCAGCTTCCGGTAGCCGGCGATCGCCGAGTCGATCCCGACGCGCTCGATCTGCTCGGCCATCATCATCTGGGTCGTCTGCGGCAGGGGCGAGCCGTGATGGCAGGTCGCGCACGTGACGGCGATCGCCGGCGTGTGGCGCTTGTCGAGCGCGGGGAGGATGGCGTGGTTGAGCGTGTCGACCATGTGCAGCATGAAGCGCGCGGTGAGCTTCGTCTGCTTGTCGTCGAGCGCGGGGCGCAGCCGCTCGCGCGGACCCGGGGCGCCAGCGGGGGCCGCTTCCGTCACGTGGCAGAACTGGCAGTTCACGCCGAGCGCCGTCGTGAAGCCGCGCATGATGCCGAGCAGCGAGTCGCGGGGGATGTCCTTGGGGAAGTACTTGAGGTTCTCGAACTTCTCCGGCGGCCCGGGTCGCTGCGCGTGGAGCGGGCTCGCGATCGCCGCGCCGAGGAGGAGCGCGGCGATCGCGGCGGGAAGCGTGCTGGAGCGGGTCGTCATTCGGTGCGTCCCCTGTCCGGTGAGTGGCAGTGACTGGGCGTGTGGCCTAACGCGTCGCCGCCTTCGTGCCGGCGCGGGTGGCCGGCTCGAAGGTGGCGGTGAGGAGGACGAAGAGCAGCGCGTCCTTCGTGACCGCGGGGTTCCGGAAGACGAGGTAGACGTCGTGCGTACCGGCGGTCGGGGTGAGCGCCGTGCGGAGCTGCATGGGCGGCGCGGCGGTGTCCGCCACGGGGCGGATCGCCTCGCTCGTCCCGATCAGCGCGCCGGCGGCGGAGTCGATGCGCACCTCCACCACTCCGCCCACCGCCTGGTACTGCGTCGGAGCGAGCGCGGCGAGCACCACGGAGAAGATGCCGGTGAGGTCGACGCCCGCGAGCTTGGCCGACGCCCCTGGCCGGTTGGCGATGGTCACGTCGACGGGGAGCTGCGGGACACTCTGCTTCGAGACACCCTCGCCCAGCTCACCACTGGCGACGATGACCGTAGGCGAGCGGAGCACGACCGACTGCTCCTTCGCGATCGCCGGCATCCCGTTCGCGCCACGGTCGGTGTAGGACGCGCGGAGCACGAGCACGCCGCGCGGCGCGGCCGCGGACGCCGCGGTCGGCACGTACGAGCCGCGCGTCGGCAGCGATGGCGCGCGCGACGGCTTGTCGGCGAGGCTCATGATGTAGGCGAGCATCTCGCGCGCCTGCTCGTCGGTGAGCTGCGGGTGGGCCGGCATCATCACCTGTCCCCACACACCGGAGCCGCCGCCGCGGATCTTCTTCACCAGCCGCGCGACCGCGGCACTGTCGTCGTGATACTTCGCCGCGACCGCCGCGTACGACGGGCCGATCGACTTGCGGTTCCACTGGTGGCAGGCGAGACAGTCGCTCCCCTCGATCATCTTCTTCCCGGCGGCGTGCGCGCCCTGCGCCGCCTCGGTGTTCGCCGCGGGCTTCTCGCCCGCCGTCTCGGCGGCCGCGGTGCCTTCCTTCAGGAAGTCCGCGGTCACGCGTACCCGGCTCGCCGGGATCCGTCCGCTGCGCAGCGAGCCGTCCTCGCGATCGGTGACGCTCACCGCGTAGCGCACCGGCACGCCGGCGAAGTAGAACGTCCTGTTCCCGCCGACGAGATCCACCGCCACGCGCGGCGGCTCGTTCCCGGCGACGACCTGCACCGCGCTCGACGCGCTCGCGCCCGAGGGATCGGTGGCGGTGAGCGTCGCGGTGTAGGTGCCCGCGCGGGTGAAGGTGAACGAGGGATTGGGCCCGGTCAGCCGCTGGACGACGCCGCCGTCGCGGCGCGCGATCGTCCAGTCGTACTTCAGCGTGTCCTCGTCGAGATCGACGGTCCCCTTCGACGAGAGCGCGACGGTGAGCGGGAGCGCCCCCGCCGGCTTGTCGACGCCGACGGCGACGAGGGGCTTCCGGTTCCCGGCCGCGTACTCGATCCGGATGAGTCGTGCGTCGTCGTTCCCCTGGAACCACGCGGTCCCGTACTCGAGCATGTACAGGTCGCCGTTAGGCCCGAACTGCATGTCGACGGGGTTGCTGAACTTCTGGCTGGGCATGAACTGCTCCATCGACACGAGGTCGCCCTGCGCGTTCATCGTCACGTCGATGATCCAGCCGCGCATCCACTCGTAGATGAAGAGCTTTCCGTCGTACCACTGCGGGAAGGGACGCGCGGCGCTCGCGAAGTCGTCGCGGTGGAAGACCGGCCCCGCCGCGGCGGCGCGTCCACCGCTGCCCACGAGCGGGAACTCCGCGGACGGCCCGTACGGATACCAGATGAACGCGTTCTGCGCCGGCGGCAGCTCGGTGAGCCCGGTGTTGTTCGGCGAGTGGTTGAGCGGACGGACGGGATCGAAGGGGAAGTACGACTTCACCGTCACCGAGTCGATGCGCTCCGTTTTGATGTACGACTTGTTGTCGCCGATGAAGTACGGCCAGCCGAAGTACCCCGCCTTCCGCGCCTGGTTGAACTCGTCGTAGCCGCGCGGTCCGCGGCCGACGGAGTCGTCCGGCGCGTCGGGGCCGACGTCGCCCCAATAGAGATAGCCGCTGTGCGGATCGACCGAGATGCGATAGGGATTGCGGTGCCCCATCGTGTAGATCTCCGGCCGCGTCTTCGCCATGCCCGGCGGAAAGAGATTCCCCTCGGGAATCGTGTACGTGCCGTCGGGCTCGGGATGGATGCGGACGATCTTCCCGCGCAGGTCGTTGGTGTTCGCCGACGACTTCTGCGCGTCCCACGGCGAGCGGCCCGGCCGCTCGTCGATCGGCGCGTAGCCGGTGGCGAACGGGTTGGTGTTGTCACCCGTCGAGAGATACAGGTTCCCCTTGCCGTCGAAGGCGATCGAGCCGCCGGTGTGGCAGCACTGCTCGCGCTGCGTGCGCACGACGAGCAGCTCCTTGCGCGACTCGAGATCCAGCGAGTCGCCGGTCATCGTGAAGCGCGCGAGGACGTTCTTCGCCTCGGGGCCGGCGGGAGAGTAGTACATGTAGACCCAGCCGTTCTTCGCGAACCCCGGATCGGCGGCGAGGCCGAGCAAGCCGTCCTCCGCCTGGCTGCTGTCCGCGTACTTGGTGCTGACGGGGATCGTCGCGATGCGCGTGTACTTCCCCGTGGACGGCTTGTAGAGGTTCACGTAGCCGTGCCGCTCGATGAAGAGCACGCGCTCGTCGGGGAGCACCGCGAGCTCTACCGGCTCGTCGAGCTTCGACGCGAGCACCACCTTGGTGAAGCGGTTCTCCTCCGGCCGCGCGCGGCCGAAGTCGAGCGCGCTGGTGCTCGTCCCCATCGCCCAGCGGATGCCGCCGAGGAGGTGTTTCAGAAAGAGCGGCTCCGAGTACGTCTCCTCCGTGTGCCCCATGTTCGTGTACCACGCGCGCCCGCCGTCGAACTCGTGGTACCAGCTCATCGGGTGATGCGCCCCGTTCGTCCCGCCGGTGTAGCTCGTCTCGTCGATGTCGACGAGGACGTGGAGGTCGGGCTGGATGTTGCGGAAGTTGTAGAACTCGTCCGTGCGCTCCCAGCGGTCGGGGAAGCCCTCGGTCGACGGATGACTCCGGTCGAGCACGCGGAACGTTCCCTTCTTCACGTTCGGGTCGTTCGGGTGTCCGTTGAAGTACGCGCCGGCGAGGCGGCCGTACCATGGCCAGTCGTACTCGGTGTCCGTCGCCGAGTGCACGCCGACCCAGCCGCCTCCCGCCTGGATGTAGCGCTCGAGCGCTTCCTGCTGCGACGTGTTCAGCACGTCGCCGGTGGTGCTCATGAACACCACGGCGCGATAGCGGGCGAGATTGCGCGCGGTGAACGCGGCCGCGTCCTCGGTCGCGTCGACCGCGAAGCCGTTCTCGGCGCCGAGCTTCTTCACCGCCGCGATCCCGTTGGGGATGGAGCTGTGCCTGAAGCCGGCGGTTTTCGAGAAGACGAGAACTCGCGGCTGGGAATTCTGGCTCGAGGCGGGGAGCGCGACAGCGGCGAGCGCGAGCAACAACGCGACGATTCGCGACATGGGCGATGCGTGAGGCAGGGGTCAGCGGGGGAGCTTCGCCCCAATGTGCATCACGGCGGGGAGCAAGGGGAGTACGGGAGTACGGGGGTACGACACTGCAGCCTGGCAGTTGCGTACTCCCGTACTCCCCTACTCCCCTACTCCCGGCAATTCGAGCACGAAGACGCTCCCCACGCCGACCTCGCTGCGCGCGGAGAGCTCGCCGCCCATCCCGCGGGCGAGGTCGCGGCTGATGGCGAGACCGAGGCCGGTGCCCTCGCGGGTGCGCGTCAGCGTGGCGTCGATCTGGACGAAGGGCTCGAAGACGCGCGCGAGCTGGTCGGCGGCGATCCCCATCCCCGTATCGGCGACCTCGATCCGCACGGTGCGTCCATCGGCGTCCGCGGAACAGCGCAGCTCGACGCGGCCGCCGCGATCGGTGAACTTCACCGCGTTCGAGAGCAGATTGAGGACGATCTGCTGCGCCTTCTCGCGGTCGGCGCGCGCGCGGAGCGGCGTCCCGTTCGTCGCGTGGCTCAGCGTCAGCCCTCGCGACCGGGCCTGCGGGAGGACGAGCGCCTCGCAGCCGGCCAGCAGCTCGTCGAGCGGGATCTCGGCGACGTCGTACCTCACGACCCCGGCCTCGACGCGCGCGTAGTTGAGCACCCCGTTGATCAGGCCAAGCAGATGACGCTGGCTCTGCTGGATGCGGCCGAGCGCGGTGCGCTGCTCCTCGGTGACCGGGCCGTGGATCCCCAACTCGAGCAGCTCCGCGTAGCCGCCGATCGCGTTGAGCGGGGTGCGCAGCTCGTGCGACATCACCGCGAGGAAGTCGCTCTTCGCGCGGTTGGCCGTCTCCGCCGTCGCGTAGAGACGCGCGTTGTCGAGCGCGACCGCGGCGCGCCGCGCGAGCTCCTCGGTGAGTGCGAGGTCGGCCTCATCGAAGGCGCCGCGACGCATCGGGCCGTGCCGCACGAGGGTGAGGGCGCCGAGGATGCGCCCCTGGGTGACGAGTGGCGCGGTGGCCGCGGTGTAGAGATCGAGCGCGCGGAGATACCGGAGATGCTCCTCGTTGGTCCGCGCCACCGCACGCAGCTGCTCCTCCATCATCTCCGGCGTGACCAGCTCCGAGCGTCCCGTACGGATCACCGCCGGAAAGCCGCGCGGACCCTCGGCCGGCGCGGGAAAGCGCGCCTGACGCTCGAGCTCGAGCGCGACCTTCGCCGGGTCGAGCCCTTCGATGCGCGTCCGCCAGCGCGCCTCGCGCGCTTCCTCGGGGGTCGCGAGCGTGACGACGCAGGCGTCGGCGAGTCCCGGAGCCTCCGGCGTGCCGATCGCCAGCCGCGCCACGCGCACGAGCACCGCCTCGGGATCGAGCGATTCGGCGAGAGCGGCGCTCGCCGCGGCGAGGAACGACACGCGATTGCGCGCCGCCTCGAGCGCCGCGATCAGCTGCTCGCGCTCGGCTTCCGCCGCCTTCCGCGCGCCGATGTCGCGGAAGTGCACCATCAGCCCGCCCGTCCATGGATAGCTGCGGACGTCGAACCAGGTGCCTAACGGCGGAAAGTACGCCTCCGCCGAGGTGACCTGCCCCGTCGCCATCGCCTCGCGGTACGGCCCCTCGAACGGCGAGCCGATCACCCCCGGGAACATCTCCCAGAGCGTGCGCCCGAGGAGCCGCTCGCGCGGCGACTGGAGCAGCGGCTCGGCGGCGGCGTTCACGTAGGTGAAGCGCCATTCCCGGTCGAGCAGGTAGAAGGCGTCGGCGATGCTGGCCAGCACCGCCTCCGACTGCAACCGCGCCGCGTCGGCCTCGCGGCGCGCAGCTTCGCTCTCGCTGAGCAGCCGCTCGATCTCGCGGCGCTCCCTCGCCGCCGCCTCGCGCTCGGCGAGGCGATCGCTGACGTCCTCGATCTGATGGAGGATGTACTCGAGCGATCCGTCGGCGTCGAGGATGGGGCGGTTGCACGTCACCCAGTGCCGCGCTTCCCATTCTCCCGTCGGCGTCTCCAGGTCGTACCGATGGACCGGCATCTCGTCCGTCACGAGCCGGGTCGCGACCCGATCGAGGGACGCGCGCACGTCCGACACTCCGGTCCCTTCGGGGTTGTCGGGGTTGGCGTCGGGGAAGGCCTCGAACACCCCGCGGCCGATGAGCTGCTCGCGCGTGGTGAGCGTCGCGCGAATGTACGCGTCGGTCACGGCGAGGATCGTGAACCGAGGCGCATCGGGCGCGAGGAGCAGGTAGCTGCCCGGCAGCCGGTCGAAGATCCCTCTCAGGTCGGGCGGGGGCGTCACGTGACGATTCCGGTTGCGCGCATCGGCCGCGGGAAATGCGAGATGCGCGCCGCGGCGCGCCGTCAGGCAGTCCCGGCCTTCAGGTGATCGGACAGCCGCAGCGTCAGCGCGACGAGGGTGAGCGTCGGATTCACGCACCCCGCCGTCGGGTAGACCGCCGCTTCGGCGATCCAGAGGTTGCCGATCCCGTGCACCCGGCAGCGCGCGTCGACGACGCCCTGCTTCGGGTCGGGATGGACCCAGTCACGCATCTGCATCCGGCCGATCCCGGCGCGCAACCGGAAGCGAGCGAGCCGAGCGCGGCAGCGCGGTCGAGACGGAGGAAGTGGCGGCGTTCCATTCGAGGGCGCAGGGCTGTCGGCCATGCTATCCCGCGCCGCGAGAGGCGGCAAGACGGCCTCGCCGCGGCGCCCCGAAGAGCGCGCATGACGGGCGCCTGAGGAGAGACCGGAGAGGCCGTACCCGTGGATCGCGATGACCTCGACATCGAGCCACCGCCATCGCGCTACAGATTCACGTCATGCTCGCCGACGAGCGCGACCTCCCCGGCGATAGGATGCCGCTTCCCTGACGTCGCCGCCTCACCTCGCCGCCGACGTCACCGCGCCGATTGTCGCGACGATCGCCGCGCCGAAGAGGCTCGCGCGCACGCCAGCTGCCAGCCCGTCGGCCGGGAGCGACGCGTGCGCGACCACCGTCGTGAACACCGCGCCGGCGAATCCGACGCCGAGCGCCATCCCGACGTTGCGCGCGGTCGCGAGCACGCCGGAGGCGATCCCCTGCCGGTAGCCGGGGGCCGCGCCCATCAGCGCGCTGTTGTTCGGCGACACGAACGTCCCGACGCCGAGACCGACGACCGCGAGCGCGGCGGCGATGCTCGTGAGGGAGCCGTCACGCGCGAGCAGGGCGAGCCAGGCGAGCCCCGCGGCGAGAAGGAGCATCCCCGCCGTGGCCAGCCCGCGCGAGCCGATCCGGTCGGAGAGCGTGCCGCTGACCGGCGCGACGACCGCCATCACGATCGGCTGCGCGGTGAGGACGAGCCCCGCGCGCTGCACGCTCAGTCCGCGCCCCTGGATGAGCAGGAACGGGAGCACGAAGAGCACGGCGTAGACGCACATGTAGTTGAGCAGCGCACTCACCGTCGCCGCGCTGAAGACGCGCCGGCGGAAGAGCGTGAGATCGAGCATCGGGCTCTCGCGGCGCTGCTCGATGCGCACGAACAGGGCGAGCACCCCCGCGGCCGCGACGAGCAGGCCGACGATGCGCGGCGAGCCCCACCCCCACGCGTGCCCCTGGTCGAGGGCGAGCAGGAGCGCGACGAGCCCCGCCGTGAACGCCGCCGCGCCGCCGAAGTCGAAGCGCTCGCTCTGCTGCCGCACGTGGTCCGGAGCGATCGACCGCAGCGCGAGGAGGATCGCGACGATCCCGACGGGGACGTTGATGTAGAACACCGAGCGCCACCCGAACGCACCGGCGAGCCACCCGCCGAGCGACGGTCCCGCGGTCAGACCGAGGTAGGTGAACGTCCCCTGCGCGCCTAACGCGCGCCCCCGCTGCGTCGCCGGAAAGGTGCGCGTGAGGATCGCCGGCGCCGTGGCGTAGAGCATCGCCGCACCCGTCGCCTGCAGCGCGCGCAGCGCGATCAGCGTGTGCGCCGATCGCGAGAGCCCGCAGAGCGCCGAGCCGATCACGAAGATCACGAAGCCGGCGAGGTAGAGATGCCGGTGGCCGAACATGTCCCCCGCCCGCCCGACGCTGAGCAGCAGCGCGGAGATGACGAGCAGGTAGATCGTCGTCACCCACTCGATCGCCGCGATCCCCGTGTGCAGCTCGCGGCTGAGCACGGGGAGCAGCGTGTTGACGACGCTTCCGTCGAGCGCCGACATGAAGGTGCCGATGCCGATGGTGACGAGCACCCACCAGCGGGCGGGGCTCGGGAGGAATTCGTCGACGCGCGAGGGAGCGTTGGTCATGGCGCCCGCCCCATGCACGCTTCCTGCCGCGCGCTCCCGCTAGCTGTGAATCGCCTGCGCCTGCTCGCGCAGCGCCGCCGCGTCGAGCGTCTCCAGCGGCAGCGCGAGCAGCGTGTCCACCCGCTCGACGAGCGCGTCGTAGGTCGCGGCGAACGCGCGTCGCGCCGCGGACGACTCCGTTTCCTCGGCGGGATCCGGCAGCCCCCAGTGGACCTGCGCGGCGGCGCCCGGGAAGATCGGACAGGCGTCGCGCGCGTTGTCGCAGACGGTGATCACGAGGTCGAATCTTTCGCCGGCGATATCGTCGACGCTCTTCGGCAAGCGACCTTCCCACTCGATCCCGTGCTCGCGCAGTACCTCGACCGCGTACGGATTGATGCGCGCCGCCGGCCGCGAGCCCGCGCTCGCCGCCTCGACACGCCCCACGCCGCGCGTCGCCAGCAGCGCCTCGGCGATCTGGCTGCGCGCCGAATTGCCGGTGCAGAGCACGAGCACGCGGAACGGTCCCTCGTGGCTCACGCGCACGCCCGGCACATCACCGCCGCCGACACGGGGCACGCGCTCGCGAACTCCTTCGTCGCGCGGATGTCCGCCGGCACGTCCTCGCGCGCCACCCTGCGGAAGCCGAAGCTCGGAAAATATCGCTCAGCCGTCGTCGTGAGCAGATAGAGCGCGTGGAGCCCCCGCGACTCCGCCTCGGCGATCACGCGCTCGACGAGCGCACGTCCGAGCCCGCGCGAGCGCCATGCATCAGCCACCGCTACGGAGCGGAGGAGAGCGTTGTCGCGAGACACCTCGAGCCCGGCGACACCGACCACCTCGTCCCCCGATTCCGCGACGACGAACGACGGCAGCGCCTCGCGAACTCCGTCGAGCGGGAGCTGGCTCGCGGTGAGCAGCCGCTCGATGGCCGAGAGATCCTCGGGCACCGCCGGACGGATCCGCGCCGCGATCGAGACGTCGCTCACGTGCAGCACCCGTCGTCGCAGCCACAGGCGCGCGTGGAGCTCTTCGCCGCGCCGAGCGTGGCGAGCGGCCGCACCGGCTTCGCCGAACGCGGCGCGGCGACGCCGGGCTTCGTCGCGCGCACGAAGCCGCTCATGATCTTCCCCGTGACACCCTCGGCGAGCGCGAGGTCGAGCCCCGTCCCCTGGAGCAGCGCGACCGCGTCGTCGCGCGAGTAGACGCGCGTCGGCTCGATGCTCGCGTTCTCGAACCCCGCTTCCTCCAGCAGCGCGATGAACTCCCGCTCCTCGAGCGCGCCGGCGACGCAGCCGGTCCAGAGCGCCATGTTCTCCTTCACCGCGGCGGGCAGCCCCTCGCGGACGACGATGTCGCTCACCGCGAAGCGCCCACCCGGCTTCAGGACGCGGAAGGCTTCCCTGAGCACCTGACGCTTGTCGCCGGAGAGGTTGATCACGCAGTTCGAGATGATGACGTCCACCGTGTTCGCCGGGAGCGGGATCGACTCGATGTGTCCCTTGAGGAACTCGACGTTGGTGGCGCCCGCCTTCTCGCGATTCTCCATCGCGAGTGCGAGCATCTCGTCGGTCATGTCCAGCCCGTACGCCTTCCCCGTCGACCCGACACGGCGCGCCGAGAGGAGCACGTCGATTCCCCCGCCTGATCCGAGGTCGAGCACCGTTTCGCCTTCGCGGAGCTCGGCGAGCGCGGTCGGGTTGCCGCAGCCCAGCGACGCGAGCAGCGCCTCGGCGGGAAGCCCCGCCGTCTCGCCGGCGTCGTAGAGATCGGCGGTGATCGGGTCCCACGTCTCGTTGGTGGGACCGCAGCAGCCGCTCGAGCCCTCGGCGGGCGCGCAGCAGGCGCCGGGCATGGGGCCCTCGCTGACGCGCAGCGCCGTCGCGCCGTAGCGGGCGCGTACCGTCGCGCGGATCTCCTCGAGCGTGGTCGGCACCGTCGTCGAGTCCTGCCGTGTCTCTGCGCTCATCGAGCCCTCGCCGTTATCAAGAAAAGTTGATGAGTTGGAGAAAAAAAATCGCTCACCTGCAGCACGACCCCGCCCGCACGGGAAGCGCGCCCTTCTTCGGCTGCATCGCCACGACGAGATCGTGCACTTCGGCCAGCGCCTCGGGAACGATGCTGTAGTATGCCCAGCGACCCTCGCGCCGGTCCTCGACCAGCCCCACTTCCTTGAGCACGCGGAGATGGAAGGAGAGTCGCGACTGCGCCGCCTCGAGCTCGTCCTGGAGGTCGCACACGCAGCGCTCCCCCCCGCGCAGCATCTCGAGGATGCCGAGGCGTGTCGTGTCCGAGAGCGCGTGAAAGAGCGCCACGGCACGGTCGAGATCGCGGGCGGAGCGGGTCGCGGTGGCCATGGTGCATGATATATCAATTTATATTGCTGCGTCAAGAGGGCCGCTCCTGGAATCGAACCACAGGGGCGCAGGGCGCACAGGGCCGTCACGAGCATCGCGGCGGCGCTGGCTGCGGGCTTGCGGAGTGATGGAGTGGCGGAGGACGCCAGCCGCCCCGCCAGCATCACGCCAATGCCAGGGACCGACTCCAAGTCCGCGATCTACGCCTCGATCGGCGCGAACGTCGTCATCGCCATCACCAAGCTCGTCACCGCGGCGATCACTGGCAGCTCGGCGATGGTCGCCGAAGGGCTGCACTCGCTCGTCGACGCGGGCGACGGGACGCTCCTCCTCGTCGGGCGCGCGCGCAGCCGGCGCCCCGCCGACGAGCAGCATCCATTCGGTCACGGCAAGGAGCTCTACTTCTGGACGCTGATCGTCGCGATGATCTTCTTCGCCGTCGGCGGCGGCGTCTCGGTCTACGAGGGCGTGCTCCAGATGGTGCACCCCGAGCCGCTGCGCGATCCGACGCCGGCGTACATCGTCCTCGCGATCGCCGCGCTCTTCGACGGCGGCTCGCTCGCGATCGGCTGGCGCACGATGCGGAATGCCGCCCCTGGCCACACGCTCTTCGAGGTCGTGCGCCACGGCAAGGACCCGTCGCTGTTCACCGTCGTGCTCGAGGACATCGCCGACGTCGTCGGGATCGTCATCGCCTTCCTCGGCGTCTGGCTCGGCCACCGGCTCGGCATGCCCGCGCTCGACGGTGCGGCGTCGATCGCGATCGGGCTCGTGCTGGCGACGGTCGCCGTCATCCTCGCCGGACAGAGTCGCGGGCTCCTCGTCGGGGAGCGCGCGCACGACGCGGCGATCGAGGTCGTGCACCGCGTCGCCGGCGGCGACCCGGCGATCCGGCGCGTCGCCCGCCCGCTGACGATGCAGCTCGGTCCCGACGAGGTGCTGCTGACGCTCGAGATAGAGCTCCATCCCGAGCTGACGTCGCGCGAGGTCGCCGCGACGATCGCGCGCTTCGAGGCGCGCGTCCGCGACGAGCGCCCCGAGGTGCACCACATCTTCGCCGAGCCGATGCTCCCCGCGGAGCAGGGCGAATCTTAACGCCAGATTACAGCGCCTAACGCGTCGCTGACTCTCCTCTTGCGCGCGGCGCACGCGGAAACTAATGTCGCGGCCCCGATCGCGGCCCGAGCGGACCGCGGCCGATCGTCGCGACGACGCGGCACCCCGACGGCGTCTGGCCAGCGTGGCCGGGCGCGACCATCGTCAGTGGAGACCACCGAGATGATGCAGACCCGCACGCGCACGTTCCTGAGCCTCGCCGCACTGGCCGTTCTGGCCGCCTGTTCGCCGGACACCACGCTCTCGCCTAACGGCGCCGCGGCGCCCGACGCGTCGATGGCCAGCGCGATGGGCCAGTCCCAGAGCTACCTCCACGCGCGCGTCTGCCCCGGCGCCGAGGTGGGTTCGGCCCGCTGCCACTCGTGGGTTCGCGTCGACGCCAAGGGCGCGCCCCTGGCGACCACGACGCCGAGCGGCTACGGGCCGGCCGACCTCCAGTCAGCGTACAACGTCGCCGGCGCCACCGCGACGGGAACGATCGCCATCGTCGACGCCTACGACGATCCGAACGCCGAGAACGATCTGAACGTCTACCGCAGCCAGTACGGGCTGCCGGCGTGCACCACGGCGAACGGCTGCTTCCGCAAGATCAACCAGAGCGGCGGCACGACGCCGCCGCGCGCCAACGGCGGCTGGGCGCAGGAGATCTCGCTCGACCTCGACATGGCGAGCGCGATCTGCCCGACCTGCAAGATCCTCCTCGTCGAGGCGAGCTCGAACTCCTTCGCGAACCTCTCGGCCGCCGTCGATCAGGCCGCGAAGCAGCCCGGCGTCGTCGCGATCTCGAACTCGTATGGCGGGAGCGAGTACTCGAGCGAGACGACCGACCAGGCGCACTACAACCACCCCGGCATCGCGGTCACGGTGAGCTCGGGTGACAACGGCTACGGCGTCGAGTTCCCGGCGGCGTCGCAGTACGTGACCGCGGTCGGCGGGACGCACCTCGTCCGCGCGAGCAACGCGCGCGGCTGGACGGAGACGGCGTGGAGCGGCGCCGGCAGCGGCTGCAGCGCCTACATCGCGAAGCCGAGCTGGCAGACCGACGCCGGCTGCGCGCGCCGCACGGTCGCCGACGTCTCGGCGATCGGCGATCCGAACACCGGCGTCGCGGTCTACGACTCGTACGCCTATCGCGGCTCGTCGGGCTGGATGGTCTTCGGCGGGACGAGCGTCGCCGCGCCGATCGTCGCCAGCGTCTATGCGGTCGCCGGCAACACGAGCGCGATCAACTACGGCTCGTACCCGTACTCGCACACGGCGTCGCTCAACGACGTGACGTCGGGGAGCAACGGCACCTGCGGCGGCTCGTACCTCTGCACCGCGGTCACCGGCTTCGACGGCCCGACGGGGCTGGGCACGCCGAACGGCGCGGGCGCGTTCTAACGGCGCCACCAGGCGCCAGGGGCCAGGCGTGAGGAACGGCGTTGACGCGGTTCCTTACACCTGGCCCCTGGCCCCCTTTACGCGAGGTCGTCGCCCGCCGAGTCGCCGACGAAGATGAGCCGCGGCGCGACCATGCCTAACGCGTCGTTGATCTCCTCCTCCTTCATCCCCATCCCGTCGGCGAGGAGGATGCCGACCCAGCGCGTCGGGTCGAGGGTGCTCAGCTCGGCGCCGGCCATCCGGCCGAGGCGCTTCGCGGCGTCGCGGATGCCCGCTTCGAGGCCGCGCTCGAGCTGGGCGACGACGCCGTAGGCGGCGCGCGTCGTGCTCGACGGCAGCGCCATCGCCGCGACGCCGCCCACCGAGCCGTCACGCTCGACGAACTCGCCGGCGGTGGTGCAGCCGACGACCTGCGCCTGGGCGTAGCCCTCGCGGAGCGCGGCGATCAGCGTCCGCCCGTCGTGCGCGGCGGAGAGGAAGACGAACACCGCCGTGGGGGCGGCGCCGTGGAGCTGCCTGTCGGACTGCGAGATGATCTCGGCGGCCGCGGCGCGGGAGTCCTTCGCGCGCGAGTGGGCGCTCGCCGGGCGGCCCGCGCCGGACGTCGGCGGCCGCAGGGAGATACCGGGATTGGTCGGGTGCGTTCGCATGGCGTCGGGGTCAGGTGAGGGGATGACCGAAGGACGCGAGCGCGCCGATCACCCTGGTGACGACGGCGGCGTCATCGTTCTGGTCGGGCCGGACCTGGTTCGGAGAAAGACACGCGTCGCGACGAGCTTCAAGGCGACAGAGCGCGGCGTTGACCGCGCGAATCGAGGGCCGCGGCAGATGTTTTTCGTATCGACCTGATACGAATTGGCTCTTGCGCGAATGCGCTGCCGGTGTAATACTGAACCATATGGTTCAGTTTTCGCGATCGCTCGACACGTCCTTTGCCGCCCTCGCCGACCCGACCCGGCGCGACGTCCTCCTCCGTCTCGCCCGGCGCGACGCGTCCATCAGCGACCTCGCCGGCGCCTTCGAGATGACCCTCACCGGGATGAAGAAGCACGTCCGGGTGCTCGAGGACGCGGGGCTCGTCACCACGGAGAAGGTCGGACGCGTGCGCTGGTGCCGCCTCGGACCGCGCCGCCTCGACCGGGAGAACGAGTGGATCGCGAAGTACCAGTCCATGCTCGAGGCCCGATACGACCGTCTCGGCGAGTTCCTCGAGCGCACCCGGGAGGATCACCCATGACCACCACGACCACCACCACGACGCCCATGTCCCCGAACACCGCGAAGCTCAGCACACCGTCCGACCGCGAGATCCGCGTCGAGCGCATCTTCAACGCGCCGCGCGAGCGCGTGTGGAAGGCGATGAACGATCCCGCGCTCATCGCGCAGTGGTGGGGACGCGGGAACAAGCTCGTCATCGAGAAGCACGAGCCGGTGCGTGGCGGACACTGGCGCTACGTCGAGCACGCGAACGGCGAGACCCACGGCTTCGAGGGACGCTACGCCGAAGTGGATCCGCCGACGCGCGCGGTGCGCACCTTCGAGTGGGACGGGATGCCGGGCCACGTCATTCTCGAGACGGCGACCCTCGAGGACCTCGGCGACGGGCGCACGAAGCTCGTGAGCATCTCGCTGTTCATGACGACGGCGGATCGCGACGGAATGATGCAGTCGGGGATGGAGGGCGGGATGAACGAGAGCTACGCCGCGCTCGACCGTGTGCTCGCGTCGATGAAGTGAGGCAGCTGCCGACAAAGGAGCTGCGCGCGCGGATCGACGCGGATCTCTTCAACTGCTGCTCGGCGCTATGACACGGAGCCGTGGAGCTACGGGAGGTGTTCCTGTGAGGAGTACTGACTCCTTTCAGCGCCTCCCACGGGCTCCCCGGCTCCCTGTTACATCAGGCGACGGCCGTCGATGAGACACAGGGGACGCAGGGTGCACAGGGATGATTGCTCGGCCGCTCGCTTCCCCTGTGGCCCCTCTGACCCTGTGGTTCAGGCAGTGGAGCAGCAGGCTCCGCGACGATCCGCGTTCATCCGCGCTGATCCGCGTGGGTCGTTCGCCGAGCAGCGACACTCTGTCGCAAGCGTAGGCCGCGACTTAGGGTTGAACGGCTCCCACTTTCATCGCGAGGTCTCACCATGCGCAGCACCCGCAACACTGGATTCGCTCTCGCCACGCTGACTCTTCTCGCCGCCGCGAGTGCGGCCGGTGCCCAGGAGACGTCGCGCGCGGTCGCCGACGGCGGCGTCTCCGTCCCCGGCTGGACGGGCGCGATCGACGCGCGCGAGGCGAGTCGCGGCTCGACGCTCGCGAACGCGAAGTTCGTCGCCGAGGGAACGGGCTTCCAGGTGACGACCGGACCGGCGACGACGTTCTGGAACCCGGCCAACGTCGCGAGCGGCGATTACACCGTGAAGGCGACCTTCACGGAGCCGAAGTACATGAACCTGAACAACCACCCGCACCCGTACGGCATCGTCATCGCCGGCAACAAGCTCGGCACCGACCAGCAGAGCTATCTCTACTGCGCCGCATACGGCAACGGGAACTTCATCGTGCGCGCCTTCGGGCCGCAGCCCTTCCAGATGAACGGGGGGCGGGGCGAGGCGAACGCCGCGGTCCACAAGGCGGCGGGCCCCGGGCAGCCCGTGACGCAGGAGATCGCGATGTCGGTGAAGGGCGACCAGGTGGCGTGCAGCATCAACGGCACCGTCGTCGGGACGTACAGCAAGTCGGACCTCGTCGCGCCCGGAAAGCTCTCGTCTACCGACGGCATGTACGGCATCCGCTTCGCTCACAACACGGAAGCGACGGTGACGGGACTGACGATGACGCCGGGCGGGGGGAGCAAGTGAGCGGAACGACCCGGCATGCCTTTCCAACTGCTGGGGCTTCGATAGGGTAACCACAACCACGCTTCGGTACGCCGAGCCGGGGAGGTCAGGGAGGACAGGAGCACATGTCTCCTGGCAGTCCTCCCCCACCTCCCCGGCTCGGGCACTCCTCGATGTGGTTGCAGTTACCCTATAAAGCCCCTGCTGTCGGAAGAGCCACGCTGTCGGAAGAGCCACGCTGTTCAAAGGCCCGGCGTAGGCACGATGCGCACGCATCTGTAGGGGTATCCCGTCCTGCGCCGGCGGGGCTCGCGGCTGCATATTGAAGCAGCCCCCATCCACGAGCCTCCATGTCATCGACCGCCGCCAAGCCTTCGGTCCCGACCGCCGCGAACGAGCCCCACCTCGCGAACCCCGATCAGAATCCTTCCTTCACCAAGGGGATCTTTCTCGGCGAGCTGCGCGAGGATCTCGTCTTTCCCTTCCCCGCGATGAGCGACGCCGACCGTGAGTCGCTGCGGTTGGTCCTCGACTCCTTTCGCTCCTTCGCCGCGGACACGATCGACTCGAAGCAGATCGACCACGACGGGAAGTTTCCCGACGCGGTGCGCGCGGGGATGCACGAGCTGGGGATGATGGGGATGAACATCCCCGAGGAGTACGGCGGATTCGGCGCGTCGGCGCAGGTGTTCAACCGCGTGTTCGGCGAGATCGGCGCGGCGGATCCGGCGCTCGCGGTGTACTTCGGCGCGCACCAGTCGATCGGCTGCAAGGGGATCACCCTCTTCGGCAGCGAGGAGCAGAAGCGGCAGTGGTTGCCCGGCTGTGCGAGCGGCGAGATCGTCGCCGCGTTCTGCCTGACGGAGCCCGGCTCCGGCTCCGACGCGCAGGCGATGGCGTCGACCGCGGTGCCGAGCGCCGACGGGTCGTCGTACGCGCTCAACGGAACGAAGATCTGGATCTCGAACGCAGGCTACGCCGGCGTCTTCACGGTGTTCGCGAAGGTGCCGGTGACCATCGACGGCAAGGCGAAGCAGCGGGTCACCGCGTTCATCGTCGACGCGAAGTCGCCCGGGATCACCCTCGGCCAGCCCGAGCAGAAGATGGGGATCAAGGGGAGCGACACGCGGACCGTCACCTTCGAGAACGTCGAGGTTCCCGCGGCGAACCGGCTCGGCGAGGTCGGGCAGGGGTTCAAGATCGCCCTGGAGATCCTCAACTCCGGGCGGCTCGGCCTCGCCGCCGCGTCGTCGCGCGGGACGCGGCGCATCATGCAGGAGGCGCTCGCCTACGCGAAGCAGCGGCAGCAGTTCGGCCGGCCGATCGGCTCCTTCGAGATGATCCAGCAGAAGATCGCGGCGAACGCGGCGGAGACCTACGCGTCGGACTCGGCGTGGATGCTCACCGCGGGGATGGTCGACCGCGGCGGCGTCGACTTCTCCCTCGAGACCGCGTGCTGCAAGATCTTCGCGAGCGAGCTGGCCTTCCGCGCCTCGAACGACGCGTTGCAGATCGCCGGCGGGATCGGCTACTCGAAGGAGTACCCGTACGAGCAGGCGGTGCGCGACTCGCGCATCAACCTCATCTTCGAGGGGACGAACGAGATCCTCCGCGCACTGATCGCGCTCACCGCGCTGCAGCAGCCGGGCGAGCGCCTGAAGGCGTTAGGCAAGGCGTTCAAGGATCCGCTCCACTCGCTCGGCGCGATCGGCTCGTACGTCGCCGGGCGGGCGAGGCGGCAGGTGACGAAGCCCTCCTTCGCGCGGGTGCACGCCGCGCTGAAGGACGAGGCGGACGCCGTCGCCGCGATCGTCCACGACCTCGGCCTCGCCGTCGAGGGGCTGCTCGTCAAGCACGGCAAGGCGGTGATCGAGCGGCAGTTCCTGCAGATGCGCCTCGCCAACGCGGCGATCGATATCTACATGGCTGTCGCGGTGCTCTCCCGCACGACGTGGGAGATCGAGCGCGCTGGGAGTGTCGACGCCGCGGCCGCGGAGCTGGACTGCGCGCGCGTCTTCATCCCCGCGGCGATGCGCCGCGCGCGCCGCGCGATCCGTGCGTTGCGCGTCAACCAGGACGACCGCCTGAAGGCGATCGCCGAGCGCGCGCTGGAGAACGTCGACCTCGCGCCGCCCTCGCCGAGCGACCGGTGAGCGCGAGTCGGACGGCGGCGGCGAGGGCGCCTCAGGGAAGCGCGAACGCGACGTACGCGTCGCCGCGCGCGCTGCCGAGCTTGCCCCCGCCGGCGGCGATCACGAGGTACTGCTTTCCGTCCACCATGTACGTGCTCGGCGTTGCGTAGCCCGGCGCGGGGAGCGTCGCCTCCCAGAGCAGCGTTCCGCTCTCCGCGTCGAAGGCGCGGATCTTCGCGTCCTCGGTCGCGGCGATGAAGACGAGGCCGCCCGCGGTGACGATCGGACCGCCGTACTGCTCGGTGCCGGTGGGCGTCGCCGCGCCGAGCTCGGGATGGTTGCCTAACGGGATGCGCCACCGGTACTCGCCGGTATTGAGGTCGATGGCGCTCAGCGTCCCCCATGGCGGCTTCACCGCGGGATAGCCATCGGGATCCTTCCAGCGCTCGTATCCGACAAAATCGTACGGCGCGCCGCGCGATGCGGGCGCCTTCGCGCCGGCGGCCGCGACGGCCTTCCCGCCCGTTCCCCGGAGGTAGGCGATCACCGCGCGCTTCTCGCCCTCCGGCAGCGAGGGGAACGGCGGCATGAAGTTGCGGCCGTGCTCGATCACATCGCGCATGCGCGCGGCGGTGAGCCGGCGCGCGACGCCGACGAGCGAGGGCACGCGGTCGCCGTCGCCGCGCCGGTCGGGACCATGGCAGCTCGCGCAGTACGTGGCGTACACCTCGGCGCCGGTGGCCGGAGCGCGCGCGGCGGCGGTCTCCCTCCGGCGGTCGCGCATCGCCGCGATCCACGGGACGTCGCTCGCGTTCACGAAGATGACGCCCGACGCGCGATCGACCGCCGCGCCGCCCCATTCGCCGCCGCCGTCGAAGCCCGGCAGGACGATCGTCCCCTCGCGGCTCGGCGGCGTGAACAGCGGGCCGTTGCGCAGCCGGCGGAATCGCGCGAGCACGGAGTCGTGCGCCGCGGGCGTGCGGTCGGTGAGGTCGCTCTCGCCTAACGTCTGGCGCGCGAAGGGCGCCGGCTTGCGCGGGATCGGCTGCGTCGGCCATGCCTGCTCGCCGTCCAGATCCGAGGCGGGCACCGGCCGCTCGTCGACCGGGAAGAGCGGCGCCCCCGTCTCGCGATCGAAGAGGAAGACGAACCCCGACTTGGTGATCTGCGCGACCGCGTCGAGCGGGACGCCCGAGCGCGTCACCGTGACGAGGTTCGGCGCCGCGGGGAGATCGCGGTCCCACAGATCGTGGTGCACCGTCTGGAAGTGCCAGCGCCGCGCGCCCGTCGCCGCGTCGAGCGCGAGAAGGGTGTTGGCGTAGAGGTTCTCGCCGATGCGCGCGCCGCCGTAGAAGTCCGGCGTCGCCGAGCCGGTGGGGACGTAGACGATGCCGCGCGCGGTGTCCACCGACATCCCCGCCCACGAGTTCGCGCCACCCGCGCTCTTCCACGCGTCGGCGGGCCAGCTCTCGTGGCCCGGCTCGCGGGGACGCGGGATGGTGCGGAAGGTCCAGCGGATCTTCCCCGTGCGCACGTCGTACGCGCGCACGAAGCCCGGCGCCGAACCTTCCCCCTCGCCGACGCGCGTGCCCTGGATGAGGAGGTCGTGATAGATCGCGCCGGGCGTGGTCGCGATGACCTGCGCGCCGCCGACGTCGCGGCCGAGTCCCGCGCGGAGGTCGATCCAGCCCTTGCCGCCGAAGGTCGCAATCGGCTTCCCCGTCGCCGCGCTCAGCGCGTAGAGCCGCGGCCCGGCGGTGAAGAAGATCCGCCGGTCGTCGCCGTGCTCCCAGTACGCGACACCGCGGTTGACGTGCAGGTCGCGCGCGCGCCCGCGGAAGGGA
Source organism: Gemmatimonadaceae bacterium (assembly GCA_013361935.1). Taxonomy (GTDB): domain Bacteria; phylum Gemmatimonadota; class Gemmatimonadetes; order Gemmatimonadales; family Gemmatimonadaceae; genus JABFXC01. Next base: position 20,680 of record JABFXC010000152.1, read on the forward strand.
TCGAAGCGCCAGCGCGGGATGCCGTCGCCCGCGCCCAACGCGACGACGGCGAGCGCGGGGGTGGTCGTGTACAGCACGCCGCGGACGACGATGGGCGTCGCCTGGATCTCGGAATGCCCTTCGGGCAGGTCGCCGGTGTGATACGTCCAGGCGACGCGCAGCCGCGCGACATTGGCGCGATCGATCTGCGTGAGTGGCGACCAGCGCCCGTTTCCCGGATCGCCGCCGGTGACCGGCCAGTCGGCGTCGTCGCTGGCGGGCGCGCCCGCCAGGGCGAAAAGGGCGAGCGCCGAAATCGCGAGACGTGCACGCACCGTCAGACGACCGTGCCGAAGACGCGGCCGATCACCGCGGTGAGTGCCATCGCCAGCGCGCCCCAGAACGTCACCCGGATCGTGCTTCGCCCCACCGGCGCCCCGCCGGTGCGCGCGGCGAGCGCGCCGAGCATGGCGAGAAAGACCAGCGACGCGATGGACACGAGCTCGATGAGCCGCGACATCGGCGCGGCCGCGGCGACCACGAGCGGGAGCGCGGCACCCACGGAGAAGGTGGCGGCCGACGCCAGCGCCGCCTGCACCGGGCGGGCGGTCACGATCTCCGAGATTCCGAGCTCCTCGCGCGCGTGGCTGGCGAGCGCGTCACGCGCCATCAGCTGCCGGGCGACCTCGCGCGCCAGCACCGGCTCGACGCCGCGCCCGACGTAGATCTGCTGCAGCTCGTTGAGCTCGAGCTCCGGCTGCTCGGCGAGCTCGCGCCGCTCGCGGGTGAGGTCGGCGTTCTCGGTGTCCGACTGCGAGCTCACCGAAACGTATTCCCCCGCGGCCATCGACATCGCGCCGGCGACGAGGCCCGCGACTCCCGCGACGAGCACGTTTCCCCGGACCGCCGCCGCCGCCGCGACGCCGACGATGAGGCTCGCCGTCGAGACGATGCCGTCGTTGGCGCCGAGGACGGCGGCTCTCAGCCAGCCGATCCGGTGGCTGCGGTGCTGCTCGGCGTGAATCGCCACTCGCGTCTCCGATGAGGTGCGGGTGGGACGATGCGCTCCGGGCGGTCGGCCGGCAAGCGGCGCGGCATGAGCGCGACGACGTCCTCGACGAAGCGCCGCACCTCGCTCCAGTCAGTGAGCTCGCGATCGCGCGAGGTCTCCGTCGGCCCGCCACGCTTCGCCATCGCGCGCCCGGTCCACCAGCGGTGGAGCAGATCGTATCTCGTGTACGGCACCGCACCGCCAAGGACGGTCGTGCGCGCCGGACGCCAGCCCGTCTCGTGCAGAAAGGCGTGCACGCAGCGCCGCGCCCGCGTTCGCTCCGCGTCGCCGTCGCCGACGGCGGCGCCGTTCACCGAGAAGAACACGGAGGGTCTGGTGTTCAGCTCGTCCTGATGCTCGAGCACGAAGCGCCGGATCGAGCGCTGATGTCTGCCGAAGGCGACCGGGCTGCCGACGATGACGCCGTCGTACGCGCGCACGGTGAGCAGGCGCGGCGACCGCGCGGCGTCGATCACGGTCACGTCGTCGCCGACGTGGCGCAGGAGGTCGGCCATCCGGCCGGCGATCCTGGCGGTCTGCCCGTACCCGGTGGCGTACACGACGAGAATGCGGCGCGATGACATCGGCTCTCCATGGTGACGATCCAGCAGCCAGGATAGGCGATGCATCGGCGGCTCGCGGTCGGGCGAATCGCGCGACCGCTGTACGGGAAAGTCCCCGATCGGTGGCCGGCGTCGCGCGCTATCGCGCGCGCTCGTACTGCACGGGCCACGCGACGTCCTGCTTCAATTCGCGCGCCGCGAGCAGCGGCCAGTGGGGATTGCGGAGCAGCTCGCGGGCGAGGAGCACCACGTCCGCCTGCTCGCTGCGCACGATGGTGTCTGCCTGCTGAGACGAGGTGATGAGCCCCACCGCCCCCGTCGCGATCCCCGCCTCGCGCTTCACCGCGGCGGCCAGGGGCACCTGATAGCCCGGCCCGACGGGCGCGGCGAAGCGCGCCGTGTTTCCCCCGCTCGAGCAGTCGATGAGGTCCGTGCCTAACGGCGCGAGACAGCGGGCGAGGGCGACGGTGTCGTCGAGCGTCCAGCCGGCGTCCTCGTCCGACGCCCAGTCGGTCGCGCTGACGCGCACCCAGAGCGGCAGGCGCTCGGGCCACACCTCGCGTACCGCGCGCACGACGTCGAGGAGCAGGCGCATGCGGTTCTCCCGCGAGCCGCCCCAGCGGTCGTCGCGCGCGTTGGAGAGCGGGGAGAGGAACTCGTGCAGCAGATATCCGTGCGCCGCGTGCAGCTCGATGACCTCCATCCCGGCGGCGAGCGCGCGCCGCGCCGCGTCGGCGAAGGCGCGCACGACGGCGGCGATCCCCGCCGCGTCGAGCGCGGCCGGCGTCAGGTGGCGCTCGTCGAAGGGGAT
>JABFXC010000220.1 GCA_013361935.1 Gemmatimonadaceae bacterium
CGGCGGCGATGCCGACTGCGCCGACGACCGCCGCCCACCAGCCCCACGCGCGCGTCGGCTCGTGGAGCGCGACCGTCGCGAAGGGATCGCCCACCACGGTGAACGCCGCCCAGTCGCGCGGCGGGGCGCCGCGGCGGAGTGCGTCGAGCTTCGCCGCGCGCAACGCCTCGGCCACCGGCAGCGCGCGCGCCATGCCCGAGTAGAACGCCTCGACGAAGGGCACCGTCGCGCGGTCGCTGATGCGCCACGTGGTCGCGACCACGGAGTGCGCGCCCGCGGCGAGCAGTGGCGCGGTGAGTCCCTGCACGCCTTCCCCGTCCACCACCACCCCGCCCGCCGAACGACACGCCGAGAGCACGACGAGCGCGGCGTCGAGGTGGAGCGCGGCGAGATCCGCCGCGGCCACGAAGCCATCGGGGTCCGCGCCCCCCGGCGCGAGGGCGAGCGCGGTCCGCGTCGCGGCGCGATCGTCCACCAAGGCATGCGTCGCGAAGTGCACGACGTCGTATCCGGCCAGCGGCGTGCGCTCGAGGTACTCGGCGCTCGCCTCGTCGCGCAGCCGCACGGTCGCGTCGTCGGCGTAGCGCGCGACGAGCCGCGCCTCGCGCGCCGAGCTCGGAAGCCGCGGCAGCCCGCCCGTGGCGGCGAACGCGGAGCGATAGACCTCGCCCTCCTCCCGGGTCTTCGCCTCGGGGAAGGCCGGATCGCCGAACGCGAGCAGTCGCGTTCCCGTCCGCGCGGCACGACGCGCACGCGCCAGCGTCGCGAGCACCGTCGCCGACGGCGCGACACCGATCGCGAATCGCTCGGCCGCGTAGCGGCCGTCGGCGAGGCGAAGCGCGTCCCACGGCACGCGGTGGAGCGGACCGTCGGGAACGACGACCAGCCGCGTCACCGACGCGGGCAGCGCGCGGAGCGCGGAATCGAGGAGGGCACTGCCTAACGCGCGCTCCAGGTCGCGCGGGTCGTCGCCACCCTCGAGCAGGCTCACCAGGCGGGCGATCCCGGGCACGAGCGAGTCGGCGGAGGGGAGGACGCTCGCGCGCGGCGATCCGGCGCCTCGCGTCACGACGAACAGCGACGTCGGCGCGCCCCGCGCTCCGGTCACGTACTCGAGCAGCGCCGTCCGTTCGTCAGGGATCGCGGCGGCGGCTTCGACGAAGGTCAGGCTTTGCGCCGCGGTGAGGGAGTCGCGGCTCGCCGAATCCGGCGGGGCGCCGGCGACCAGGTCGTGCTCGACCAGCGCGCGCGTTCGGGTCATCCGCTCCGCGAGGTCGCGAGCGCGCCGTCGCTCGGCGAGCTCGAAGGCCGACGCTGCGCGCCCTCCGCGTACCAGCGCGGCGAGCACCGTCGCCACGCTCGCGTTGCGGTCGTTCGCCTCGAAGGGGCTCGCCTGGAAGGCGAGCGTCCGCATCTCCGGATCGCTGAGCGCCGCGCGCCACGTGTCGAGCTCCGCGCCAGCGCTGGCGAGCTCCCGCTCGGCACGCCCTGCGTCGCCGCGGCGGGCATAGACTTCGGCGAGCCGCACGCGGCCGTCGTAGCGCAGGAGGTGGCTCGCGGTGTCGATCATCGCGACGAAGCGCTGGAATGCGCGCTCGGCGCTCGTCAGGTCGCCGCGGTGCAGCGCGAGCTGCCCGCGATGATAGGCGACCGAGGCAATCGACGCCGGCGTCTGCACACGGCGCGCGGCGGCGTCGGCCTCGTCGAGCGCACGGCTCGCCGCGGCGTAGTCCCCTGCGCGCATCTCGATCACCGAGCGCTGCATCAGCGCCTCGGCGAGCTGTCCCCAATCCTCGATGTTGCGCCAGAAGCCGAGGATCTCCTCGCTCTGGCGCCGCGCCGCCGCGAGGTCGCCAGCCGCCATCGAGACGAAGGGGCGGAAGGAGAGCGCGAGCATGAGGCTCCCCGAATCGTGCGCCGCCGCGAAGGCGCTCACCGCGCGCTCGACGTACTCCGCCGCGGTCGCGTGGTCGTTGAGGGTGAGCGCCGTCCCGCCCATGCCGAGGGCCACCGTCGCCTCGATGTAGTGGTTCCGCGAAGCCCGCGCTTCGGCGAGCGCCTCGCGGAACAGCGGCATCGCCCCGCCGAAGTCGCCCTGCGACCGCAGGTGATCCGCGGCCAGCGTGAGCGCGATGGAAAGACCGCTCCGGTCGCGCATGGTTCGGCGCAGCTCGATCAGGGCGCGGTCGGCGACCGCCATCGAGTCGAGCTTTCCCCCGAGCCAGTATTGAAGGGCGATGCCCCGCAGGCAGACCGCTCGCGCGTCGTCGTCACCCGTGCGCGCGGCGAAGGCCTGTGCGGCGCGCATCGTGTCGGCGCTCGCGGGGCGCGCGATGGCGACGAAGATCTGCCCGCGCCGGCAGCGCACGAGGGAGCGCATGTCGTCCGCGTCCGGGGGCAGCACGCTCAGCGCGCTGTCGAAGTACTGGAATGCCCGGGCGATCCCCCCGGCGGGGGCGAGGATGCTACCGATGCGGAACTGCGCCGCTCCCATCGCCGCTCGATCCTTCGCGGCGCGAGCGTCGCCGAGCGCCCGCTCGTAGAGCGCGAGCACCCTCGCGCCGCTGATCCCCTGCGCCTCGAGCGCGAGCCCGAGGCCGATGCGCGCGTACGCGTCATAACGGTCGGGCGACGCGCCGCGCACGGTGTCTCTGGCGAAGATCCGGCGGTAGCGCCGCTCGGCGTCGTCGTAGTCGTAGCGGAGCCGCGCGAGAGTGGCGACACCGAGCGCCGCCGCCCGGTCGGACGTGTCGCGCTGCTGCCGCGCCGACCACCGCGCCGCGACGGACGCCGCGCTGTCGCCGCGCATCGCCAGCGCAGCCGCGCGCACCACCGCGCGTGGATCCTCCTCCGGGACACGGGCCGCCGCCTGCGGCGCGGGCGACTGCAGGAGCGCGAACAGGATCGGGAGCGTCAGTGCCGTCATCGGCCGGGTCCGGACAGGGTCGCGAACTCATGGACGGGAAGCACGAACATGAAGCGCCTTCCTGTCGATGGCAACCGATCGCGCCCGAGGCTCGGGTGAGAAGGAATCCGGGAGCGTCGCGTCACACGGACGATGCACGCGCACCAAGCGCGTGCGCGAGACCCGACCCTGATGCCGATCGATCGGCCGGAGGAACCACGATGAGAGTCACGTCCCGAGGCGCGCTCGCGCTCACGTCACTCGCCCTGCTCGCCGGCTGCGGCGATGGACCCACCCCGCCCAAGCCCCAGCCCGCGGTGGGAAGCTTCACCGCCACCGTCAGCGGGGCGGCGAGCAGGAGCCTCGACGGGCAGGCCGGATTCCTCGTCACGACCAACCTCTTCACCATCGCGCTCAACAGCAGCGCTGGGTCGGGATCCATCCAGCTCTCGCGGCTCTCGGGTGTCCCCGCCGCCGGCACCTATTCGCTCGACGCCAACGCCGCGCAGAACAGCGGTGCGTTCGCCGCGATCTACAGCGCGGGCGCGCAGGAGAACTACGTCTCGACCTCCGGCTCGCTGACGATCACTTCCTCCTCCGGCGATCGCGTCAGGGGAAGCTTCGATTTCACCGGCACCGGTGGAACGTCGGGGACCGCGAGCGTGAGGATCACGGGCACTTTCGACGCGCCGAGGCTCTCGGCGAAGTGAGAGGAACGCCCGCGCCGCTGCGTAACACCGGCATCGACGCGTGAGGCCACACGTCTCCGCTCGCGCTCCACGGCTCCAGGAGGAATGATGCGAACGTCCAATGCTCTCGCCGCCGCGCTGGTCGCGGCGGTGGTCCTCGTCGCCCCGCGCGTCGCCAGCGCGCAGTTCGGCGTCATCGACCGGATCAGGAAGGAAGCGGCCGACAAGGCCAACGCGAAGAAGAAGCAGGCCGACAGCGCGATGGTCGCGCGCGCCAGCCGGACCGTCGACTCGACGCTGGAGAAGACCGGCCGCGGCGTCGACACCGCGGTCGCGAAGGTCGGCACCGCCACCGACACCGTGCTCAATCGCGGCGAGCGCGGCGTGAAGTCGCTCGCCAGTGGCGCACGTCGCCCCGACGACGACGCCAGGCTCGCCGCCGATCTCGCCGACGACGGCCGCGTCGCGCTCGAGGGACTTCGCTTCACCACCGACGGCGCGCTCGACACGAGCTCGCGTGGGGTGGTGCGCGCGCTCGCGAAGCTGATCCGCCAGGGCAGCGGCGCCTTCCTCGTCGAGGGACACGTCGCGGCCGAGGATCCCGCGCGCGATCAGACCCGCTCCGAGACGCGCGCGAAGGCGGTGAAGAGCGCGCTCGTCGAGGAGGGCGTGGATGCCTCGCGGCTCTTCGTCATGGCGTTCGGTTCCTCCCGCGCGCCAGCGTCTGGCCACCCCGCCGACCGGATCGAAGTCGCGCGGATGCAGTGATCGTTTCCCCCAACACGACTGATACCATGAACCACACTCGCATCATCCGCGCGCTCGCGGCCCTGCTCGCCGCGGCGCCCATCGCGCTCGGCGCGCAGCAGGTCGTGAAGCCGACCGTCGGACGGCGCGTTCCGCCGAAGGAGGGGCAGACTCCGACGCCACGCGCGGTGGCTCCGCGGGCTGACACGGTGTCGCGCGCGTATCAGGCCGGCGCCGCGATTCCTGGCCACGTTGCCGACTTCAATCTGGTGAATCGCTGGACACGTGCCGCGACTGCCTCGACGCTCTCCTACGACGAGCTGGTCGGCGCGTGGAGCGAGATCGCCTTCACCGCCTTCGCCTACGACCAGCTCCTCGGTCGCATCCCCACCGACGCCGAGCTGCGCCGCCATGTCGCGGCGATGAAGGGCGGCGCTCAGTGGACGGACCTCTGGCGCGAGGTCGCCACCTCGCCGGAGCGCGATCGCAGCTACGGCTTCTACGCGCCGGCGCCGATGTCCCACGAGCAGGTCGAGAAGCTCTACGGGATCCGCAGCGACCTGGTGAGCGTGCAGGGCGAGCAGTGCTTCGGAGGGGTCGGGCCGAACTGCGACATGCCGAAGGAGATCAAGGACGTCGACTGGACGTTTCCACGCTGGCACGACGAGTTCACGCTGCCTAACGGGCAGAAGATGGCATGGGTGGACGTCGGCGTCGTCGTCGGCAGCATCCTCCACGACAACACCTGCCTCTCGCTCCGTCCCGTCAGCGGTCATTTCTGCGCCGACATGGTCGCCGGCGCTTTCGGTGATTTCGTGAAGACGGGCGACACCCCGGCGGGGATGGAGTGGAACAAGGCGGTCTACAACGTCCGCGACCATCGCGGCTGGACGGCGACCTTCGGTCCGTATCCCATCGGCGCGACGGCCCGCTACGGCTGGTACGACGATCTGCGCCCCGTGGCCGCGCGGCCGGCGAAGATGGCGCCGATTCTCTCGATGCTCACCCTCCCGTCGCTGACCGTCCCGTTCACGGGACAGGAGCGTCGCTCCTCGGCGCGGCTCCAGGCCCCTCCCGGGACGAAGCTCGACCAGACGGACGTCGCCTACTGCCAGTCGCGTGCGTTCAGCGCCACCGCGGCGCCGCCCCTCTTCGCTCCGGAGGGAACCTGCCGATGATCGCCCGCCACGCCGCGCGCATGCGCTCCATTCTCCTCGCCCTGGCCGGGACGGCGCTCGTCGCCGTCGGCTGTCAGCCCGACGGTCCGACCGCTCCTGCCACGCTCCGCTGTCCCGGCGCGCGCGTTCCGCTCTGCACCGACGCGACCCGCGCGGCCGCCGTGCATGCCGCGGTCAGCGACGCGGGGTCGCGGCTCGCGCCCTCGCTCACCAGTCGCGACGCGAGCGCGCAGCTCGGAGAACACCTCACCGGACTCGAGGCGTCGCTCTCCGCGGGTGACGTGACGGGCGCGCGCGCGGCTCTCGTGCGCACGCGCGGCGCGCTCGCCGAGGCGCGCGCCGGGCTCGCGACCCATCCCGGTGACGCACCCGACCTCGACGCCATCGCCCTCACCCTCGACGAGATCGCCGCCGTTCTCGCCGACGCGTGAGCTCTGCCTCCCCGACGATTCACACGAGACATCTGTCATGAGCGCATCATCGATCGCGAGCGCGCGTCGCTCGATCCACGTTCCATCGTTCATCCTGCTGCTGGTCGGCGTCGCCCTTCCCGCGAGCGCGCGAGCTCAGACGACGACGGACCCTCAGGTCATCCGCGCCTGCTTCGTCCCCGCCAGCGGGACGATCTACCGCATCGGCACCGACGGCGGCCCCGCGACCTGCCACTCTCCCCAGCACGTGGAAGTGCAGTGGAACGTTACGGGCCCCGTGGGCCCCGCTGGTCCGCAGGGTGACCCCGGCGCGCAGGGCCCCGCCGGCCCCGCTGGTCCGCAGGGAGAGAAGGGCGACAAGGGGGACAAGGGCGACGCGGGTCCCGCGGGTCCCGCGGGTGCGGCTGGAGCGCAGGGGCCCGCCGGTCTGATCGGGCCCACCGGGCCGGAGGGCCCGCAGGGAATTCAGGGCCCGGCCGGTCCCGCCGGAGGCGCGGTCACGATGACGGTCGTGCGCGACAGCACCGACATCCCCCCCGGCCGCTTCGGTCGCGCCGTCGCCAGATGTCCCGCCGGCAAGGTTCTCTTCTCCGGCGGGTTCCAGTTCAGCTTCTTCGACCGCGCCTACACGAAGATCGTCGGATCGCTCCCGACCTCTCTCAGCTCGCCCACGCCTAACGCGTGGGCCGCGGAAGGATTCAACGAGGACGTCTCGACCGGTGCGGTCCGGCGCATCTACGCCGTCGCGATGTGCGGAGGTGCCTCATGATCGCCCGCGCGCGCTCGATCGGCGCGCTCGAGCGTCTCCTCGCGCAGAACGTCGGCGGCAAGGGGCCGGGCGTCATCGCTCTCCCGTCTCCCGAGAACGACACGAAGCTCGGCGGGAATTCCACGCTCTACCTGCTCGTCGAGCGGATACCCTGACGAGCGGCCAGGGGCCAGGCGTGAGGAACCGCGGTCAACGCCGTTCCTTACACCTGGCCCCTGTTGCCTTCAGCTCAGCAGCCCGCGTTCGGGTTCGTGTTGCACTCCGCCTGCGGCATCGGCAGGAACGCCACCTTCGGCGTCACGCCGCTGTACGTGCCGAGCCGGCGCAGGTCCTCCCAGCGCAACCCCTGCGAGAAGAGCTCGTACTTCCGTTCGTAGGCGATCTGCGCGAGCACCTTCGCCTGCGTGTCCAGCGTCGCCGCCGTGAGCGGAATCGCTCCCAGATCCGCGCCGGGCGTGGATGTCGTCGGCTTCTCCGCGCGCACCTGGTTGATGAGCGCGATCGCCGCCGGCAGATCGTTCTGCCGCGCCTTCACTTCGGCCTGGATCAGGCGCATCTCGCCGGGCACGTAGACGGGGAAGGGCGCGTTCCGCGTGCCGTAGAGCTTGAACTGCGCGAGCTGCAGCGACGGCGGGTTCCCCGCCGGCGGCGTCGCCAGCGTGTCCACCCAGAAGGGCACGCGCTTGTCGTTCGCTTCCGCGCCGCGCGCCCAGCTCCGCAGCGGCGCGACGTAGCCGGCCACGACGGAGTAGTTGTAGATCGGGTTCAGCGACGGATCCGGGAACTGGAGCAGCGAGACCTTCGTGAGGTTCACGCGTCCCGCGGCGTCGTACGCCTTCTGGTAGAACGCCGCGGTGTCCGACGCCGCCTGGTACGGCGCGGCGATCAGATAGTAGCGCGCGAGCATCGCGTCGATCGTGTTGCGCAGATCGAAGTTCGGCGTGAGCGCGCGGCTGTTGAACCCCGCGAGGTCGGCGTCGCTGACGTTCTGGATCCCCGAGCGCGCCGATTCGAGCAGCGAGATCACCTCGCCGAACGCCTGCACGCGCGGCACCGGCGTCCCGCCGGAGACCGAGGCGTCGAGCGGGAGTCGTTCGTACTGCTGCGCCGCGTAGCCGAGCGCCATCGCCTTGAACAGCTTCGCGTTCGAGACGAGGCCGGCGGTGAAGCCGGCGCTCAGCCCGCTCAACTGCGGCGCCCGCGCGATGATCAGGTCCGCGGTCCGGGCGACACGGTAGGTGACGTAGTACGGGTCCGACACCACCCCGTACGACGCGTCGATGCCCGTTCCGTTGTAGAGCGAGAGGTCCGCGGCGAGCGCCTTCGACGCGGTGCCCCACTCGTCGGTGACGAGTGCCGGCGCGCGGACGTAGGTGTTGATCGAGGACGCGAACTGCTCCTGCATCCCCAGCTCCGTCGCGATCAGCCCGTCCACCGTGTTGAGGGCGGTCTGCTCGGTCGCCGCGTTCGGGTTGTTCAGATTCATGTTCATGTCGCACCCCGCCAGCAGGGCGAGGGCGACCAGGCTTGCTCCAAGACGACGCGTCATGCTCTTCGCTCCCCGAGCGATGGTCGATGTGTTCCGGCTCATGGTCGTCAGCTCCTCAGAAGTTGAGCGTGACGCCGAGGGCGTAGACGCGCGGGATCGGCGAGGTGCCGAACTCCACGCCGCGCGCCACCGTGTTCGCCGAGAACAGGTTCACCTCGGGATCGATGCCGCTGTACTGCGTCCACGTGTGCAGGTTGCGCCCCGAGAGGCTCACCGTCGCGCTCTGCGCGCCGCTGCGCTTCACCCAGGGTTGGTCGAGCGTGTAGCGGATCGACGCCTCGCGCAGCTTCACGAAGCTGCCGTTCTCGATGAACGCCTCGTAGAGCGTGTGGCGGTCGCCGTTCAGCGTCTGCTGGCAGTAGGTCGTCGCCACAGGGGTCACGCAGGTCTCCGTCGAGCTGTTCGACGCCGCGCCGAAGTACTCCGAGATGCGCCGCGAGAAGTTCGCGACCTTGTTTCCGTAGCGGCCGTCGAGCAGGAAGCTGATCTGCGTGTGCGCACCGACGTTGAACTCGTTGCTCCACGACAGCGTGAACTTCGGATCCGGGCTGCCGAGGAACTTCTTCAGCGACACCTTGCAGTTGCCCGGCGCGCGCGCCTTGGACGGGATGATCCCCGCCGTGCCCGCGATGATGTTGCAGCTCGCGTCGTAGGCGCCCGCGTACACGACATGTCCCTGCGCGTCGCGCGGGAAGTAGCCGCCGTAGAACTCGCCCACCGGCTGGCCGACCGCGACCGCGTTCAGGTAGCCGTAGATCAGCGTGTCGTTCTGCGTGACGAGCTTCTCGACGCGCGACTTGTTCGCCGCGTAGGCGAGCCGCGAGCTCCAGCGCAGGCCCCGGTACTCGAGCACCCGACCGTTCAGCCCGATCTCGACGCCGCGGTTGCGCAGCGCGCCGACGTTCTGGAGCTGCGAGCTGAACCCGGAGCTGAGGGGCAGGCTCACCCCGAGCACGAGGTCCCGCGACTGCTTGTCGTACGCCGTGAACTCGAGCGAGGCGCGGTCGTGCAACACGCCGAGATCGAGTCCACCCTCCACCTCGCGCTGCCGCTCCGGCTTGAGGTCGCGGTTACCCGCCTGCGAAGGCGGGATCAGTGCCGGAAGCCCGGAGCGCGAGCCGACCACGTAGTTGTTGAACAGGCTGTATGCCGACGGCGGCTGCCCGCCGGTCTCGCCGTAGGCGAGACGCAGCCGCAGCGTGCTCACCGGACCGGCGAGGAAGCTGTTCTGGAAGATCGGCTCCTGGTCGACGCTCCACGATGCGCCCAGCCGCGGGAAGAGCTGCCAGCGCTGGTCCGGGCCGAAGGCGCTCGAGGCCTCGTAGTTCAGTCCTCCGGTGACGAAGAGCCGTTCGCCGAAGCCGAGCCGCTCCTGCGCGAAGCCGCCCAGCGTGCGAACCTCGACGATGCTCTGCGCGGTGGAAGGCGTCGCCCCGCCCCCACCGACCGTCGTCTGTCCGGGAGAGAGTCCCGTCGCCGTCGCGGCGACCACATCGCTGTGATCGACGGTCTGCCGCGCGCCGACGGTCGTCGTCGCGTGCAGGAAGCTCGTCGCCTGCAGCTCGTGCGTCAGCGTGAGGTCGTTGTTGAAGCGCTGGATCGCCCGCGTCGGGTTGTTCACCGACCCCGTGAAGCTGGCGCTCGTCGCGCGTGGGGGCTGGTAGTAGGTGAACGCCTCGTTGTCGCGATCGAAGCCGAACAGGTAGTTCACCGTCAGGCTCGACAGCGGCGTCCAGTTCGTGTTGAAGCTCCCGATGAACCGGTTGACGTTGTCGCGCGCTTCCCAGTTCGCGATCACGTCCAGCGGGTTGGTCCCGAGGATCGGGCTGTAGGCATAGTGGCCGATGGCCGGGTTGTACGCCGGATTGAACGTCGTCGGCGTGAAGATCAGCGTCGTGATCACGCCCTGCGTCTGCTCGCCTTCAGGAACGAAGTCGGTCCGCTTCTGGATGTAGTTCCCGTTGACGGTGAAGAGCAGCTTGCTCGAGAGCTGCTGGGTCAGCGAGAGCCGGGTGTTGATGTTGTTCAGCCCCGTGCTCCGCATGATCCCGGTCTCGTTCTGCCAGAGCGCCGACGCGTAGTACGTCGTCGCCGCGCTGCCGCCGCTCGCCGTGAGCTGGTTCGTCAGCCCGTAGCTGCGCTGGAAGACCTCGTCCTGATAGTTGTAGCGCGTCACCGGCACGCCTAACGCGCTCGCGCCGCCGTACAGCACGTCGCCGCGCCCCGCCACCGGCGAGGTGTTCAGCTCGAAGTACCGCGGCGCCTTCCCCGTCGTCCCTTCGGCGCGATAGGACACCCGCGACGCGCCCTGCCGCCCACGCTTCGTGAAGATCTGGATGACGCCGTTGTTCGCGCGCGATCCGTAGAGCGCCGCCGCGGCCGCGCCCTTCACGACCTCGATGTGGTCGATGTCCCCCGGCGCGATGTCCGAGAGGCTGTTCGTCAGCGCCGCGCCGCCGCGGCTCGCGTTCGCGCCGAGGCTCACCAGCGCCTCGGAGTTGTTCTCGACGATCACGCCGTCGATCACGATCAGCGGCTCCGCGCCGCCGAGGATCGAGCCCGTGCCGCGGAGCCGGATGCTCACGCCCCCGCCCGGCTGCCCGTTGTTCTGGCTGATCACCGCGCCGATCACCTTGCCCTGCAGCGCCTTGTCCACCGACTGCGCGGCTGGCGCCTCGTTCACCTGCTCTCCCGACACGCTCGTCACCGTGTTGCCGAGCTGCCGCCGCTCGGTCGGCGCGCCGGTTCCGGTGACGACGACCTCGGCGAGCTCCACGGCCGAGACCGTCAGCGCGACCGTTCCGACGTCGATGTCGTGGTCGGCGCCGAGCTGCAGCTCGCGCGTCGCCTTCGCGTGCCCGATGTGCGCGACGTCCAGCGAGTACGTCCCCGCGGGCACCGGCGCCTGGAAGACGAACTCCCCGTTCGCTCCCGTCAGCGTGCCGAGCCGCGTGCCGCGCAGCGTGACGGTGACCGAGGGCACCGGACGCTGCGTCGGCGACTCGACCACGCGGCCGCGCAGTGTGTAGCCCTGTTGTTGTGCGCCCACTACGGACGCGGCGCCGAGGATGGTGGTGCCGAGCGCGAACGCACTGGCCCACCGGTACAAGCGCGAGAGATGCATGAAGAAGAACCGGCTGATGTGAGGCGAGAGTCGCTCCCGTGGAGAGAGCGGTGGACAGCGCGGGCCGGCACGTGGGGCCCCATTCGGCGGCGCGTCGCGGGGGGTGGCGGGCGCGTCACAGCCGAGAGATCGGAATATGTCTGGTGCGCGCGCGCAATGGCAACGGCGCGCGCGCGGTGTTTCGTCAGCGCGGTGTCAGTACTTCAGCAGGTAGTTGGTACGCTCCCACTCCGTCACCTGCGTGATGTACTCGCGCCACTCCTGGCGCTTCGCCTCGAGGAACTGCCGCGCGATGTGCTCGCCGAGCGCGGCGAGGATCACCCCGTCCTTCTCCAGCTCGTCGCACGCCTCGTTGAGGTCGTGCGGCAGATCGTCGATGCGCAGCCGCCGCTTCTCGCGATGGCTCATCTCCCAGATGTTGCCGTTCACCGGCTCGCGCCAGTCGGCCTTGGTCTCGATCCCGTCGAGCCCCGCGGCGAGCATCACCGCGAGCGCGAGATAGGGGTTCGCCGCCGGATCGGGGACCCGGTGCTCGACGCGCGTGCCCGCGCCGCGACGGTCGGGGATGCGCAGCATCGGCGAGCGGTTGCGGAGCGACCACGCGACGTTCACCGGCGCCTCGTAGCCGGGGACCAGACGCTTGTACGAGTTCACCAGCGGGTTCGTGATCGCGCACGAGCCGCGTGCATGCCTGAGCAACCCGCCGATGTAGTGCAGCGCCGCGCGCGAGAGCTGCCACTCCGCCTTCTCGTCCCAGAACGCGTTCTCGTTCCCCTGGAACAGCGACTGGTGCACGTGCATCCCGCTCCCGTGCTGCCCGAAGATCGGCTTCGGCATGAACGACGCCATCAGACCGAACTGCCGCGCCACCTGCTTCACGACGAAGCGGAAGGTGGCGATGTTGTCCGCCGTCGTCAGCGCGTCCGCATAGCGGAAGTCAATCTCGTGCTGGCCGTGCGCCACCTCGTGGTGCGCCGCCTCGACCTCGAAGCCCATCTGCTCGAGGACGTCGACCATCTCGCGCCGCGCGTCCTCGCCGAGATCCACCGGCGCCAGGTCGAAGTACCCGCCGACGTCGTGCGTCTCCGTCGTCGGCTCGCCGCCGGGGCCGGGCTTGAACAGGAAGAACTCGGCCTCCATCCCCGCGTTCATCGTGTAGCCGAGCGCCGCCGCGCGCGCGAGCTGCCGCTTCAGACATCCGCGCGGATCGCCCTCGAACGGACGGCCGTCCGGGGTGTTGATGTCGCAGATCACCCGCGCGACGCGGGTCTCCTCGCTCCCCCACGGCAGCACGCGGAACGTCGCGAGGTCGGGCGCGAGCAGCATGTCCGACTCCTCGATCCGCACGAACCCCTCGATCGACGAGCCGTCGAACATGATGTCCCCGGCGAGCGCCTTCTCGAACTGCGACGCGGGAATCTCGACGTGCTTGTTCACCCCGAGGATGTCCGTGAACTGCAGTCGGAGGAAGCGCACGTTGAGCGAGCGCGCCAGCTCGAGCACCTCCGACGCGCTCGCCTCGGCGAGATCGGGAGTGATCGAGCGATCGTGCTTTCCCTTCGAGGAGCCCTTGGCCATGAGCTGGGAGCCATTCGCGTTGAGAGGCAGCGCTGACGGCGGTCGCCGGCGGTCGCCGGCGGTCTGCCGCCGCGCCTCAACGCTAACGGCTGAAGGCTAGCGGCCGATAGGTGATGGCCCAAGCCCCGCGCCCGCCCATGGCACTCGCCTTGCCCCCCGTTGTCCGGCTCACCAATCACCGGAGGACGGAATGAAAGCGCAGGAGATCATGGCGAAGAACCCGCGGTGCGTCACCCCGCGGACGAGCATCCAGGAGGCGGCGAGCCTCATGAAGTCCGAGGACGTCGGCGCGCTCCCCGTCGTCGAGAGCGAGGGCTCGAAGCGCCTCGTCGGGATGGTCACCGATCGCGACATCGCGATCCGCGTCGTCGCCGACGGGCGCGATCCACGCTCGGCCACCGTAAGCGACGCCATGTCGAAGGGCGCGACCACCGCGAAGGCCAGCGACGAGGTCGATCAGGTCATGAAGGTCATGGGCCGCGAGCAGGTTCGCCGCATCCCCATCGTCGACGAGCGCGATGAGCTGGTCGGCATCGTCTCCCAGGCCGACGTCGTCCTCAAGGGCGCCAGCGACCGCAAGGCGGAAGACACCGTCGAACGCATCTCCGAGCCGGGCGGGAAGCACCAGAGCTGACGGGAGTACGGGAGTACGGGAGTACGCAACTGCCACGACGCAGTACCGTACTCCCGTACCCCCGGACTCCCGTACTCCCGTTAGCTTTCCCGCATGGCCAATACGACCACCTGCCCCGCCTGCGGCGTCGCCGCGTCGGGGCGTTTCTGCGCCGAGTGCGGCACTCCCCTCGGCGACACGACCTGCGCGAGCTGCCACGCGCAGCTCTCCGCGGGGGCGAAGTTCTGCCATCGCTGCGGTACCCCCGTCGGCGAGCGCGCGCCGCGCCCCGTCGGCGAGCGCGGGCTCGCCGGCGCGATGCCCTGGGCGGTCGCGGCGATCTCCCTGCTCGCCCTCGTCGCCCTCGTCGCCGGCCAGCGCTTCGCCCGTTCCCGTCCGGCCGAGCAGCAGTCCGTTGCCGCCGCCGACGCGAGCGGCGGGATGCCGGCCGCCGGGGGAGCGAACGTCGACCAGTCCCCCGTCCGCGCCCCGGACATCTCCAACCTCACCCCCGAGGAGCAGGCCGAGCGGCTCTTCAATCGCGTCATGACCCTCTTCGAGCAGGGCGACACCGCGCGCGTGCAGTTCCTCGCGCCCATGGCCGTCGAGGCGTACCAGCGCCTGCCGAAGAAGTCGCTCGACGACCGGTATCACCTCGGCCGCATCGGTGCCGTCACCGGAGTCGCGAACCTCGCCGGCGCCCAGGCGGACACCATCCTCCAGCAGCGGCCGACGCATCTGCTCGGGCTCATCCTCGCCGCGCAGGGCGCGCGCATGCGCGGCGACGAGGGCGTCGCGCGCGGCTATGACCGCCGCCTGCTCGCCGCGCTCCCCGCCGAGCGGAAGGCCGCGCTGCCCGAGTACGCGCAGCACGAGAACGACATCACGCGCGCCGTCGAGGGCGCGCGTTCGCGCGGGCAGTGAGACGCGCGCGCGTTATGATCTTCTCATAAACTGAAAGAATCGTAATTCGCCGCGTCGCGCGCGCTTGCGGCGTGACAGCGCGATCCACCGGGGCGTCAAATAGGACGGCAGGGATCGGTACGGCTCCGCATCGGCGAGTCGTGCCCCATGTCTCGCGCCGATCCCATTCCTCATGACGCGCCCATGATCGACGGCTCACTCAGTCTGTCCACCCGACCCACGCGCGCGCGCCGCGCGATCGGCGAGGGAGGGACGAAGCGCATCCTGATCGTCGACGACGAGGAGACCATCCGCCTCGCCCTCGGGAAGTTCCTGCGCTCCCGCGGCTACGAGGTCACCACCGCCGACTGCGGCCCCAACGCGCTCGAGCTCCTCGGCGACCAGCGCTTCACGCTGATGCTCTGCGACGTCCGGATGCCCGGGATGTCCGGCGTCGAGGTCGTGACGCAGGCCGCGCGGCGCGACGCCGAGATGGCGATCATGATGCTCACGGCCGTGAACGACGCCCCGACGGCGACCGACGCGCTCGCCCAGGGCGCGATGGATTACCTGATGAAGCCGATCGAGCTCGAGGACCTGCACACGGCCGTCGAGCGCGCGCTCCACAAGCGCGAGCTGTCGATCGAGCAGCGGAACGTCGAGCGCCTCATCCGCGAGGAAGTCGCGATCCGCACCGAGGAGCTCGAGAAGGAGAAGGGCGCGCTCCGCGCGCTCACCGTCAACGTCGCCGAGACGCTCATCAACGCGATGGAGGCGAAGGACGTCTACCTGCGCGGCCACTCGCAGCGCGTTGCCGAGCTCGGCGCCTCGATGGCCGATGCGATGGGACTCGACGAGGACACCGTCGAGAACATCCGCCTCGCCGGCCGCCTGCACGACGTCGGCAAGATCGGCATCCGCGAGGAAGTGCTCAACAAGCCCGGGAAGCTCACCTGGGACGAGTTCGAGCACATCAAGGAGCACGTCAACATCGGCATGGAGATCCTCGCCCCCCTGCAGCACCTCGGGAAGGCGCTCCGCTTCGTGCACGACCACCACGAGCACTTCGACGGCAGCGGCTATCCGCGCGCGCTCACCGGCGAGACGATCTCCATCGGCGGGCGCATCCTCGCCGCGGCCGACGCCTTCGACGCGCTGACCTCCCGCCGCGCCTACCGCGATCCGCTCACCCCCGAGGACACGATCGAGCTCCTGCGGGCCCAGTCCGGCCGCCTCCTCGATCCCACCGTCTTCGCCGCCCTCGAGACCATCGTCAGGCGCCGCAAGACTCTCGTCTTCATCGACGACGTCCACGGGTGACGGGCGGGGACCAGGGGCCAGGCGGAAGGATCGGCGTTGACCGACGTCGACGCAGTGCCTAACGCCTGGCCCCTGGCCCCTTAATGCTTGTGCCCGTGCTCGTGCGACTTCGCGTGGCGCACCCATTCGGCGACCTTCGCGACGCGCGCTCCATGTGACCGCGCCGCGGCGACATCCTCACCGTACGCCGGCGGGACGATGAGCATCCCCTGATGCATCATCGCGACGAGGATCGACTGCACCGTCGTCTCTTCCCCGCCCTGCGCCGCGTTCGCCGTGCTGAACGCCGAACCCACCTTGTCCACCAGCGGGCGTCCGCCGGAGAGAGGCCCCAGCTGGTCGAGCACGTGCTTCACCTCCGCGCTCATCCCGCCGTACCATGACGGGCTCCCGACGATGATCGCGTCGTAGTCGGCGATCGACTCGACCGACTCCAGCGCGCGACACCTGCTCGCCGGCGCGCTCGCGTCGGCCGCCCGTGGCGCGAGGTTCTCGAGCCGCCGCAGCTCGACCTCCGCGAACTTCACGGACGACGCCCCCTCGGCGATCGCTTCGGCGAGCGCGGCCGTGCGGCCGGTCCGACTGTGAAAGAGAACGAGCACCTTCGGCATCGCGTCCGGCTCCGGAGCACGGGGAAGACTCGCGCCGGAGCGGCCGGCGCGGGAACGAGCGAAAGCAAGCGGGGGTGATCCCCCCGCGCCAGCGGATCGCGTCCGGCACGCGTCACGACGGCCGACCTTCCCAACATTCGCCACCGGCCGCGCGTAAATTCCGTGATGCTTCGTCGAATCCTTTCGAGGGCGGCGCTCGGTGCCGCCCTCCTCTATAGTCCCCTCCTCGCCGCGGCCCAGGACACCCCGCAGCGCGGCGATACGCTCAGCCTCTCGATCGAGGACGCGGTCACACGCGCCCAGCGCCTTAGCGACGCCGCGCGCAGCGCGCGCGCCCAGGCCGACGTCGCCGATGCGCAGCTCGATCTCGCGCGGGCCACCGCGCTTCCCTCGCTGCGCGTCACGGGCGGCTACACGCACACCTACGCCAGCGCGCGCGCGGCCGCGGTCTCGTCGCAGTTCCTCCAGACGAACTCCTACACTCTCGGCGGGACGTTCAACCAGCCGCTCTTCCAGGGGGGGCGCGAGGTGTTCGGGATCCGTGCCGCGAGCCGGCTCCGCGCGGCGGCGCGCCTCACGGAGGCCGACGCGCGCACCGTGGCCGGCCTCGACGCGCAGCGCGCCTATCTGCTCGCCATCCTCGCCGACCGGCTCGTCGACATCCAGCGCAGCAACCTCCAGCTCGCCAGCAACCGCGTCACGCAGGCGGAGCAGCTGCAGAGCGGCGGACGCGCCGCGCGCTATGACGTCCTTCGCGCACGGGTCGAGCGCGCCAACGCCGAGCCCCTCGTGCTCCAATCGGAGAGCGACCGCGAGATCGCGCTGCTTCAGCTCAAGCAGCTGCTCAAGCTGCCCCTCGACGAGCCGGTCGCGCTGACGAGCCGTCTCGACGGCGCCGCCGTCGGCGCGACGCTCGCCTCGTACGCCGTCGACACGCTCGACGTGATGCTCGCCGCCGACGCGCGTCCCTCGGTGCGTGCCGCGCTGCTCACCGCACGCGCGCGACGCGACGCCGTCGGCGTCTCCCGCGCCGACTTTCTCCCCACGGTCTCGGCGTTCGTGACGGGCGGCGTGTCGGCATTTCCGGTCGCCGGGCTGCCGCCGCTCCACGGCCAGCGCGACACCGCCAACGTCAACGGCTGCGCCCCGGCCAGCGGCCGCGGTTTCTGCTACAACGGCGGATTCTTCAAGGATCTCGCGGCCGGAGTGCAGCTGACGTGGAACGTCTTCGACATCTTCCGCGTGCACGGCAACATCGATCTCGCCCAGGCGCAGGCGAACCTCGCCGAGATCGAGTACGATCGCCAGCGTCAGGCGGCCGCGCTCGAGATCGCGCGGGCCCGCGCCGAGCTGACGCGCGCGCGCTCCTTCTTCCAGGCACGGCAGCAGGCGTCGAGCGAGGCGCAGGAGACCTTCCGACTCGCCTCCCTGCGCTATGACCGCGGCCTCGGCACGCAGCTCGATGTCAGCGACGCGCAGCTCGCGCAGCTCACCGCCGAGACGAACGAGGCCCGCGCCGCGGTCGATCTGTACCTCGCGAGCGCGGAGCTCGCGTATTCCCTCGGTCGCCCCGTGCCGCTTCCTCCCAGCGCGCCCTCGCCGGCCCGCGCCACCTCGACTTCATCACTGCTTCCGTGATTCGCCCGCTTCGCTCGACCACGATCCTTCTCGTCTTCACGACCGCCGCCGCCTGCTCCAAGGGCGGCAACGCCGCCGCGGCCGCCGGGCAGGGAGGCGCGGGCGGCCGGCGCGCCGCGTCGGTCACCCTCGCGCAGAGCGATGTCGGCCGCGCCGTGCGCATGGCGCTCGACGAGACCGTTGGCGTCACCGGCGACCTGCAGCCCATCGAGACCGTGGACGTGAAGGCCCGCCTCGAGGGCAACCTCCAGTCGGTGCTCGTGCGCGAGGGCGACCGCGTCGCCCGCGGACAGCTCATCGCCGCCTTCGAGTCCACCCAGCAGGCGAGCCAGCGCAAGAGCGCCGAGGCGGAACAGGTGGCCGCCAGGGGCGATCTCCAGACCGCGCAGTGGAACTACGATCAGGCGCAGGAGCTCTTCAAGGCCGGCGCGATCCCCGAGCGCGACCTCCGTGTCGCCGAGCAGGCCGTCGCCACCGGACGCGCGCGGCTCGCCGCCGCCGAGGCGCAGGTCCGCGCGACCAGCGAGAGCGAGTCCGACACCCGTGTCTTCGCCCCGACCAGCGGCGTCGTCGCGAAGCGCATGGTCGAGCCGGGCGAGCGCGTCCCGCGTGGGACGAGCATGTTCACCGTCGTCCGCACCGACGTCCTCGAGCTGCAGGCCGCCGTCCCCGCGCGCCAGTCCAACGACATCCGCGCCGGCCAGACCGTGCACTTCAACGCCGGCGGCCGCGACCTCGACGGGCGCGTCGCCCGCGTCAGCCCGACCGTCGACCCGGCGAGCCGCTCGGTGACGGTCTACGTGCAGGTGCCTAACGCGAGCGGCGCGATTCGCGGCGGCACCGCCGCCACCGGGCGCATCGTCCTTCGCACCGTCCCCGACGCCCTCGTCGTCCCCAGCGGTGCGGTCCGGCAGCAGGCCGAGGGCGGCCAGCGCTTCGTCTATCGCATCGCCGAGCAGGAGCTCGAGCCGGTGAACGTCTCCACCGGTGTCGTCGATGAGGCCCGCGCCCTCACCCAGATCGCCAGCGGCCTCCGCGAGGGCGACCAGGTGGTAGTCGGCAGCGTCGGCACCCTCGGCCGCGGCATGAAGGTCACCATCATCGGCGCCGAGGCCCAGCCGGGCGGCGCCCGCCCCGGAGCCGCCCCCGGCGCCGGCTCCGGACGTTAGGCAGCCACCGGCCACCCAGCGATGTTTCTCTCCGACGTTTCCATCAAGCGCCCCGTCTTCGCGACGATGATGATGCTGGCGCTCGTCGTCCTCGGGGTCGTCTCCTACAAGCGGCTCGCCGTCGACGAGTACCCGGACATCACCTATCCGGTCGTCGTCGCCCAGACCAGCTACCCCGGCGCCTCTCCCGAGGTCATGGAGCGCGAGGTCTCGCGCCCCATCGAGGAGGCGCTGAACACGGTGCAGGGGATCAAGGAGATCACCTCGACCTCGTTCGAGGGCTCCTCGCTCGTCCGCCTGCAGCTCGAGCTCAACGTCAACGTCGCCGAAGCGCAGCAGGACGTGCAGGCCAAGGTCGCCCGCATCCGCCGCCAGCTCCCGCCGGACATCGACGAGCCGGTCATCCTGCACTTCGATCCCAACGACCGCCCGATCATCTCCTTCGCCGTCCAGAGCAACGAGCGCCCCCTCCGCGAGCTCACCGACCTCGCCGACGAGCAGATCTCGACGCGCGTCGAGGCCGTCCCCGGCGTCGGCGGCGTCAACATCGTCGGCGGCGCCGCGCGCCAGATCCGCGTCGAGCTCGACCCGGCCGCGCTGCGTGCCTACAACGTCTCCCCGCAGCAGGTCATGGACGCCCTCCGCCGCGAGAACCAGGAGGTGCCCGCGGGCCGCGTCTGGCAGGGCTCCGGCGAGCGCCTCGTGCGCGTCACCGGCCGCATCGTCGACCCGAAGGCCTTCGCCAACATCGCCATCCTCGTCCGCAACGGCGTCCCCGTCCGCGTCTCCGACGTCGGCAAGGTCGTCGACGGCACCGAGGAGCAGCGCAGCGCCGCCTTCTTCAAGGGCGAGCGCGCGCTCTCCATCGAGGTCCTCAAGATCTCCGGCACCAACACCGTCGACGTCGCCGACCGCGTGCGCGCCGCCGTCGACACGCTGCAGCGCCAGCTCCCGGAGGACGTGAAGCTCAGCGTCATCCGCGACGACTCGCAGCGCATCAAGGCCTCGCTCGACTCCGTGCAGCACGAGCTGATGCTCGGCGCCGCGCTCTGCATCCTCATCATCTACTTCTTCCTCAACTCCTGGCGCTCGACCGTCATCACCGGCCTGGCGCTCCCCATCAGCATCATCTCCGCGTTCTTCGCGATGTGGGTGTTCGGCTTCACGCTGAACACCATGACGCTCCTCGCCCTCTCCCTCGCCATCGGGCTCCTCATCGACGACGCCATCGTCGTCCGTGAGAACATCGTCCGCCATCTCGAGATGGGGAAAGACCATCATGCCGCGGCGCGCGACGGCACCAGCGAGATCGGCCTTGCCGTCGTCTCGACCACCTTCGCGGTGATCGCGGTGTTCATTCCCGTCGCCTTCATGGGCGGCCAGATCGGCAAGATCTTCTTCCAGTTCGGCGTCACCGTCGCCGCCGCCGTCGCCGTCTCCCTCTTCGTCTCGTTCACCCTCGACCCGATGCTCTCGAGCGTCTGGTTCGATCCCGAGGTCGAGATCGGCCACGGCAGCGCGAAGACGCACGAGCATCACCCGGAGAAGCCGCGCCCGAGGAATCCGATCCGCCGCGCCGCCCTCGCCTTCAACGACTGGTTCGAGACGGTCGCCGACCGCTATCCGTCGTGGCTCGGCTGGTCCCTCGACCGCCGCGGAACGATCCTCGGCATCGCCGCGGCGTCCATCGTCGTCGCCTTCCTCATTCTCCCCCGCCTCGGCTTCACCTGGGTCCCCGACTTCGACGGGGGCGAGTTCAACGTCAACTACCGCGTCGATCCCGGCTCCCGCCTCGAGTTCACCGTCGGCAAGGGACAGCAGATCGTCGCGATGCTGCGGCAGAAGCCCGAGGTCGACTACACCTATCTCTCGGTCGGCGGCGGCTTCCGCGGAACGCCGAGCAACGGCCAGATCTACGTTCGGCTGAAGCCGAAGAACGAGCGCGCCAAGTCGCAGTTCGACATTCAGGGTGAGCTTCGCCGCGAGCTGCCGATGGTCTCGGGAGCGCGCGCCAACATCACCGGCACGCCGACCATCTTCGGCGGCTACCGGCAGCCCATCTCGGTCAACGTGCAGGGCCCCGAGCCCTCGCGCCTCAAGCTCCTCGCCGCCGAGGTGCTCGAGACGCTGAAGACCGTCCCCGGCATCGCCGAGCCGACGTCGAGCGAAGAAGGCGACATCCCCCAGCTCAACGTGCAGGTGGATCGTGAGCAGGCGTGGGCCGCCGGGGTCGGGATCGGCAGCATCGCGAGCACCCTGCAGCCCCTCTTCACCGGATCCCGCGCCACCCAGTGGGAGGATCCGCTCGGCTACTCGCACGACGTCGTCGTGGTCTACCCCGACTCGCTGCGCACCTCGGCCGCCGACGTGGCCGGGATCCCCGTGCCGAGCACCAACATCGATCCGGGGAGCGGTCGGCAGGTCGTCGTTCCTCTCGCGCAGGTCGCCGACGTCAGCAATGGCATCGGTCCGCAGCAGATCGAGCGCAGCCAGCTCGAGCGGCAGGTCTCGCTGTCGGCGGGCGTCCTTCCCGGCTACAGCATGGGCGACGTCGCCAACGACGCGCGCGCCGCGATCGACGCGATGGGGCTCCCCGCCGGGTACCACGCCGTCTTCCGCGGCGACGTGCAGAACCTCGAGGAGACGAAGGGCTACGTGCTCGAGGCCATCATCCTCGCGGTGATCTTCATCTATCTCATCCTCGCCTCGCTCTTCGGCTCCTTCTTCCAGCCGTTGGCGATCATGCTCGCGCTCCCGCTGAGCCTCATCGGCGTCGCGCTCGCGCTCCTGCTGACGAAGGGGAACCTCAACGTCTTCACGATGATCGGGCTGATCATGCTGCTCGGTCTCGTGACGAAGAACGGCATCCTGCTCGTCGATTTCGCGAACCAGCAGCGCGAGAAGGGAATGCTCCGCCGCGACGCGCTCCTCACCGCCGCCCGCACGCGACTCCGCCCGATCATCATGACCACCGTCGCGATGATCTTCGGCATGCTCCCCCTCGCCCTCGCCCTCGGCGAAGGCTCCGAACAGCGCGCGCCGATGGGTCGCGCCGTGATCGGCGGGCTGCTGACGTCGACCATGCTCACCCTGTTCGTCGTCCCCGTCGTGTACACGTACTTCGACGACTTCAGCGCCTGGCTCGCGCGCAAGTGGGGCGGTCAGTCCGCGGACGACGCGGCGCGTCACCACGTGCCCGCACCAGCCCCCGCCACGGGGGATTAGCGCGAGCGTTGCGCGCGCACGCTTGACGCGCATCGCAAGTCGTTGTATTCGGTGGTACGCGCGCGCGTCGTACGATTCGTCGTGCGGTGCGCGCGCGTGCATCGGCCTGTCGCAAGGCACGCGACGTGCAGCGACGCCCGACACAACTCCAGGCGACACGCAGCGATATCGGAGCTGGCACCACACTATCCAGGGAGGCGGTCATGCCGCGCGGTGACGAGTTGAACGAGGAGCTTCTGTTCTCCGACCGGGACGACGACAGCGACGAGGGTGGCTTCGGCGGTGGCGGCAGCTCGTCGTTCGACGACGATGATGAAGAGGACGGTGGCTGGGGCACGCTCCACAAGGATGACAGCGAGAGCCTCTGGGACAGCTCCGACGACGTCGACGAGGACGAGGAAGAAGGCGAGGTCGGTGAGGTCGCCGCTGAGGAGGAAGAGGAAGAGTCGACCTTCGGACGGCGCGGTGGCGGCGGGCGCGGCGCGGGCCGCTCGGGCGGCACGGCCG
>JABFXC010000068.1 GCA_013361935.1 Gemmatimonadaceae bacterium
CCTCGACGCGGCGATGATCGAGGACGCGGCGCGCGCGGTCGGCGGCGCGGCGATGGGCCCCGCGGCGGAGCGCCTGCCCCTGCCCTACACGCGCGCGCAGCTCGTCGTGCCGGAGCGCATCGCGCGCGAGCTCGACCTCGCCGTCGCGTGGGTACGGCACCAGCGGAAGGTGCTCGACGACTGGGCATTCGGCGACCGGCTCGGCGTCGGGCGTGGGCTCACCGCGCTCTTCTCCGGGCCGCCCGGCACCGGGAAGACGATGGCCTCGCAGGTGCTCGCGCGCGAGCTCGGGCTCGATCTCTTCCGCGTCGACCTCTCGCAGACGGTGAGCAAGTACATCGGCGAGACGGAGAAGAACATCGGGCGCATCTTCGACGAGGCGCGCGCCTCGGGCGCGGCGATCCTCTTCGACGAGGCGGACGCGCTCTTCGGGAAGCGGAGCGAGGTCAAGGACGCGCACGACCGCTACGCGAACGTCGAGATCGGCTATCTGCTGCAGCGGCTGGAAGCGCACGACGGGGTGGTGATCCTCGCGACCAACCGCGCGCGCGACCTCGACGAGGCGTTCGTGCGGCGCTTCCACGTGATGATCGACTTTCCACTCCCGAACGCCGCGGACCGGCTGCGCATCTGGGAGGGCATGTTCCCCGCCGACGCGGCGCGCGACGAGGACGTCGACCTCGCGCAGCTGGCCGAGCCGGTGGAGCTCTCGGGCGGGGAGATCAAGAACGTGGCGCTCGCCGCGGCGTATCTCGCGGCCGCGGAGGGGACGCCGATCGCGATGCGCCACCTGCGGCGCGCGGTGATGCGCGAGCTGCAGAAGAACGGGCGGGTGCTCGGCGGGGAGCTGCTGCGGGAGCTGGAGCGTTAGGCGCGACGGGCGAGAGACGTCGTCAGCGCACGGGAAGAAACGCCGCGCCGCAGAGGCCGCAGCGGATCGCGAGAGGCGCGGGGTCGTTCACGTCGACGGCGTGGGTGAGCCAGTAGAGCGCGTCGAGGAACCAGAAGTCGATCGCCGGCATGCGCTCGACGAGCGCGGGATCGCCGAGCCCGTCCGGGTCGAGGGCGAGCGAGAGGCGGAGGACGGCGTGGAAGGCGGGGAGCTCGTGGCGCCAGTGGTCGCGGCCGGCCGGACGAGGGGCGTCGGGCGGCGCCCACTCCGCCCATGCCGCCACCTCGCGCCGGCCGGGGAGCACGGGCGCGGCGCCCGCGGGCACGCTCTGCGGCACGGGCTCGATGTCGCCGACGACCGGCTCGCGCACGGGCGCGTCGATGCCCCGAACCGCCGACGGCAGCGACGCGCGGAGGCGTGACGTCGTCGGCACGCCGTGCGGTCGATGGCCCCGGCGCAGCGGATGGCTGAGCATCGGGATGGCGAGCGCCTCGCCCTCGAACAGCGGGGGGAGCTGCGCGCCGAGCGCCATGCCTAACGCCGCGACGTCGAGCCGGGCCTCCCAGGCGCGGCAGCCGGGGCACTGCGCGTAGGCGATCCCGGCGCGGCGGCCGCTGTCGAGAAATGACTGGAGGCGGGGGAGGAGCGCGGTGCTGATCGCGGGGTCGGCGGCCCAGGCGTCGGCTTGCTCGATCGTGATCGGCGCGCCGTCGACGCGCGCGACCATCTTGAAGAAGAGCAGTGGCCGCACGGCCGCGAGACGCTCGGCGCTCCGGATGCGCGGCAGGAGGACGAGCGACTCGATGTCGCGCGTCGTCGGGACGCGGAGGGTGAGCTCGGCGCCGCCGGGAAGTCGCGTCACGTGCTCGGCGTCGGTCGTCACTCAGTGGCTCTCCGGCAGACGGAAGGTGAGAGGCAGGTCGCTAACCAGCGCCTGCATCAGGCGTCGCGTCGGGACCTCGTGAATCGCGTCGTCGCCGAGGACAGCTTCGGCGTTCGTGTTGAGCGCGATCACGCGCCACGGATGATGCGTCGTGATCGCGCCCCACAGATAGTCGGTATGGTAACCCGTCTCCACGACGCCGACGAGCTTCACGGTGTCGCGCGTCTCCACCGGCGCCGGGTCGAGGCGGAGGATGCCGGTGACGACGCCGCCCGCGTCGGGGATGCGCAGGTCGTGGACGAGCATCAGCCGGTTCTCGATCGAACCGACGTCGGTGAGCGCGCGCGCACCCTGCGCGCCGAACTCCCCGGTGCGGAGCGCGGCTTCCTCCGGCGCGGTGATCGGGTGCCCGCCGGCGCCGAGCGCCGCGCCATACGAGCGAACCGCGAGGCCGCGGCGCTCGGCCGCCAGCTGCGCGATCTCCGAAGGGAAGATCAGTCCGTCGCGCCACTTGCGCTCGGACCGTCGCGTGTTGAACTCGCGGCGCCGTGCCTCGATCTGGCGCAGATCCTCCTCGGCGTGGGAGAGTGGCGGCGGCCCGCCGCTGATCGCGTCGACACCGCCGACGGTGGTGGTGTCCATGCCCGCCGCGACGTCCGCGCGAGCGATGCGCTCGGCGGTGCCGATCGCGAGGTCCGTCGACGTTTCGATCGCCTCGAGCCGGGCGAGCATTCGCTCGACGTAGTCGTCACGAACGTAGCGCGCATAGTCGTCCTGGAGGACCGAGAAGTCCCGATAGAGCGCATTGTCGTCGAGGAAGCGTTGCGGCGGGCGCGGGGTCTCACCGAGCACCGTCGTGTACGTCGTGTAGGCGTCGTTCGCGATGACGACGTGACCCTGTCGCTCGAGGCTTCCCCATTCGGGTTGCTCGCTGGGATTCGCCGGGATGAAGAGTGAGCTCCGATCGGTCACGCCGTTCGCCTCCATCTCCGCCTGCGCCACCGGGTCGTACGCCTCGCCGCTCATCGTCTGGTAGCCGATCTGCGCGGCGAAGGGCGCATACGCGACCATGGACATCGCGTTCTGCACCCGGTTCTCCGCCTCGCGGAGCAGGCGCTCGTACTCGCGGCGCGCGTCCGTGCCCGGCGCGAGGAGCGGCGTGCTGCGATAGTCGCCGAAGCTCGACGGGTCGAGGCGGTAGCGGGCGTTGTCGATCATGCGCCGCAGCTCGCTCTGCTTCGTGCGAACGTCGAGCCAGTTGCCGTCGCGCCGCGCCGACGGGAGCGCGTCGAGCACGTTGGCGATGCCTTCGTGGATCTGCGACCACTGGTCCATCCGATCGACCTCGTCGGCCGTCATGTTGCTGAGCGACATCCGCGATTCGATCGCGGCGAAGCGGGCCATCGACGCGTGCCGGCGACGGTCGGCCTCGGTGTAGAACACCGGCGGCTCCTCGCTCGTGTCGGCGACGGTGCCCGACAGGTCGAGAAGGCCGAGTGGGCCCCCGGAGGCACCGCCATCGCCTGTCGAGGGAAGGATGAAATCGGAGGTCGGCCGTCCGTCCGGTCCGACGTAGACTCCGGCGTCGGGAGTTCCGGCCGTGTAATCCTCGGTCCCACCGGGGAGCGCGACGCCGGCGTCCGTGGGAGGCGCGGGAGGGTTCGGGTACTGATGCTCGCCAACGACGGGTACCTGCTCGGGGAGCCCGGTCCAGGCGAGCTGCTGCTGCTCGAGGAACTCGCGGCGCCAGCTGTCGAGCTCCTGCAGCCCCGCGTAGCTCGTGCGCGCGGTTCGGTATGCCTGATCGAAGCCATCGAGGATCTCCGGCTCGAGCTCGTGCGCGCGCTGGCGGTGCCGCAGCACGACCTGCTCGGCGGCGGCGCGCGCCCGCACGGGGTCCGTGACGTTGATCTCGGCCATCGCCTCGGGATCGCGTTCCGCATGGAAGACCGCGCCGGCGATGATCGCATACTCGTCGAGCAGCCGTCGAAGATCCTGATGCAGGCCGGTGACATCCTCGGGAAGGAAGCCGAACTTCCGCTCGAGCCACGCGGTGAGACCGAGCACGTCGAGGATCTGCGGTCCCAGGAACATGATCGCGGCGCCGGCGAGGATGCCGATCGGATTCATCGTCGCGATCAACGCTTCGCCGATGGCCATGCAGGCCAGGCTGACCGCGCCACGAATCGCGGTGTCGGTGACCGCGATGTTCCGGTCGCGCGTGTCCTGATAATGACCGAGCGCCGCCTCGCCCACCTGGAGAATCGAGATGGCGGCGAACGCCGCGCCACCGACCCGCGCCCCGCGCAGCATCTGCAACCCGACGATGCCCGAGGTGATGCGTTCGGCGCCGCCGACGACGAGTTGCCCGGTGGTCGCGGTCCCCTGCTCGTACCGGTCGATGAGCTCTGCGCTGCCGGTGACGCTCGAGACGGCCATCACCGCGCCCATGACGCGGCCGGTGACCTCGAGCGCGCCGAGCATTCCGCGGGCGACGCGACCCGGCTCCGGCGGCGCCTCGACACGCTCGACTCTGGTCTCGACGAGCTCGCCGGTGGGAAGCCGGCTCGGGGTAGGCTCCGCGGCGCTCTCGACGACCATCGATTGATGCATCGAGGTGACGCGACCGCGCTCGGCGAGCAGGATCGTCTTGCTCGATCCCTCGGGCGTCGCGGCGATGAGCGCGTCGAGCTGGGTCTCGTACTCGCGGAGGTCGGAGTAGAGCGTGCCCACCTCCGCCGGATCGGGAGTCGCGGCCGCGCGCACTTCGCGCAGGCGAGTCTCGATGCGGGTGCGCATCTCGCGCATCGCGCGCTCGCGCAACCGGAGTTGTCCCTCCGGCGTGTTGGGATCGGGATCCTGGCCCGGATCGCGCCCGATGAGCAGGAGCGCGGCACCGGTGAACCGCATCGAGGAGACTTCGACGGGGGGAATGCCGCGCTCGGTGCACATGCGCTCGATGGCTTCCCGCGCCTCGCGCGCAGCCTGCGCTTCCGGCTGATGGCGATCGGCCATCGTCTGCCCGTGGCGCGACGCGTCCACCGCGTTGCGGTAGCTCGTCTCGAGCGCATTCATCTCGTCCCGCCACCGCGTCCGATCGCTGATCTCCTGCGTCAGGCGATCGCGCTCCGCTCTGTGGGCATCGTCGTCGGGCAGGGTCTCGAGCCGCGTGCGGCGCGTTTCCGCTTCCGCCGTCCACACGTCGCGCGCGCGGTGTGCTCGCTCGAGCGTCGCGGGCGTGTCCGGAAGCAGCGTCGTCCCGCCGGTGTAGCCCGTGACGCGCTCGCCGGTGGACGCCATCACCTCGAGGAGCTGGACGTCGGAGCGGTTGCTCGCGGGCGCGATCTCGAAGCCCATGGAGCGCAGCAGCTCGACGGTGCCGAGGTCGAGTTGGTTCGGGTCGATCGACGTGGTGATCAGGTCGCTCCCCGCCGTGCCGCCATGACCGCGCTCGCGGGCGTCGTGCAGGAGCTGCAGGAGATTGCGGAGGTTCTCGGCGCGGGTGCGCCGGATTCCCGGTGCGTCGAGCCGCGCGTCGCCCGGGTCGAGACGCTGGCCCGCCCATCCCTCCTGCAGGTGGTGCCCGATCTCCCAGATCTGGTACCGTGCCGCACTGCTGCCCAGCGTCTCCATCAGGTTGTCCCGGAGACGGAGCATGTCGCTCGCGCGGAGGTCACCGAGGACGATGATGCGCGTGCCGGCCGGCGTCTGGATCAGGAAGCTGGTGGAGAAGCGGTCCATCTGGTGCTCGGCCAGGCGCTCGACGCCGGCGCTGGCGGGATCGCTGATCCCGATGAGCCGTGCGTCGGCGATGTCGACGTCCGACGGGCGCAGCGGCTGCCCTTCCGGGCCATGCATGGGACGCGTGCCGTACGTCTCCATGATGCCGCGCTCGTTAGGCATCATGACGCCTTCGCTCGTGCGGGGGAGCGCCGCGACCTCGGCGTCGACGTGCTCCCCCCAGCGCCGCTCCACGTCGACCGGATCGAGCGCCTGGTCGGGGCGAGCCTCGCGCTCCAGATCGGCGACGAAGCGCGCGCGCGCCGGGCCGTCGGCGAGACGGGCGGCCCGTTCCCGCGCGAGGAACTCCTCCTCGCCGGCGATGACATCCCGGCGCAGTCGATCGTGCTGCTCGGCGGTCCGCTGCGCTTCGCTCATCGCGATCTCGCGAATCGGCACCAGGCTGCGCAGGCGACGCAGCATCGCGAAGTGATCGAGGTGAAGGTGCGTCAGGAAGACACCGCGGATCTCCCCGTGGCCGACGATCTCGGCGATGCGGTTCGCGACCGCGCGGCTGATCCCTCTTCCACCGCCGGGTCCGACGCCGGCATCGATGAGGAAGATTCCGCCGCCGGTCTGCACGAGTGTCGC
Organism: Gemmatimonadaceae bacterium; assembly: GCA_013361935.1. Classification (GTDB taxonomy): domain Bacteria; phylum Gemmatimonadota; class Gemmatimonadetes; order Gemmatimonadales; family Gemmatimonadaceae; genus JABFXC01. Next base: position 6,147 of record JABFXC010000068.1, read on the forward strand.
TGATCCGGCGCCGACGGCGAACTTCGTGTACTCGAAGGTGATGACGTGATCCGCGGTCGCCTCGGCGACGCGGAGCGCGCGGCCATCCGGTGTGTAGACGACGTCTCCCGCCGAGAATTCGGTGCTCGGAGGTGGCTCACCCTCGCCTTCATGGACGGGCGGCGGGGGTGGCGCCGGCGGGCGTTGCGTGGTCGGGCGAGCCGGGGGAACGCGTGTCAGCCAGCTGATCGGCACCGCGTAGGCGGTGATCCGCTGGTCCTCGGCGATCCGCGCCGAGTGCAGCGCGATGGTCTCGTCGTCGCGTCGGCGGCGCCGGGTTCTCGGATCCTCGATCGTCGGGGTGGCCGAGACGACGTATTCCGTGATCAGCGCGTGCGTCGTGGGATCCGAGCTGTCGGGCGGCGTCATGTCGAAGTCCGCCATCGCCTGACCCTCGCCGAAGCGCGCCATCGGATCGTCGAGAACCGAGCCGCGCGGCTGCCGCTGCACGTGCGCCTTCCCTCCCCGCTGCTGCGTCACGTGCGCCGCCTCGTGCGCGAGCAGCCACTTGCCCCCAGGCGTCTCCGGCGCGTACCGCCCCTCGGCAAAGGCGACGTCGCGGCCGGCGGCGAACGCGACCGCGTCGAGCGACGCGGCGGCACGCGCCGCCGCCGCGTCGCGGTGCACCCGCACGTCGCCTAACGGTCCGAGCGAGGGC
>JABFXC010000001.1 GCA_013361935.1 Gemmatimonadaceae bacterium
GCGCCGTGCGCGCCGTGCGCGCGGTATCGTGCGACGGGCGAGATCTCTGCCTTTCGCGGGGAGATCGGGAGGTGGGGAGGACTTCAGTGGGGAGGACGTCCGTGGGGGACTTCGTTCAAACCGCTTCCGGCGCACGGCGCTCCTGCCTTCGAAGCTGAAGAAGGTTCAGCACGCGGGAAAGAAGGAATCTCTCCGTGCAGTGCTCCCCACCTCCCGGCCTCCCCGCGAACGCAGAGATCCCGGAACGCGCAGGAAACCCGGCGCACGGCGCGCGCGTGCGGCGAGCAGTGCGGTGAGGTCTGTGGAGGATCGAATGACGACGCCCGGCTCGCGCGGATCGCGCGGGCCGGGCGCCCAGCTTCGTGTCGCTGCACCAGGTCAGGTATCGACCGCCGCTCAGCGGGTGACGGTGCGGACGAGCCGTCCCTTCTCGAAGAGCTGCACCGCATCGGCGCGGCCGTCGAGGTCACGGTCGACCCACCGCTGCACGAGCTGTCCCGACGGAGCGTACCACGCCGCCTGCGAGAGTCGTCCCCCCGCCGCGCGCGTCGTCCGCAGGTTCAGCGGCTGCGATCCGATCCAGCGCGAGACCTCCGCCGAGCGCTGCCCCTTGGCCGCGGCGATCGCGCCGATCATGTCGGGAAGACTCATCCGGCCGGTCGAGCTGGTCGGATAGCGCGAGGGATAGCCCGTCGTCGGGTAGCCGGTGGTCGGGTAGCGCGAGGGGTAGCCGCTCGTCTGCCCGCTCTGCGCGTCGTCGCAGATCGAGTCATAGTTGCGGTCGAAGCACTTCACGCCCTTCCGCTCCTTGTTCTTGTAGTGGCCGTAGGCGTGGCCGCGGCCGTGCTTCCCCGGGCCGTCGTGATCGTCGTCGTGATCACGGTCGCGATCACGGTCGCGATCATGGTCCCGGTCGTCGTCGCGGTCGTCGTCGCGATCGTCATCACGATCATCGTCGCGGTCGTCATCGCGCGCGTTCCCGCTGCCATACACACCGCCGTACGAGCCGGCGCCCGACTGCGAGCGAGGGGTGAGATGCTTCTTCTGGGCGAGCACGGGCGACGCCGAGAGAATGAGCGCGCCGGCAACGACGATCGGACGGAAGAATCGGGTCATGTGAGTTTCTCCGCGACTTGGTGGGCGCGTGCATCGCGCCTCGCCCACCATGAATGCAGAGCCCCGGCCATTCCCCGGCCCGCGCCGTCACACACGGCAACTCACATCACGGCAATCACTTGGCGCCCAACTCCAGGATCGTGACCCGCCGCACAACGTCCTGTTGCAGAGACGCCCGCTGTCCACTCGCGGGGAGTACGGGAGTACGCAACAGCGACATGGCAGTGCCGTACTCCCGTACTCCCGTACTCCCGTACCCCGTACTCCCGTACCCCGTACTCCCTAAAGCTGCGCCTCCAGCTTCGCCGGGTCGAAGTACGCGCGGAAGCGCTTGACGCGGCCGTCGGCCATCTCGACGACGCTCACGCCCGCGTACGTCACCGGGTGGCCGTGGATGCGGCCGGTGCTCGTCCACTCGAGCATCGCGGTGCCCTCGCGCTCCACGATGCGCGAGAAGTCGGAGTGGATCTCCTCGAAGCTGTCGCGGTAGGCGCGCCAGAAGTGGCGCGCGCCCTCGGCGCCACGGTGCGGCACGAGATCGTTCGGGTTGCTGATCTCCGCGCTCTCGTCGAAGAGGGAGACGATCCCCTCGACGTCGCCCGACTCCTCGAGGGCGTGCAGCGCGGCGACGAAGCGCAGCGTGTCGCCCTTGCTCGCCGGTTCCTTCGCCGCGTCCGCGGTCCGCATCGAGTCGGCGACCACACGCTCGCCCGCGCTCTTCGCCGTGCCGACCACGCTTCCCACCGCGCGCATGAGGTCGCGCTCCGCGCGCTCGAGCGGGTCGGCGATGAACTTGTGCACCATCTCGATCGCGCTCGCCGCCGCGTGCTGCACGGTGCCCGCGCCGGCGCCGAGCTCCCTGAGCGTCTGCTCGACCCAGGCGTAGTGGCGCGTCTCGTCCTCCGCGGCGCGGGCGATCACGCTCTTCACGTCCTCGGGATAGTCCGTCTCCGCGGCGAAGCGGCGGTACTTGTCGCGCGCCTGTCCCTCGACGGCCTTGAAAGCGAGGAGCAGCGTCGCGTCGTTCCCCGCCGAGCCTAACGCCTGGACGACGAGCTTCAGCGCGCCCGTCGGGTGCGGAAGCTCCGTCGGCAGCCCGCCGCGCGCGCGCACGAGCGCGGCGAGCTCCTCGATGTGCCGCTTGTGATCGTTGCGGTACTGCACGAGCGCATCCCGGTACCGCTCGCTGCGAACGCGGTCGATGGCGACGGTGTAGGCCTCGACCGCGTCATGGTCGAGCTGCAGCAGATCGTTCAGGTCGGCGATGATGCCGGCGGTGTCGGGCATTGGTGGTCCTCGGTTGATCGTCGGATCGCCGGTGATCGGCGCGGCTGGCCGACGATGGGGCGCAATCCGCGTTCCCCCGTCTCTCCATCGGTGCCCGCGACCGCCATCCTCGTGATGCGGCGGCGCGCGCATGCGACGTGCAGCGCTGTCCTGCGGCTCCCACTACCGACCCCGAGCATCCCGCCCTCATGAACAGCTCCGCCCTGACGCCGGGCACGCCCGCGCCCGACTTCACACTCCATGCGACCCCCGACCAGACGGTGTCGCTCTCCGACTTCCGCGGGCAGAACGTCGTGCTCGTCTTCTATCCCGCGGACTGGAGTCCGGTCTGCGGCGATCAGATCGCGCTCTACAACCAGATTCTCCCCGAGTTCCGCCGGCTCGGCGCGGAGCCGGTCGGGATCTCCGTCGACGGGGTGTGGTGTCACCGCGCCTTCAGCGAGAACCGCCACCTGCACTTCCCGCTGCTCGCGGACTTCGAGCCGAAGGGAGAGGTCGCGCGACGCTATGGCGTCTATCGCGAGAAGGAGGGCACCACCGAGCGGGCGCTCTTCGTCGTCGACGGCGAAGGGGTCATCCGCTGGAGCTACGTCTCTCCCGTCGGCGTGAACCCCGGCGCCGACGGGATCCTCGAGGCACTCGAAGGGATGCAGTCCGGGGCGCAGACGGCGGGCGCGGGCCGATGAGCCGCCTCACTCCTCCCGTCGGCGCGGACGACCACGCGCTCGGCCCGGCCGATGCGCCGGTGACGCTCGTCGAGTACGGCGACTACGAGTGTCCGCACTGCGGCCGCGCGGCGCCGATCGTCGAGCGCGTGGTGCGGCGCTTCGGCGACCGGCTGCGCTTCGTATTCCGCAACTTCCCGCTCACCGAGATGCACCCGCACGCCGAGCACGCGGCCGAGGCGGCGGAGTCCGCGGGCGCGCACGGCGGGGAACGCGGCTTCTGGGCGATGCACCACGCGATCTACGCGCACCAGCAGGACGGACCCGACGCGCTCGGCGACGCGCGGCTCGCCGAGTACGCGGGCGAGCTCGGGCTCGACGGCCGCGCGGTGCTGGCCGACGTCCGCGCCGAGCGTTCCGCCGAGCGCATCCAGAGCGACTTCATGAGCGGCGTGCGGAGCGGAGTGAACGGCACGCCGACCTTCTTCATCAACGGCCGCCGCTTCGACGAGGCCTGGGACGATGAGGGACTGAGCGCGGCGATCGAGCGGGCGGGGGCCAGGGGCCAGGCGTAAGGAACGGCGTCGACCGCGGTTCCTCCGCTCGGTGACGGCCCCGATAAGACGCAGCAAAGAGCTGGGTGAGACCGCGCGCCTAACCTCGTCCGCCAGGTTGGGCGCGGCCGAGAAGTGCGCACGCCTTCACGTCCGGATGCCGCGCTCCGGACTCTCATGGCGGAGGTCTCCATGCACACGCCCGCTCGCGTTTCCCTGTCGGCGCTCGTCGTCTCCCTGATCTCGGTCGCGTGCGCGGACGGCTCGCGATCGCTCGCTCCCGCGGCGGACCGCAGGCCGGCGGCCGAGGTGTCCGCCGACACCGACGGCGGCCGCTATCTCGTGCTCTTCCGTGCCGAGGAGGTTCCTCCCGGGTTCGCGGACGACGTCGCGCGTCTCGGGGGACGGCTCACGCGATCCCTCGACGAGATCGGCGTCGCGACCATCGAGGGTCTGGATGCGGATCGACTGGCGGACCTGCGGGCCGACGACCGCATCGAGAGCGTCGAGGCGGTCGCGACGGCCGAGCAGGATATCTCGATGGACGCCGACGATCCCGGACCGCCCGACGGCGCGGGCGACGCGCTCCCGCGCGACGCGGGGAGCGGCACGTCGCCGACGCTCGCGACGCTCTACGCCCATCAGTGGAACCTTCGCGCGGTTCACGCCGACGACGCCTGGGCCGCGGGCTACCTCGGCTGGGACAAGGCGCGCGTCGCGATCATGGACTCGGGGATCGACTACCTGAACCCCGAGCTTGCCGGACTCGTCGACATGGAGAGCTCCGCCTCCTTCTCGGATGACGACGCGGAGACGAAGGCGCAGTATCCCGACCGCGAAGTGTGGACCGATCGCTTCTGGCACGGTACGGCGGACGCCTCGCTGGTCGCGAGCGCGGGACGCCAGCTCGCGGGAGTGAATCAGCAGGTGACGCTGATCGCGGTGAAGGTCGTGAACGCGCGCGGGGTCCTCGCCGGCGACGGGCTCGCCGGCATCTACTGGGCGGTGAAGCAGCGCGCCGACGTCATGAGCTTCGCCGGTGGCATCAGCGTCGATACCGTCGCGTCCAACACGCTGTATCACGCGTACGTCCGCGCCTTCGAGTACGCGTGGCGGAAGGGAGTCGTCTCGGTCACGCCCGGGGGAGACGGCGGGGGGAATCATGACGTCGCACGCCAGCGGGGGCGTCTCGGCATTCCCTGCGCCGCGCCGCACGTGATCTGCGTGTCGCTCACCGCGCCGCTCACGGACGATCCCGTCGATCCCGATCACGTGCTGCCGACCAACGGCTTCGGCTCGGACATCACCGTCGCCGCGCCGGGCGGGAACGCGGCGTTCGTGAACTCGCGGATCTGGCTCACCTGCACGACCTCGCCCGGGCCCGCGCTCCCGACGCCGCCGCAATGCCGGCCCGGCCAGCCCGCGTACAGCGGCATCGTGCGCGGCGCGGGGACGAGCTGGTCCTCGGCGACCGTCGCCGGCCTCGCGGCGATGCTCGTGACGAAGTACGGCCACAACCATCCCGACCTGATCCGCCAGCGGATCATCGAGAGCGCCGACGATCTCGGCGCGCCGGGGCAGGATCCGTATTACGGGTGGGGGCGGGTGAACGTCGCCCGCGCGCTCGACGTCCCGATCCGCCGCGGGCGGGACGGAGAGGCGGGGCAGCGTTAGGCAGTGAGAGAAGGGGCCAGGGGCCGGGCGGAAGGGACTGCGTCACCTGCAGTCGACGCTGTTCCTGACGCCTGGCCCCTGGCCCCCGCCGTACCGCCTAACGGCGCGCCGCGACCTGCTGCTTCCCGTTCTGCGCGCCGTACGTCACCCGGTAGATCCGGCCGCCGAGGTCGTCGGAGACGTAGAGCGAGCCGTCGGGGCCCTGGGCGATGCCGACTGCGCGATGCTTCACCGTGCCCGGCTGCACCTGATCGGCCGGCACCTGCGCGAAGTCGTCGATGAAGATCTCCATGTCGCCGTGCGCCTTTCCCCCGTCGAGCGGCTGGAAGACCACGCGGCTCGGCGCCTGCTGCTCGGGGGCGCGGTTCCACGAGCCGTGGAAGACGATGAACGCGCCCTTCTTGTACTTGTCGGCGAGCTGGTTGCCCGTGTAGAAGAAGAGATCCATCGGCGCCCAGTGCCCGCCGAAGGTCGCGACCGACTCCTTCTTGTCCTTGCAGCGGTCGTCCTTCTTCCCGTCGCCGCCGTACTCCGGCGCGTCGACGAGCTTCTTCTGATCGACCGCGTAGTAGCAGTATGGCCAGCCGAAGTCGTCACCCTGGTTCACCTGCACCAGCTCCTCGGCCGGGTTCTCCGCCTGGTACTTCGGGTCGGGGAACTTGCTCTTCCAGTAGTCGAAGAGGCCGTCGCGCCCATGCTGCGTCGCCCAGAGCTTGCCGTCGGCGGGGTCGATGGCGAGCCCCATCCCGTTGCGCAGCCCGGTCGCGAAGCGCGCGTTCGGCGAGAACGTCTGCCCCGTCTTGTTCGCGTCGAACTTCCAGATTCCGGCGCGAGTGCGCAGCTCGGTGCAGGGATCGGTGCCCGGCATGTCCGGCGTGCGGTCCTTCGGCTGGCAGGCGTTGGTGGCCGAGCCGACGTTCACGTACATCGCCCCGTTCTGGTCGATGACGAAGTTGCGCGAGCGGTGCCCGGGGCTGAGCGGAAGCCCGCTGACCACGGTCTGCGGCTGCCCCTTCGGGACGACGCTCGTCGAGTCGAGCGGGAAGCGGACGATCTTCGTCCCCTCGTCGACGTAGAGCATGTTCCTGTAGATCCCGATCCCCGTGTTCCCCGTGCCGGGGATGCGCTCGATGACGTCGGCCTTGCCGTCGCCGGTGGTGTCGCGCATGGCGACGACCGCCGAGGACGCCTTCGGCTCGGGCTGTCCGCCGATCTGCTTCTCGGGCGAAGGCTTCGTCCCTTCGAGCGCGACGTACACGACGCCGTTAGGCGCGACGACGAGGTGGCGCGCCGGGCCGACGCTGTCGGCGAAGACCGTCGCGCAGAAGCCCGCCGCGAGCTTGAGCTGCGTGTCGTTGTTAGGGCAGCTCGCGGCGACGTTTCCGTTCGCCGTGCCCGAGGCCGTCGTGTCGGTGTTCGCGTTGTCGCCCTTGCTGCACGCGGCGAGCGCGGCGGCGGCGAGCATGCTCGTGGTGAGCCAGTGCCTGGTGAAGGTCATGCCCCGTTCTCTCGTGTGGATGGATGGACGAACGTCTGCTCCGGCCCCGATCGGGCGGCTGCAAAGGGTGCGGCACCGCACGATGCGAGCCGGAGCGGAGATCGCCCAGCGAGCCCACCCGCGACCCCACCCTCGCGCACGCCCATTGCCTGCTCCACCGGCATGCTCTGGCCCCGCTGGCTCTTCCTGCGCGCCCTCGGGCTCGTCTTCCTCTCGGCCTTTTACGCGCTCGTCTTCCAGGTTCGCGGGCTGATCGGCGAGCGCGGAATCCTCCCCGCGGGCGATTACCTCCACGAGCTCGCCGTCGCGGTCCCAGGCGTGCGCCACCTCTGGTACGCGCCGACGCTGTTCTGGGCGGGCGCGGGCGACCGCGCCCTCATGCTCGTCGTCGCGCTCGGGCTCGTCGCGTCGATCCTCCTCGCGCTGAACGTCGCGCCGAGGATCGCCGTCGCGGTCTGCACTCTCTGCTTCCTCTCCTGCATCGCCGTGCTCCAGGATTTCTCGGCGTACCAGTCGGACGGGATGCTCCTCGAGGCCGGCTTCATCTCGATCTTCTTCGCGCCGCGCGGGACGAGACCGCGGCTCGGGGCGCACGATCCGCCCTCGCCGATCAGCCTCTTCATGCTCCGCTGGGAGTGGTTCCGGATCTACTTCGAGTCCGGCGTCGTCAAGCTGGCGAGCGGCGATCCGCACTGGCGGAATCTCACGGCGATGGACCAGTACTACGAGAACGGGCCCCTCCCCGCCTGGCCCGGATGGTACGTGCAGCAGCTGATGCCGCACTGGTATCACGCGGCGACCGCGCTGCTGACGCTCGTCGTCGAGCTGGGCGTGGTCTGGGCGCTCTTCCTGCCGCGCCGCTTCCGCGTCGCCTGCTTCGCGATCGTGACGGCGCTGCAGATGGGGATCATCGCGACGGCGAACTACGCGTTCCTCAACTATCTCGTGCTCGTCCTCGGCGTCCTCCTGCTCGACGACGAGGCGTTCGCGTGGCTCTTCCGGCGGAGCGTGCCCGTCGTCGCGGCGGTGCGGCGGGCGACGTGGGCGACGTGGGGGGAGCGCGTCGTCCTCGGCTGGGTTTTTCTCGCCACGCTCGCGCCGGTGCTCGGGATGCTCGGGCTCGCGCCGCTGCTCATCCCCGCGCGCACGCTCGAGCCGTTCCGGATCGCGAACAGCTATGGCCTGTTCGCGAACATGACGGAGGCGCGCTACGAGATCGAGTTCCAGGGCTCGCGCGACGGCGTGAGCTGGCGGACGTACCACTTCCGCTACAAGCCGCAGGATCCGATGGAGCGCCCGGGGATCTACGCGCCGTACCAGCCGCGCTTCGACTGGAACCTCTGGTTCGCGTCGCTGGGTCCGTGGCGGGAGTCGCCGTGGGTCGTGATCGCGCAGGAGCGGCTCATCGAGGGGAGCCCGACGGTGCTCGCGCTCTTCCGCGACAATCCGTTTCCCGGCGCGCCCCCGACGCAGGTGCGCACCGTCCTCTGGCGCTACTGGTTCACGGACGCGGCGACGAGGCGGCGCACGGGCGCGTGGTGGCGGCGCGAGGAGATCGGCCCCTTCGCGGGGACCCTCGGGAAAACAATTGAAGGCGGCTACGCGCTGCACTGACAGGTAAGGATTTCGCGAATACCATGGCCTTCGCGCGCGCCGCCGTGTAAAATCGCGCCGACCGTGCGTTCGTGATCGCGCGACCCCTGGACCGGCGCCGCCGCCGAGTCGGCCATCAGCCAGCGACCGAAGACTCGACCATGGATTCCGCGCCGCGCATCCTGATCGTCGACGACGACCCCGCGATCTGTCTCGCCTACAGCGAGGTGCTCACCGGCGTCGGCTACGAGGTGCTCACCGCGCACAGCCGCGCCGACGCGATGGCGGTGCTCGACATCGTGGGCGCGGAGGTCGACGTCCTCATCCTCGACATCCGCCTTCCCGACGCCGACGGCTCGCAGGTCGCGCACGACATCGCCGACCGCATCGGCCAGCGTCCGACGCTCTACGTCAGCGGATGGACCGACGATTTCTGGGACCTCGCCGACGCCCCCGGCCGCTGGCGCGTGCGGCAGAAGCCGATCCCGGTGCCGTGGCTGCTGGAGACGGTCAAATGGCTCTCGGGCGCCGCGCAGGAGCCGCCGGCGTAGAGGGGCCAGGGGCCAGGTGTCAGGAACTGCGGTCGACGCCGTTCCTTCCGCCTGGCCCCTGATCCCCGCGGTTCATCCCGCCGGCGCCTCCGCCAGCCGCGCCGTCACCGTCGGCCGGCCGGTCACCTGCGCGCGCGCGTCGAGGCGCACGATCGAGATGCGGATCGTGTCGCCCGGCCGGTGGCCGCGGAGGACGCGGAAGAGCTCACCCGTGGTCGGGATCGCGGTGCCGTCGATGCTCGTGATGATGTCGGCGGGCTGAAGCCCGGCGCGCGCGGCGGGGGTGCCCTCGCCGACGCCCCGCACGATCACTCCCTCGCGCACCGGGAGCCCGAAGCGCTGCGCGATCTCCGGTGAGAGATCGGCGGGGATGATCCCGAGGTACGCGCGGACGATGTGCCCGGTCGTCAACACCTGGTTCGCGATGTCCTGCGCGAGGTTGATCGGGATCGCGAAGCCGAGCCCGGTCGTTCCCTGCAGGATCGCGCTGTTGATCCCGACGACGCGGCCCTGCGAGTCGAGCAGCGGGCCGCCGGAGTTCCCGGGGTTGATCGCCGCGTCGGTCTGAATGAGCCCGCCGAGCTCGAAGCCGCGCGGGCTGCGGTTCACCGCGGAGATGATCCCCGTCGTCACGGTGCGGTCGAGGCCGATGGGGTTGCCGATCGCGATCGCCGTCTGGCCGACCTCGAGCTGGTCGGAGTTGCCTAACGGCGCGGTGGGGAGCCCGGTGAGGGCGACGCGGACGACGGCGACGTCGACTGCGGGATCGCGCGCGAGCACCGTCCCGGCGACGCGGCGCCCGTCGGCGAGCCCGACCTCGACCGTGCGGGCGTCGCCGACGACGTGCGCGTTGGTGAGGATCACGCCGTCGGCGCGGATGATCACCCCCGAGCCCGAGCCGATGCCCTGCTGCACGACGCTCACCACCGCCGGGGTTATCCCGCGCGCGACGCGGATGATCGCCGTCTCGTCGGGGAGTCGGGCGGAGGTCTGCGCGAGCGACGGCGTCGCGGCGACGGTGGCGACGACGACGAATGCGAGCGCGCGGCGCGCGCGCCGCGCCGCCGGATTCATGTGCATGTGGACGTTCTCCGTTCGATGAGTTGCCAGCGGCGAGACCTCGTGCAACTGACGCGCCGCCCCCCTCCCGCGGGTGACGAGGCCCGGGCGCGACGGCGTGCTTCCTGCCTCGGGACCGGTATGCGCAGACCACCGCCGACGCATCTCGCTCTCCGCCCGCCCGCTTCGTGCACCCCGGCGATCCTTCGACCGTGACCCAGCCAGCGCGCGCGACGCGCCGTCCCCCGGCGCGCCCATCGATCGAGCGGATGCTGCCGCTCCTCATCTCGACGCTGCTCGCCGCGGTGCTCGGCGCCGCGCTGCTGCTCACGCACGCGACGCTGACGCGCGCCGCGCGGCAGGCCGCCGCCGATCGCGTGCGCCATTCCGCGGAGCAGCTCGCCGGGCTCGCGACGAACACGATCTCGCGCATGCGCGAAGGTCTCGCGGTCGCGGCGCGCGATCCCGAGATCGTCCGCGCGGCGCGGCCCGCGCCGTCGTCGCGCGAGCTCGCCGCGGCGCGCGCGGCGATGGAGAAGCTCCTCGGCGCGAACGTCACCGGTGTCGTCGTCGAGCTCTGGGACACCGCGGGCCGCGTGGTCGCGCGCGCGGTGCACGACATGGAGGGGCGCGCCGCGCCGTCCGTGGACAGCAGGACCGTCCTCCTCGACACGGAGCGGCGCGACATTCCCGGCTCGCTTGACTCGCTGCGCACGAGCGCGCTTTACATCGACAAGGGCCACCCGCATTTCTGGATCGTCGCCCCCGTGCGCGAAGATGGGCGGCGCATCGGCGCGCTGGCGCGCGAGTACCGCATCGCCGACGACGGACGCGCAGATCGCGCGCTGCGCGAGCTGATCGGCGTCGGCGTCGGGGCGTACTACCAGAGTCGCGGCGACACGGTGTGGTCGACGGTGGGCGGCGAGCCACTCTCGCCGCCGGAGCGTCTGGACTCCGGCCAGGGGCTGTCCATCGTCAGGCGTCCCGGCGCCGGCACCTTCCTTTCGGCGAGCGCATCGATCGGCGGCGCGCCCATCGACATCGTGATCGAGATGCCGGAGTCGACCGCCGTCGCCGGCGCGCGGGCCTCCGTGATGCGCCTGGCGATCATCAGCATCGTGCTCGCCGTCCTCGGCGCGTTGGTCGCGTGGGCGATGAGCCGGCGGATCACGCGCCCGCTCGCCTCGCTCACGAACGCCGCGGAGAGCATCGCGCGCGGCGACTACGCGACGCGCGTCCCGCTGTCGGGCGACGAGGAGCTCGTCCGCCTCGCGACGAGCTTCAACCGGATGGCCGAGGAGATCAGCGCGACCCGCGCGGAGCTCGAGCTGCGCGCGTCCGAGGCGCAGGCCACGGCGATCGATCTCGATCGCGCGCGCGCCGATGCGGAAGCGGCGAGCCGCGCGAAGAGCGACTTCCTCGCCGTGATGAGCCACGAGCTGCGCACCCCGCTCAACGCGATCGCCGGCTACACCGAGCTGCTCGAGCTGGAGCTGCGCGGTCCGATCACCGATGCGCAGCGTCGCGACCTCCAGCGGATCCGGGCGAGCCAGCAGCATCTCCTCGGGCTGATCAGCGCCGTGCTCGACCTCAGCCGCATCGAGGCGGGGCGCGTCACCTACGACCTCACGCAGGTCGCGCTCGAGCCCTTCCTCGCCGGTCTCGACGGCCTGATCGCGCCGCAGGCGGCGGCGAAGTCGCTCGTCCTGGAGCATCGCCCGATCGATCCCACGCTCGGCGCGCTCGGCGACCCGGAGAAGCTGCGGCAGATCATGCTCAACCTGCTCTCCAACGCGATCCGCTACACGCCGGCGGGCGGTCGCATCGTGGTGAGCGCCGAGGCGCACGGCGACCGCGTCGCGATCATGACGCGGGACACCGGCGTCGGGATCTCGGCCGAGCAGCTCGAGACGATCTTCGAGCCCTTCGTGCAGCTCGATCGGTCGCTGACGCAGGTGCGCGAGGGGATCGGCCTCGGCCTCGCGATCAGCCGCGATCTCGCGCGCGGGATGCACGGCGAGCTCTCCGCGGAGAGCGTGATCGGCAAGGGCTCCGTGTTCACGCTGACGCTCCCGCGCTGCGCGATCGGGGTCGGCGCGGTGCGTGAGGCGTTCACGGGCGAAGTGGCGGCCTTGAAGCCGCTGGGGTGATGAAGCGCCGACCGGGCCGGGCTTCCTGACGACTTGACGCGGATCTTTGCGGATCGAGCGGATCGATGCGGATCTCTTCTACTGCTGCTCGGCTGTGAATGACAGGGAGCCGGGGAGGGGGCGGAGGCTCGGTGCGTGGCTGTGGGCTCTGTCGCGGGTCGAGTCGGGGGCTCGTCGTGCATCCGGGCATCGCGCGGTTTGGGCAGGAAGCACGGCGGAAGCGCTGCCCTCATCAAGAACCACGGAAGGGTTCCTCCCGGGGCCATCATCCAAGTGCTACGAGCCCGAAAGCTGTGTGGGGCATGCGGGGTGAGATGGTCTCGCCCCGCATGCCCCAATCAGATCTCGGCTCGTGCGAGTAGAATCTTCCGCCGTTCTTCCGCAGTGCTTGCGTAGTTCTTCCCGGAAAAACCGCGCGATCTCCCCGCCGAGACAGACCGCCACGCGACCCGCGAGAATGCCCGCCGAGAATGCCCGCGATCACCCCGGGTTCTTTCACCTGCTGCTCGGCGGTGAATAACAGGGAGCCGTGGAGCGACGAGAGGTGGCGCTCGTGAGGAGCACGCAGCCCCTGCGAACGCCTCCCCCGGCCTCCCCGGCTCCCTGTAAAATCACGCCAAGGCCGAGAATGATTTTGGGGCGCGCCAGGCGAGACCATCGCACCCAGCGCGTCCCAAGAGAATCACGAGCACCAGCAGTATCCGCGTCCATCCGCTCGATCCGCCTGAATCCGCGTGAGCAGTTCACAGCCGCACGCGTCGTTCACGACCTTCCGGCGGTTGCCGCCTCGCGTCCCCCGTGGTACGCTACGACAGAACACTGTTCGGCAATCCGTGCCGGAGAGACCGTGCCGCCTCGCATCGCTACCCCACAGTCCTCGCCGCGCGTCGACGCGGCGCTCCGCGACCAGTCGCTCCGCGCGCAGACCCTCGAGGCAGCGCGGCGGCTGATCGGGCGCCACGGGCATCGCGACGTCTCGATGCGCGACATCGCCGCGGAGGTCGGCTGCTCCGTGAGCAGCCTCTATCTCTACTTCGCCAACCGCGACGCGCTCATCCACACCCTCATCGACGAGGGATTCCAGCGCTGGTACGCGGAGCAGCTCGCGCTGGAGCAGGCGCACCGCGATCCGTGGGCGCGGCTCGACGCCGTCGCGCGGCACTACGTCGCGTTCGGGCTCGCGAATCCCGAGCTCTACGAGATCATGTATATGTTCCACCCGCAATCGATGCGGCGCATCCCGCGGGATCTCTTCCGCCGCATCCGCCGCAGCCTCGACCTCACCACCGAGAACATCCTCGCCTGCGTCGGTGCCGATGTCCTCGGTGAGACCGAGGCCCGCGTCGTCGCCGCGGCGATCTGGGCGACGCTCCACGGGGTCGTTTCGACGATCCTCACCCAGCGGCTCGACACGCGCATCGACCGCGCGCGCTACATCGACCGCGCGGTACGATCGGTGCGCGCCGCCGTCGCCGCGGCGCGCGACTGACGCCCCGAACACGAGAACCACACTACGACAATGCGCATTCGAAAGGTCGGCGTCGTCGGCGCCGGAACGATGGGCGGCGGGATCGCCGCGCTCACCGCGTCGGCGGGCGTCCCCGTCGTGCTGCTCGACGTCCCCGGAGACAAGGACCGCAGCGGCCCCGCGCGCCAGGGGCTCGAGCGCCAGGTGAAGGCGAAGCCCGCCGCGTTCATGGACCCCGACCGCGCGCGGCTCGTCCACACCGGAAATACCGAGGACCACCTCGAGCTCCTCGCCGACTGTGACTGGATCATCGAGGCGATCATCGAACAGCCGGCGCCCAAGCAGCACCTCTTCGCCCGCCTCGAGGAGATCGTCAAGCCGACGACGATCGTCGCGTCGAACACCTCGGGGATCCCGATGAGCGTGCTCACCGAGCGGCGCTCGGAGCGCTTCCGGCAGCACTTCCTCGGCACGCACTTCTTCAGCCCGGTGCGCTACATGCACCTGCTCGAGCTCATCCCCGGCGAGGACACGCTGCCGGAGACAATCGATGCCGTGCGCGAGTTCGTCGAACGCGCGTTAGGCAAGGGGACCGTCGTCGCCAAGGACGCGCCCGGCTTCATCGCCAACCGGCTCGGCGTGAAGGGGATCGTCGGCGCGCTGCGCGCGATGGGCGACGGCGGGCTCTCGATCGACGAGGTCGACGCGCTCACCGGGCCGCTCATCGGCCGCCCGAACTCGGCGACCTTCCGCACCGGCGACATCTCCGGCGTCGACGTCATCGCCCATGTCACGAAGGGGCTCGGCGAGGCGACGGGCGAGGACTTCGCGCTCCCCGACTGGGTGCAGGGGATGGTCGCCGCGAAGAAGCTCGGCGACAAGACGGGGGGCGGCTTCTACCAGAAGAAGGGGAAGGACATCCTCACCCTCGATCCGAAGAGCGGCGAGTACCAGCCGCAGCAGAAGCCGGCCGATCCCTCGCTCGCGAAGCTCGCCGGCCGTCCCCTCGAGGAGCGCGTGCGCGGCGCGCTGGCGCTCGACGGGAAGTACGGCGACTTCGTCCGCCGCGCGCTCTTCGAGGGCGCGCATTACGCGCTGGAGAAGGGACCCGAGCTGGCGAACGACCCGGTCGCCGTCGACCGGGCGATGGAGTGGGGCTACGGTCACGACGCCGGGCCTTTCCGCATCATGGACATCATCGGCGCCGAGCGTCTGCGCGAGGGATTCCGCGCGGCGGGACTCTCCGAGCCGGCGCTGCTCGCGCGCGCGACGGAGGGGTTCTACCGCCAGGGCGCGAACGGCGAGGAATACTTCGGCTTCGACGGACGCTGGCATCCCGTGCCGCCGCCGGCCGACGGGTCGCTCCGCACCGAAGTCGTCGCGCGCAGGGCGGGCGCGGTGCTCGACGAGAACGAAGGCGCGCGGCTGCTCGACCTCGGCGACGGCGTCGTCCTGCTCGAGTTCCGCTCGAAGATGAACACCCTCGGCGAGCCGGTGATGCGGATGCTCGGGCGCGCGCTCGACCGCATCGAGAAGGAGGGACGCGCGGGGCTGGTGATCGGGAACGACGATCCGCGCGCCTTCTCCGCGGGCGCCGATCTCACCGGTCCGGCCGCGCTCGTGCAGAAGAGCGACTGGAGCGCGCTCGACGCGATGGTGCGCGACTTCCAGAACCTCGTGCAGCGCGTGCGCCGCTCGCCCTTCCCGGTGGTCGTCGCGCCGCACGGGCTGACGCTCGGCGGGGGCGCGGAGATCACCCTCCACGCCGACGCGGTGCAGGCGAACGCCGAGCTGTACATGGGGCTCGTCGAGGCCGGCGTCGGGCTGCTCCCTGCGGGGGGCGGGACGACAGAGTTGCTCTTCCGCTTCACGAAGGAGCTCGAGCCCTACGCCGAGGCGGATCCGTTCGAGGCGGTGAAGCGCGCCTTCCAGCTCATCGCCACCGCGGCGACGAGCACGAGCGCGCTCGACGCGCGGGCGAAGGGCTTTCTCCGCGCGGCCGACCGGGTGTCGATGAACCGCGACCTCCTCATCGCCGACGCGAAGCGGCGCGTGCTCGACCTCGCCCCGGACTACGTCGCGCCGCCGCCGCGGGTCATCCGCGCGTTAGGCAGCGAGGGGATGGGCAATCTCAGCTACGCCCTCTTCTCCTTCCACGAGGGAGGCTTGGCGACCGCGCACGACGTCCGCATCGGCCACGAGATCGCCTACGTCCTCTGCGGCGGCGACGGCCCGCCGCGCACGGTGACGGAGCAGGACATCCTCGACCTCGAGCGCGAGTCGTTCCTCAAGCTGCTCGGGACGAAGGAAACGCAGGAACGGATCGCGTTCACGCTGAAGACGGGGAAGCCGTTACGGAACTGAAGCCTTCAGGGGTCAGGCGCCAGGCGGAAGGAACCGCGTCAACGGCAGTCAACGCCCTTCCTGACGCCTGGCCCCTGGCCCCCACCAAGCGAAGAAACTCGAAGGAGCATGCAATGCCAGACGCAGTGATCGTATCCGCCGTGCGCAGCGCGGTGGCGAAGGGAAAGCCCGACGGGGCGCTCGCCGCGGGCGGGGTGACGCCGGTGGACGTCGCCGCGGCGGTGATGACCGAAGCGGTGCGCCGCGGCGGCGTCGACGCGCGCGAGATCGACGACGTCATCCTCGGCTGCGCGATGCCCGAGGCGAGCCAGGGGCTGAACGTGGCGCGCAACGCGGCGCTTCGCGCGGGCTTCCCCGTCGACGCGGCGGCGGTGACGGTGAACCGCTTCTGCTCCTCGGGACTGCAGACCGTCGCGCAGGCGACGCAGGCGGTGATGAGCGGGATGCAGGACCTCGTCGTCGCCGGCGGCGTCGAGATGATGAGCCAGGTGCCGATGTCGGGCTACCATACGCGCCTCCATCCCGAGCTCACCGAGAGCTACATCGGGATGGGGTTCACCGCCGAGCGGGTGGCGGAGCGCTACGGAGTGAGCCGCGCCGACCAGGACGCGTTCGCGCTCGAGAGCCAGCAGAAGGCGGCCCGCGCGTTAGGCAGTGGCGCCTTCGGCGACCAGATCGTGCCGATCGAGATCGAGAAGGTGCGCTGGGAGGGGACGAAGAAGATCGTCGAGACGGCGGTCTTCGACCGCGACGAGCTCCCGCGTCCGGACACCTCCCTCGAGGGGCTGGCGAAGCTGCGGCCGGCATTCAAGCCGACGGGCACGGTCACCGCCGGGAACGCGAGCCCGTACTCCGACGGCGCCGCCGCGGTCGTCGTCATGAACGCGGACAAGGCGAAGGCCATGGGCGCGAAGCCCATCGCGCGGCTCGTCGCCTACGCGGTCGCCGGGATCGACCCGGACATCATGGGCGTCGGTCCGATCCGCGCGATCCCGAAGGCGCTGAAGAAGGCGGGGATGACGCTCGACCAGATGGACCTGCTCGAGTTCAACGAGGCATTCGCCGCGCAGGCGCTCGCCGTCGCCCGCGAGCTGAAGATGGACATGTCGAAGGTCAACGTGAACGGCGGCGCGATCGCGCTCGGTCACCCGCTGGGCGCCACCGGCGCGAAGCTCACCGCGCAGCTCATCCACGAGCTGCGGAAGCGGGGCGGGGGACTCGGGATGGTCACGATGTGCGTCGGCGGCGGAATGGGCGCGGCCGGCATCTTCGAGGTGTACGGCGAGTCGTGACTCGTGAAACGACCCTGCGATGGGTGAGGTGTGAGGTTTCGTCATGAGTGTCCCGTAAAACGGAACTACGATGGGTGAGGTGTGTGGATGAGTGGCATGTGATTCGTGACCGGCGTTGACGGCAGTTGACTGCAGTCGACTGCGGTTGCCGCCGGTCACGAGTCACTCCCCACGAAACCTCACCGCCCGCCCTTCTGTTTCACGAAGTACGAGTCACAAAACCTCACACCTCACCCCCCGCCGTTCCGTTTCACGAAGCACGATTCACGAGTCCTCACACCTCACCGCCCGCAGTGTAGTGTCGTCCACCCTCGCCCTCCGTGCCGGCCCCGATGCGCTCGCCATCCTCCGCGAGCGCGGCCTCCGCGCCGAGGACGTCGACGTCGTGCCCGGCGCGAGCGGAGGGCCGAAATGGCTCGTGCTCGCCGGGCTCGATCGCTTCTTCTTCGGCGAGCTCTTCGCCGCGCCGCGGACACGGCCGCTGCACCTCATCGGATCGTCGATCGGGAGCTGGCGGCTCGCGTGTCTCGCGCAGGGCGATCCACTGGCCGCGCTCGCCCGCGCCCACGAGGCGTACATCGAGCAGCGCTACACGCCGAAGCCGCAGCTCGACGAGGTGACGCGCGTCGGCGCGGAGATCCTCGACGTGCTGCTCGGCGCCAGCGGCGTCGACGAGATCCTCACGCATCCGTGGGCGCGGCTGCACGTCGTCACCTCCGAGCTGCGCGGGCTTGGCGCCACCGACCGTCGCTGGCCCCTGCTCGCCTCGCTGGCGATCGCCGCCGCGGGGAACCTCCTCAGCCGGCGCGTGCTCGCGCGGCGCGTCTGGCGCGTCATCTTCCACACGGCGCGCGACGACTCGCCATTCCGCGGCCTTTCCGATTTTCCGACGCTCCACTTCCCGCTCACCCGCGAGAACACGCGGGCCGCGCTGCTCGCGTCGGCGTCGATCCCGCTCCTGCTCTCGGGTGTCGCGATCCCCGGCGCGGCGGGGCTGTACCGCGACGGCGGGATCGTCGACTACCATCTCGACGTCGACTTCGGCGCGGGCGATGGGATCGTGCTCTACCCGCACTTCTACCCGCACGTCGTCCCCGGCTGGTTCGACAAGTCGCTGCGCTGGCGCCGGGCGAGGGGGAAGAACTTCCGCCGCGCCCTCATCGTCGCGCCGTCGCCGGAGTTCGTCGCGACGCTCCCGCACGCGCACATCCCCGAGCGCGGCGACTTCTATGCCTACGACGAGGCGACGCGCATCCGTACCTGGAGACAGATCGTCGCGATGAGCGAGCACGTCGCCGACGAACTGCGCGAGCTCATCGCGACGGGAAGGCTCGCGGAGCGGATCGAGCCGATCGCGCCGTGAGCTACGGACGCGGATTGGAGCGGATGAGCGCGGATTCTGCTGCTGAACTTTGTTGGGGCGCGCCGGGTGAGATCGTCTCACCGGGCGCGCCCCAAAATCATTCTCGGCCTTGGCTGGATGTCACAGGGAGCCGGGGAGGCCGGGGGAGGAGTTCGCAGGGGGCTGGGGGGCTCGGCACCATGGCACCTCCCGTCGCTCCACGGCTCCCTGTTATTCACCGCCGAGCAGCAGTTGAAAGAGTCGCAGGGACCGCGGGGATTCTCGGCGGCATTCTTCCGGGTCGCGTACTGGTCTGTCTCGGCGGGGAGATCGCGCGGTTTTTCAGGGAAGAACGACGCAAGCACGGCGGAAGAAGGGCGGAAGATTCTACTCGTACGAGCCGGGATGTTTTTGTGGGGCATGGCGAGATGGTCTCGTCCCGCATGCCCCATACAGGCTTCGGGCTCGTAGCATTTGAGGGTCGCTCGAAGAGGACCCCTTCCGCAGTTCTTGGCGAGGGCAGTGCTTCCGCCGTGCTTCCTGCCCAATCCGCGCGGTGCCCGTCCTCGCGACGAGCCCCCGACGCGACCCGCGACAGAGTCCGCAGCGAAGCACCGAGCCCTCCGCCCCTCCCCGGCTCCCTGTTATCACCGCCGAGCGATAGTACAAAGAGATCCGCGGCGATCCGTTTGATCCGCCAGGATCCGCGTCAGTAGTTCACAGCCAGCGTAGTTGCCGAGCCGGCGCGTTGCGCCGAGGAGCTCGACCGCCCCACGGAGCGTTCCGATGCCACCCCGATAAGCCGACCGGCGCTCACACCGAGAACAGCCCCCGCACCTCCGCGCTCACCCGCTTCGGCCTCCCGGTCCTCGGATCGATCGGCACCCACAGCGTCCGCGACTTCGCGGCGACGCGGCCGTCGGCGAAGCGCACTTCGGCGAAGCGCTCGAAGGTGAGTCCCTCCGCGCCGCCGATCCAGGTCACTACCATGATCTCGTCGCCGAGGAACGCCGGGAGCAGGTAGTCGATCTCGTGACGGCGCGCGGCCCAGGCGAGCTCGGCGCGCGTCGCCGCCGGCGCGACGGTCTCCCAGTGGGCGACCGCGGCCTGCAGCACCCACTGGACGTAGACCACGTTGTTCACGTGGCGCATCTCGTCCAGGTCGCTCGCGGCGACCGTGAGATGGATGCGGAATGCGTTGTCGCGGGATCGGCCGAGGTCCGAAGACATGAAGCGGGGCTGAGAGTGACGTGGGACGAGTGAGTGGACTCGGGACGGGGAAGCGAGTTGGGGAGGCGGGGACGACGGGGGGACGTGGGAGGGAGGACTCACACGTCAGACGTCCTCCCAGCCCCACCCTCGCTCCAGCGCGTCCCTCGTCCACTTCCACGTCGACGTGGAAACTCCGGGACGCGACTCCGGAGAGAGGGGACTCGGAAGAGAGTGGACTCGGAAGAGAGTGGACTCGGAACTGCACTTCGGGTACTCTGTGAATCAGCCATCGGACCCCGTCGAACGCAACGATCGAACCCGTCACGAGCGATGAAACAGGTCTCTCCGCAGGCGCAGTGGGACACCCTCCTCGCCGCGGCGCGCGCGGCGACCCCGGAAGCGTTCGACGCCGAGGGACGCCCGCTGAACCTCATCGGCGGCACGTGGCGCAGTCCCGGACGGCCGCGGCTCGTCACCTCCCCGGTCGATGGGCGCGCGTTAGGCGAGCTGCCGATGCTCGACCTCGCCGAGGCGCACGAGGCGGTGGAGGCGGCCGCGGTCGAGGCGCGCGGGTGGGGGCAGGTCCACCTCGACGAGCGCAAGCGCCGCGTCGCCGCCAGCCTCGACGCGCTGCGCGCGAATCGCGACCTCCTCGCCAAGCTCCTCATCTGGGAGATCGGCAAGCCGCTCAAGCAGGCGGAGACCGACGTCGACCGCTGCGTCGACGGCGTCGAGTGGTACGTCAACGAGATCGACGGGATGATGGACGGCCGCCGGCCGTTAGGCGTCGTCTCGAACATCGCGTCGTGGAACTACCCGTACTCGGTGCTCGTCCACTCCGTGCTCGTCCAGGCGCTCGCCGGGAACGCGGTGATCGCGAAGACGCCCACCGACGGCGGGCTCTTCTCCCTCACCGTCGGCTTCGCGCTCCTCCGCCGCGCGGGGCTCCCCGTCACCCTCGTCAGCGGCGGCGGGGGCGAGCTCGGGCCGGCGCTCGTCCGCGGCGAGCGGGTGAACTGCCTCGCCTTCGTCGGCGGACGGTCGAGCGGTCGCGCGGTCGCCGCGGCGCTGCTCGACTCGCACAAGCGCCACATCCTCGAGATGGAGGGGGTCAACGCCTACGGCGTCTGGGGCTTCACCGACTGGAAGGCCTTCGCCGCGCAATTGAAGAAGGGCTACGACTACGGGAAGCAGCGCTGCACCGCCTACGCGCGCTTCGTCGTCGAGCGGCGGCTCTTCCCGAAGTTCCTCGAGACCTACCTCGACGTCGCGAAGTCGATCCGCGTCGGCAACCCGGTCGCCGTCGACAAGCCCGACGATCCGCTTCCCGCGCTCGACTTCGGCCCGCTCATCAACCGCGACCAGGTCGATACCCTCAAGCTCGGGATCGCCGAGGCGATCAATGCCGGCGCGGTCCCCCTCTTTGAGGGAACGCTCGACCCCGATCGCTTCATCCCGCACCAGGACACCAGCGCCTACATCGCTCCCGCCGCACTGCTCGGCGTCCCCCGCAACGGCGCGCTCTATCACCGCGAGCCGTTCGGCCCCGTCGACACCATCACCCTCGTCGACAGCGTCGAGGAGCTCGTCGCCGAGATGAACGTGTCGAACGGGTCGCTCGTCGGCAGCCTCGCCACCGACGACGCGCAGCTCGCGCGCGAGCTGAGCGGGGAGATCCGCAGCTTCAAGATAGGCGTGAACAGCGTGCGCTCGCGCGGCGACCGCGAGGAGGTCTTCGGCGGGATCGGCCAGTCGTGGCGCGGCTGCTTCGTCGGCGGGCGGTATCTCGTGCAGGCGGTCACCGAGGGCGCCCCGGGCGAGCGGCTCTACGGCAACTTCGCCGACTACACCCTTCTCCCCGCGCAGCGTTAGGCAGGACACCATGGCGACGACGACCACCCCGCGCGAGTACGGCATTGCCCCCGAGGGCTATCGCCTCCCCGACACGACGCGCCTCGGTCGCGTGAAGCTCCAGATCGCCGACCTCGAGCGATCGCTCGACTACTACACGCGCGTCCTCGGCCTCCGCGTGCTCCACCGCGGCGACGCGAACGGCAGCCCCTTCGCGCGGCTCGCCCCGCAGGGTGAAGACGTCGTCCTCATCGAGCTGGTCGAGAAGCCGGGCGTCGAGCCGAGCCCCGAGCGCGGCCGGCTCGGCCTCTATCATTTCGCGATCCTCCTCCCCGACCGCGCCTCGCTCGGCCGCTTCGTCCGCCATCTCGGCGAGATGAACGTGCGCGCCGGGATGGCCGACCACCTCGTCAGCGAAGCGATCTACCTCGAGGATCCCGACGGACTCGGCATCGAGGTCTACGCCGACCGGCCGCGCAGCGCGTGGCGGAGCGAGGCGCGGCAGATCGTGATGACGACCGAGCACCTGAACGTCGGCGACCTCGTGCGAGCGGGCGGCGGCGAGCCGTGGAGCGGGATGCCGCGGGGGACGGTGATCGGGCACGTGCATCTCTACGTCGGCGATCTCGAGCGCGCGTCCGCCTTCTATCACGACGCGTTAGGCTTCGAGGTGGTGTGGAACTATCCCGGCGCGCTCTTTCTCTCGGCGGGCGGCTATCACCATCACCTCGGCACGAACACCTGGGCGCGTCACGCGAAGCCGGCGAGCGACGACGACGCGCGGCTGCTCGAGTGGGAGATCGTGCTCCCCGCGGAGGACGTGACCGCCGCGGCGGCGAGCGTCGAGAAGAAGGGGATGGCCGTGGAGCGCGAGGGCGGCGCGGTCGCGGTGCTCGATCCCTGGGGGACGCGAGTGCGGTTGATCGCGGGATAGGCTGTCGGCAAAAGGCAGCGAGCAGGAGGCGGGAGCCGAAAGCTGAAGGCAGCCTTCAGCCCCCTGCCTCCTGCTTTCAGCCCCGCGCGCGGCGTTCTATCTTCCCGCGACCCGCTACCCCGCCTCTCATGAAGACTCGCACGTTCGCCGCAGTCGCTTTGACCTGCGTCGCGGCCTCCGCCGCCCGCGCCCAGACTTTCGCCACGAACGATCCCGTCCTTCGCCGCATCTGGACGATCGGCATGGACAGCTCGCGCACGTACGACCTCGCGCAGGCGCTCACCGACTCCATCGGTCCGCGCCTGACGGGAACGCCGCAGCAGAAGGCGGGGAACGACTGGCTGGTGGCGACCTACAAGTCGTGGGGCGTCGACGCGCGCAACGAGCAGTACGGCACTTGGCGCGGCTGGCGGCGCGGTGTCACGCACGTCGATCTCGTGAGCCCGCGCGTCCGCAGCCTCGAGGGGACGACGCTCGCCTGGAGCCCGGGGACGAAGGGCGCCGTGCAGGCGCCGGCGGTCGTGCTCCCCGACGTGCAGAGCGCCGCGGAGTTCGAGCGCTGGCTGCCTAACGCGAAGGGCAAGTACGTGCTGATCTCGATGGCGCAGCCCACCTGCCGCCCGGACACGGCGTGGGCGGCGTCGGCGACGCCCGAGTCCTACGCGCGGATGAAGGAGGAGCGCGCGAAGGCGAGCGCCGCATGGCAGGCGCGCATCCTCCGCACCGCCGCGCCCGGCGACAGCACCTTCGGCCTCGCCAACCGCAATCTCCCGCTGCGCCTCGAGCGCGCCGGCGCGCGCGGCGTGATCACCAACCTCTGGTCGCAGGGCTGGGGCGTCGACAAGATCTTCAACGCGCGCACCACCACCATCCCCACGCTCGACCTGAGCTGCGAGGACTACGGCCTCGTCTTCCGGCTCGCCGAGCGGAACCAGGGGCCGGTGCTCCGCGTCGACGCGGAGTCGCAGGCGCTGGGCGAGGTGCCGGTGTTCAACACCATCGCCGAGATCCGCGGCAGCGAGAAGCCGGACGAGTACGTGATGCTCTCCGCGCACTTCGACTCGTGGGACGGCGGCAGCGGCGCGACGGACAACGGGACGGGCACCGTCACCATGATGGAGGCGATGCGCATTCTGAAGCAGGTCTATCCGCATCCGAAGCGCACGATCCTAGTCGGGCACTGGAGCGGGGAAGAGCAGGGGCTCGTCGGCTCGCGCGCCTTCGCCGCCGATCACCCGGAGATCGTGAAGGGGCTGCAGGCGCTCTTCAACCAGGACAACGGCACCGGCCGCATCGTGAACATCTCGGCGACCGGGCTGGTGAACGCGGGCGGCAATTACGCGAACTGGCTTGCCCGGCTGCCCGCCGAGCTCACGCGCGGGCTCAACATCAGCTTCCCCGGGATGCCGGGAGGCGGCGGCAGCGACTACGCGTCGTTCATCTGCTACGGCGCGCCCGCATTCAACCTCGGCTCGCTCCCCTTCGACTACTTCACCTACACCTGGCACACCAACCGCGACAGCTTCGACAAGATCGTCTTCGACGACCTGAAGTCGAACGCGACGATGACGGCGATGCTGGTCTACCTGGCGAGCGAGGACCCGACCACGGTCCCGCGCGACCGCCGCATCATGCCGGACGCGCCCAACGGCGCGCCGCAGGACTGGCCACCGTGCCAGACCCCGCCGCGGAAGTCGTCGGAGTGGACGCGATGAGAACGGCAGGGGCCAGGAATCAGGCGTCAGGAACGGCGTTTACCGCAGTCGCCGCCGTTCCTCACGCCTGGCTCCTGGTGGCAGGCGCGCTCCTCGCGCCGGCGCTTGCCGCCGCCCAGGACACCGCCGCGCACCGCGACACCACGGCGTTCGAGCTGGGCCAGGTGACCGTCATCGGCGTCGCCACGCCGCAGCTGCCGGTGTCGCTCTCGACCACGCTCCTCCGCGGCGACCAGCTGCGCGAGGCGCCGGGGGCGCCGTTAGGCAGGGCGATCGCCCAGATCCCCGGCGTGCGCGTGCTCTCCACGGGGCCGCAGGTGAGCAAGCCGGTGATCCGCGGGCTGAGCGGTCCTCGCGTTCTCGTCGCCGACGCGGGGCATCGCATCGAGGACTACTCGTGGAGCGAGGAGGACGCGCCCTCCGCCGACGTCGCCCTCGCCGGCGAGGTGCAGGTGACGCGCGGGCCGGCGAGCCTGCGCTACGGGTCGGACGCGCTGGGCGGCGTCGTCAACATCGTCCCGCTGCCCCTGCCGACGGCGCCGCTCGCGCGCTCCGCCCTGCGGCCGATGCTCCAGGTCGACGGCGCGACGAACAACAAGTCCTTCGGCGGCCTCGCCCGCTTCGAGGGATTCGGCAATGGAATCGGCTGGCGCGTCGCCGGATCGGGACGGTTCGCCGGCGACTACTCGGCGCCCCGTGGCGAGGTCCCGCACACCGGCTTCGCCGAGGCGAACGCCGAGGCCGCGCTCGGCCGCGTCGGCGCGCACGGCGTCACCACGCTGCGCCTCGCCCACACCGGCGGCGAGTACCAGCTCATCGAGGCGGGTGCGCCCCCGCCCGCGGCGGGCGCCAGGGAGGAAGGCCCCGAGCGCAAGTCGCTGGACGATCGCCTCCAGCTCGCCCACGAGCTGCCGCTCGGCGGCGGCGCCTCGCTCGCCCTCCGCGGCCAGCTCCAGCGCCACTCCCTCGTCGAGATGTCCGACGAGTGCGGCCAGCCGAGCTGCCCACCCGTCACCCCGGGGCAGGAGCAGGTCGCCTTCGACCTCCTTCTCAACACGGCGACCGCCGAGGCCGCGCTCCAGCACACGTTAGGCAGCGCCGTCCGCGGTACGCTCGGCCTCAGCACGCTCGTCCAGAAGAGCCGCAGCGCCGGTCCCGTGCTCCTCGTCCCCACCGCGACGGGCAGCGCGAACGGGATCTTCCTCATCGAGGAGGCCGCGCTGTCGCGGCTCGTGCTCTCCGGCGGCGCGCGCGTCGACCGTCGGACGATCGACCCGGGGACGAAGGACCTCGTTCCGGTCTATCCCGCGCCTCCGTCGGAGCTGCGCCGCCGCAGCTGGAGCGCGACGAGCGCCGACGTCGGCGCGACGCTCGCCGTCGCCGGCCCGCTCTCGCTCGCCGCTAACCATGGCACCGCCTGGCGCGCGCCGACGCTCTTCGAGCTCTACGCCAACGGCCCGCACCTCGCCGAGTCGCGCTACGAGATCGGCGACTCGCGGCTCGACGCGGAACGCTCGCACGAATCGGACGTCTCGCTCCGCTGGCGCGGCAACGTCGTGCGCGCCGAGCTGACCGCCTTCCGCAACGACGTCGACGACTTCATCTACGTCGCTCCCACGGGCGCCACGGTGAACGGGCTCCGCGTCTTCGAGCACCGCTCGACCGACGCGCGCCTCGACGGCGGCGAAGCGGCGATCGACGTGGCACTCGGCGGACGCGGTCTCCTTCGCGCCCGGCACGAGATCGTCCGCGGCACCGATCGCCGCGCGGGGGAGCCGCTGCCCCTCGTCGCGCCCGCGCGGACGATGGTCGGCGCGCAGCTCGGCGCCGGCCTCTTCGCGCATGCGCCGCGGCTCTCGGTGGACGTCACCCACGTCGCGCGGCAGACGCGTCCGAACCCCGACGACATCGTCACCGACGCGTATACCACCCTCGACCTCGGCGCGGGATGGGGGTTCGGCGCGTCGCTGCCGTGGTACGGGGCGAGCCCGGTGGCGGTGGACCTGCTCGTCCGCAACGCGACGAACGTTTCCTACCGCGACTTCCTCGGCCGCTACAAGGAGCTCGCCGACGAGCCCGGACGGAACCTCGTCCTCCGGGTGACGCTGGCGCGCTGAGCTTCCCGTCCCGGACCGCGGCGGCATCCCGCGGACCGGGCGGGCGAACGGGCACGCACGAGTCCTGCATCAGCGGTTCCCGGTGGGCGCGGCCGCACCAGTTGCGAGCCGCGTCTCTCGTCATGTCGACCTACCAGCCAACTCATACGCCGTGGCCACTACGCGCGAGCGGGACAACACTTCAGGACCGGGCGCCCGGGCGCGCACCGGGATCGCGGGACTCGACGCCGTGCTCGGCGGCGGGCTCCCGCCGGACCGGCTCTATCTCGTCGACGGCGAGCCCGGCGCCGGGAAGACCACCCTCGCCCTGCAGTTTCTCCTCGCCGGCGAGGAGGCCGGCGAGCGGGGGTTGTACGTCACCCTCTCCGAGACCGCCGACGAGCTCCGCGGCGCCGCCGAATCGCACGGGTGGAACATCGACCACATCCGCGTCCTCGAGCTCTCGGCCATCGAGGGCGCGACTAGCGAGGAGGTCTACACCCTCTTCCACCCCTCGGAAGTCGAGCTCCAGCAGACGGTGGACACCGTGCTCGCCGCGATCGACCGCGAGCGGCCGCAGCGCGTCGTCTTCGATTCGCTCTCCGAGCTGCGCCTGCTTGCCCGCGATCCGCTCCGCTTTCGGCGGCAGATCCTGACGCTCAAGCAGTTCTTCGTCGGCCGCGGCTGCTCCGTGATGCTCCTCGACGATCGTTCCGCGCCGGAGACCGACCTCCAGCTGCACAGCATCGCCCACGGCGTCATCATCCTCGAGCAGCTCCCCACCGCGTACGGCGCCGAGCGGCGGCGGATCGAGGTCAGGAAGCTGCGCGGGGTGCGCTTCCGCGGCGGCTATCACGACTTCCGCATCCGCACCGGCGGGATCGAGGTCTATCCGCGGATCTACGCCTCGAGCGGGATCGAGCGCGAGCTCGGCGAGCCGCTGACCAGCGGCTCCGCCGAGCTGGACGCCATCCTCGGCGGCGGGATCGAGCGCGGGACGAGCACGCTCGTCACCGGCGCCGCGGGGACGGGGAAGACCGTCCTCAGCGCGATGTACGCGGCCGCGGCCTGCGCCCGCGGGGAGAAGGCGCGGATGTTCATGTTCGACGAGCGCCGCGCCACCTTCCTGACGCGAGCGCGGCTGCTCGGCCTCGGCCTCGAGGCCCCGCTCGCCGACGGACGCTTCTCGATCCGGCAGGTGGAGCCCACCGAGCTCTCCCCCGGCGAGTTCGCCAACGAGGTCGTGCGCTCGGTCGAGGAGGACGGCGTCTCGCTGATCTGCATCGACTCGGTGAACGGCTACATGCATGCGATGCCCGCCGAGCAGCAGCTCATCGTGCAGGTCCACGAGCTGCTCACCTACCTCGCCAATCGCGGGGTCACGACGATCATGACGCTCGTGCAGAGCGGCATCTTCGGCTCGCCGGTGGACGACGCGGCGGAGGTCAGCTACCTGGCGGACACGGTGATCCTCCTTCGCTACTTCGAGTTCGCCGGCGCGGTGCGCCAGGCGGTCTCCGTCGTCAAGAAGCGCAGCGGCGACCACGAGCGAACGATCCGCGAGTGCCGCGTCGAGGAGGGCGGCTTCCGCGTCGGAGAGCCGCTCGACGACTTCACGGGGGTGCTCACCGGCGTG
Source organism: Gemmatimonadaceae bacterium (assembly GCA_013361935.1). GTDB lineage: Bacteria > Gemmatimonadota > Gemmatimonadetes > Gemmatimonadales > Gemmatimonadaceae > JABFXC01. The sequence goes on from JABFXC010000001.1 coordinate 28,058, forward strand.
CCGCAGTACCGCGGCGCGAGCGAGCCGCTGATGGATACCGGGGGAAGCGCGTGAGCGAGCGCGAGCCGGCCTCGCGGGCGGACGTGGCCGTGCTCGCGCCGACCGGGCGCGACGCGCCGCTCACGGCGCACGTGCTCGCCCGCTGGGAGATTCCCGCGACGGCGTATCCCGACATGGCGTCGCTCTGCGCGGCGCTCGCCGAGGGGGACGTCGGGGTCCTTCTCCTCGCCGAGGAAGCGCTCCGCGACGGCCAGCGCGACACCCTCCTTGCCGCGCTCGACGAGCAGCCGGCGTGGTCCGACGTCCCGATCGTCGTGCTCACGGGGGAGGGCGAGCTCTCGCGGTCGCTCGCCAGCGGGGTCGACGCGGTGGCGCGTCGCGGGAACGTCACCTTGCTCGAGCGCCCGGTGCGCGTCGCCACGCTCGTCACCGTGATCCGCGCCGCGCTTCGCGCCCGCCAGCGGCAGTACGACGTCCGCGATCACCTCGACGCCCTGCGCGAAGCGCGCGCCGAGGCGGAAGAGGCCCGCGCCGACGCCGAGGCCGCGAATCAGGCGAAGAGCGAGTTCCTCGCCGTGATGAGCCACGAGCTGCGCACCCCGCTCAACGCCATCGCCGGATACGCCGAGCTGCTCGAGCTGGGGATCCACGGGCCGGTCACCGTCGCCCAACGCGAGGCGCTCGACCGCATCCAGCGCAGCGAGCGGCATCTCCTCGGCCTCATCAACGGCGTGCTGAACTACGCGCGCATCGAGACGGGAAACGTCCATTACGAGTCCGTGAACGTCGCCGTCGCCGACGCGCTCGCCGCCGCCGAGGCGCTCGTCGCGCCGCAGGCCGCCGCGCGCGGGCTCCAGCTCGTCGTCGCCCCCTGCGATCCGGGCATCTTCATGCGCGCCGACCGCGACAAGACACAGCAGATCCTTCTCAACCTGCTCACCAACGCGATCAAGTTCACCGCCCCCGGAGGCCGCGTGGAGCTGCGCTGCGAGAGCACGGAGCCGGATGTGCTCATCCAGGTCGCGGACAGCGGGCGTGGCATCCCGGCGAACAAGCGGCTGGCGATCTTCGAGCCTTTCGTGCAGGTGGACGCGCGGCTCACCCGTCCGGACGAAGGTGTCGGGCTCGGGCTCGCGATCAGTCGCGATCTCGCGCGCGGGATGGGGGGCGACCTGACCGTCGACAGCGAGCTCGGTGTCGGCTCGACCTTCACGCTCTGCCTGCCGCGCGCCGCGAGCGAGGTGGAAGCGTGAGCCCGAGCTCCACCGTTCTCCTCCTCTCGCAGGACGCGATGGCGCTGGCGCTCCTCGGCCTGCTCGTCGAGCTCGCGGACCTCACGCCGGTGTTCGCCGAGGAAGGCGAGCACCCCGAGGACGCGCTCAACCGGGTGCGCCCCGCCTTCGTCGTGGTCGTGGACGATACCATGGACGAGGTGCGCTCGGATCTCTTCTTCGCCCGCGCCGCGCAGCGGAAGGTCGGGCTGGCCATCTTCGCCGGGCGGGGATCGCGCCGCGAGCTCGCGCCGGAGATCGGGCGGCGCGGCATCCCCTACTTCGAGCCGCCGGTCGACGTCGACGATCTCGCGCGCATCCTGCGCACCGCCTGGCAGACGGAGTGGTGGCGCCGCTCCGGCGACCGGCGCGCGCTTCCCGCCGCCGAGCGCACCGCCGAGCGCGGGCTCGTGTTCGTCGACCGCACCGGGCGGCACTGGCAGGTCTACGACCGCCGCGGGAGCGACCGCCGCCAGCACGCCCCCGGAGGCGACGCGGCCCCGTCATCCTCGCAGCCCATCACGCGCGTCTTCGTCAACGAGCAGGGCGATTCGGTGTCGACGCACGTGGCCGCGCACGAGGTGCCGGAGCTCGGCGTCGAGCATCTCGAGCGCCAGTTCCTCCGCGCCTCCGCCGGCTAGCGGCGCAGCGCCTCGGCCACCGCGGCGATCAGCGCCGCCGGCTCGATCGGCTTGGCGAGCAGGGTGAGGCCGGCGATCTCGCGCTCGAGCCGCGGGTCGGCGAAGCCGGAGACGATGATCACCGGCAGTCCCGGGCGTCGGTCGCCGATCTCGCGGGCGAGCGCCGCGCCGTTCATCCGCGGCATCGCGAGGTCGCTCACGACGATGTCCACCGGAGGCGTCGCCGCCGCGAGAGCGGTCAGCGCGTCGACGCCGTCGACCGCCTCGACGACATCGTATCCGGCGTGCTCGAGGATGCGGCACGTCAGCGTCCGCACCGCCTCGTCGTCCTCCACGAGCAGCACCCGCCAGCGCTCGCGCACCGGCGCCGCGATCGTCGCGCCGGTCTCCGGCCGCGCCGGCGCGGCCGCCGCGCGCTCGACCGCCGGAAGCAGCACGGTGAAGGTGCTCCCCGCGCCGACCGCCGAGTCGACGACGATCGAACCGCCCGCACCGCTGACTATCCCATACACCGTGGCCAGCCCGAGACCGGTGCCGCGCTCGGCCGACTTCGTCGTGAAGAAGGGATCGAAGATCCGGTCGCGGATCGCTTCGTCGATCCCGGTCCCGCTGTCGCGCACCGTGAGGGCGACGTAGCGGCCGGGCGGCATCCGCTGCCAGCGCCCGTCGCTCCCCGGGACGGCGACGGCACGCGCGCCGATCTCCAGCGTGCCACCTTCGGGCATCGCGTCGCGCGCGTTGAGCGCGAGGTTGAGCACCACCTGATCGAGCTGCACCGGGTCGATGCGGACGATCCCCGCATCGTCCCCGCCCGCGATGCGCAGGTCGATCGCCGGCCCGATCAGGCGGCGCAGCATCGTCTCCATCTCCTCGAGAACCTCGCGAACGACGACTTCGCGCGGCTGCTGCACCTGCTTGCGGCTGAAGGCGAGGAGCTGCCGGGTCAGCGCCGCGGCGCGGTTCGCCGCCTCCAGCGTCTGTTCGGCGTAGAGGCGCAGGTCCGCCTGCTCCTCGGTCTCGGCGGCGATCAACTGTGCGTAGCCGATGATGACGGTGAGCAGGTTGTTGAAGTCGTGCGCGACCCCACCGGCGAGCTGGCCCACCGCCTCCATCCGCTGCGCGTGGCGAAGCTCGTTCTCGAGACGGTTCCGTTCCGTCACGTCGCGCGCGACGGTGAGCGCCGCCGTCCCGCCGCGGAAGGGGATCGGGATCGACACCGCCTCCAGGTCCACGTGGCCGCCGTCGTCGAGCCGCGTGAAGCGGTGGCTCGCCACGTCGAGCGTCTCGCCCGACCGCAGCCGCTGGATCCGCTGCTCGACCAGCCCGCGCGAGCGCGGATCGGCCATGTCCGGGAGCTCCCGTCCGGTGAGATCCGCGGTCGACGGCGCGCCGAAGGTCCGCGCCGCCTCCGGATTCGCGAAGAGCACGTGCCCCCCGCGATGCACCACGAGTGGCACCGGCAGCAGCTCGACGAGCGCGCGGTAGCGCTCCTCGCTCTCGGCGAGCAGGGCCCGCCCGCGCTCGCCCTCCTCGACGACGCTGCCGAGGAGAAGGCCGGCCAGCGCGAGCGTCGCCATGAAGGTCTGCAATTCGAGGCTGTCGCGCGGCACCATCCCCGAGTTCTGGAGGATCACCACCGATCCCACCGTCAGCGCCGCGGTCATCGCCGCGGCGCCGCGCACTCCGTGCGTCAGCGTCACCCAGCCCAACGGCAGGAAGCAGATCGTGTACGTGAGGAATCAGAGGTGCGGCGTGAGCCCGTAGGTGATCCAGAGCGCGAGCGGCACCGTCAGCGCCTGCGCGGGCTGGCGCCACGCGCGGTGTCGCCAGCGCCGCGCCGGCGCGCGGTGCCCGGCCGACCAGAGCGCGAGGCCGAGCATCGCCGGCGTGAGCGCGAGTACCGCGACGACGTCGCCGACCCAGAAGGCGAGCGTCGCCCGCCCCTGATCCGCCAGCGGGACGATGCCCGTCGCCACCAGGTCGGTGACGCCGATCGCCGCGGCCACGAACGCGCAGGCGACGACGTAGCCCGCGAAGCGCAGCACGTCGCGCGGCCGCGCGAACCCGGGATCGAAGCCGCTCCGCCGAAGCACGGTCGCACCCACCGCGTAAATCGACTTGAGCGCGAGCGACACCACGAGGAAGCGCCAGAGCGGCTCCCCGATGCGCTCCACCGCCAGCAGCTCCAGCGCGATCGCGCCGGCGAACAGGGGGAGCACGGCGCGCCATCCCCAGAGGATGCACCCGGCGGCGAGGAGCGCGGCCGGCGCGTACCACACGCTCACCCCCGGCCAGAGCTGGAAGTAGTCGCGCGCCTTCGACAGGGCGAACCAGCCGATGAACAGCGTCGCGATCGCCCCGTTGCTCCAGGGAACGCGCGCCGGGGTGGATGCGCGAGCGTTGTCCCGCGCCGTCAGCGCAGCGGGTTCGTCGGATGCTGACACGGCTCGGGCGTGGTCGGCCATTGGTGACTGTCGCGCGTACGCTGCCACCGCGCGCTCGTTATCGAGGACGACTGGCGCGCCGGCATGTCATCCCTCCTCCGGCGAGCGCGACCGTGTCGTCCCGTACGCAGCTCGAACACCTGCTTGCTGGCGCGCGGCGAGCCAGCCGGTACCTTCGCCTCACACTTCGGGCCACGCTCTCCCAGATCACCGTCATGCGCCTTCTCGTCCTTGCCGGCGTCCTCGCCGCCAGCGCCTGCGCCGGCGCCGTCCGCACCCCGCCCGCGACCGCGACGCCGCCGAGCGACGGCGCCGCTCTCGTCGCCCGGATGCACGATGCCTACGCCGGCAGGTGGTACCGCACCGTCACCTTCACGCAGACGACGACGCAACACGCCCCCGACGGGAGCCCGCGCGTCTCCACCTGGCACGAGGCGCTCCTCGCCCCCTCGACGCTGCGCATCGACATCGGCGCCCCCGCCGACGGAAACGTCGTCATCTACACCGCCGACTCGAGCTTCCGCGTCCGCGGCGGCAAGCTCGTTCGCGCCGCCGCCGACGCGAACCCCTTCATGCCCTTCGTGTCGGCGATCTACCACGTGCCGGTGAGCCAGTCGCTCGCCAACCTCGCGCGCTGGAAGTTCGACATGTCACGCGTTCGCGCCGACACCGCCGGGGGGCGCGCCGTGTGGGTGGTCGGCGCCGCCAGCGCGAGCGACACGACCTCGCCGCAGTTCTGGGTCGACGCCGAGCGCCTCGTCGCGACGCGGATGATCCTCCCCGCCGAGGGGAACCTCCCCGCGCTCGACGTCTCGCTCGGCGGCTACGAGCGGGCGGGGGACGGCTGGATCGCGACCGACGTCGACATGCGCGCCGGCGGCCGGAGCGTGCAGCGCGAGCAGTACGCCGACGTTCGCGCCAACGTCGACCTTCCGCCGTCGATGTTCGACCCGCGGCAGTTCCCGGTCGCGGTGACGACCGTGTATCTCGTCCGCCACGCCGAGAAGGCGGACACGACGTCGGATCCCGTGCTCAGCGAGGCGGGGACGCGGCGCGCGAACGCCCTCGCCGATTCGCTGGCCCGCACGACGATCGACGCGATCGTCACGACGCAGCTCCAGCGCACGAAGCTCACCGCCGACGCGGTCGCGCGGCGCGCGGGGATCACGCCGGTGGTGATCCCCGCCGGGGGCCCGCTCGACGCGCACGCCGCCGCGGTGGCGGGGACGGTACTCAACCGGTTCGCCGGGAAGACGGTGCTGGTGGTCGGGCACAGCAACACCGTGCCGGCGATCGTCCGCGCGTTAGGCGTGAGCGAGCCGGTGACGATCGCGGATCCGGAGTACGACTGGTTCTTCGTGGTGAAGGTGCAGCCGGACGGGCGGGCGACGCTGGTGCGCTCGAAGTACGGCGAGCCGAGCGCGGCGTCGCCGGCGATGAAGTGACTGCCATGGGGCATGAGGCTAGTGTCAGCGTCAGGCGACATGAGGCACCTGGCAGAAGTGCCATGAGGCAGTGGCTGCCTCCTGGCCGGTGTGCCCCATGGCCACTCTGACAAGTGACTCATGACTCGGCAGTCATGACACTCGCCTCGCGCCGCATTGCACCAGCAGCGGCCTTTCCAACACTGCCGCCCGGTGCTACGTAGAGAGTCGAGTGCATGATCCCCTCCTCACTCTTCCCTCCCTGATGCGACAGAGTCCCCGACTCCACGCGCTCGCCGCCGTCGCGATCGGCGCCTGCGCGAAGCAGCCCGCTCCGACGACCTCCCCCGCGCCCGCCGGTTCGCGCGGCGCCAACCGCGTCGCCGCCAGCGGCCGCGATACCGTCCCCGAGACGCAGCGCGGCGTCGGTGGCGCCGGGGGCGCCGGTCTTCCGGAGGCGAACCCGAAGCCGTACGGCGCGGTGATCACCGCGCAGGCGAAGACGCGTGATGGGCTCATCAAGGTCCATCGCCTCGGCTCGCGCCTGCTCTTCGAGGTGCCGCGCCGCGAGCTCGGCAAGGACGAGCTGCTCGTGAGCGAGATCGCGAAGACGACGCTCGGCGTCGGCTACGGCGGGCAGGCGCTGAGCAACCGCGTCATCCGCTGGGAGCGCCGCGACAGTCGCGCGCTCCTTCGCGGCGTGTCGTACGAGGTGACCGCGAGCGACACGACGAACCCCGTCGTCGGCGCGGTGCAGGCGGCGAACGTCAACCCGATCATCGGCGTCTTCAACGTCGAGGCCTTCGGCCCCGACAGCTCGATGGTCATCGATGTGACGCGACTCTTCACCCAGGTGCCGACGGAGCTCTCACCCGCGCAGCGCATCTCGCCGCGCGCGCAGCTCGACGCCAGCCGCTCGTGGATCGAGCGCGCGGTCGCCTTTCCGGACAACGTGAACGTCGAGTCGACGCTCACCTTCAACAATCCGCCGGCGCAGCCGGGGCAGGGCGGCGCTTTCCCGCAGCCGCGCGGGGGCTTCGGGCAGAACGGCACGAGCGCGCCCTCGGCGACCGTGGTCATGTCGTACAGCATCCACAAGCTCCCCGAGGTGCCGATGATGGCGCGGCTCTGCGACAACCGCGTCGGCTACTTCTCGGTGACGACCACCGACTACTCGCGCCCCGACCAGCGCGTCAGCGACCGCTGCTTCATCACCCGCTACCGCCTCGAGAAGAAGGATCCGAGCGCCGCGGTCTCCGATCCCGTCAAGCAGCTCGTCTACTACATCGACCCCGCCACGCCGAAGCAGTGGGTGCCCTGGCTCATCAAGGGCGTCGAGGACTGGCAGCCCGCCTTCGAGGCGGCCGGCTTCCGCAACGCGATCGTCGCGAAGGAGGCGCCGAAGGATTCCGACTGGTCGCCGGAGGACGCGCGCTGGTCGGTGATCCGCTGGCTCCCCTCGACGACGGAGAACGCGTCGGGGCCCAACGTCCACGACCCGCGCTCCGGCGAGATCATCAACGCGCACATCCAGTTCTACCACAACGTCCAGAATCTCGCGCGCAGCTGGTACTTCACCCAGGCCGCCGCGCTCGATCCGCGCGCGCGCACCTTCCCCTTCCCCGACTCCCTCATGGGGCGGCTGCTCGAGTACGTCGTCGCCCACGAGGTCGGCCACACGCTCGGCTTCCAGCACAACATGAAGGCGAGCTCGTACTACCCCATCGACAGCATCCGCAACGCGAGCTTCGTGAAGCGCATGGGACACACCCCGACGCTCATGGACTACTCGCGCTTCAACTACGTCGCGCAGCCCGAGGACAGCATCGACGTCGCCGACCTGATCCCGAAGATCGGGCCGTACGACATCTGGGCGACGCACTGGGGCTACGCGCCGATCCCCGGCGCGACGAGTCCCGACGCCGAGCGTCCGACGCTCGACCAGTGGGCGCGCGAGCAGGACGCGAAGCCCTGGCTCCGCTTCTCGACCTCCGGCACCTTCGGCGCCGATCCGGGCGAGGAGACCGAGGCGGTCGGCGATATCGACCCCGTGCAGGCGACGACGTTAGGCCTCAAGAACCTGCGCCGCGAGATGGCGTGGCTGCAGAGCGCGACGGTCAAGCCGACCGAGGACTTCGACGAGCTCGCGCAGCTCTACGACCGCATGCTCTCGCAGTGGCGGCTCGAGATGGGGCACGTCGCGAACGTCGTCGGCGGTGTGAACTCGCAGGAGAAGTACGGGAGCCAGCCCGGCCCGCGCTTCACCCCCGTCCCGAAGGCGCAGCAGAAGCGCGCGATGCAGTTCCTCGCCGCGAACGGCTTCCAGACGCCGAGCTTCCTCATCGACACCGCGGTGCGCGGCCGCATCGGTCCCATCGGCGAGATCGAGCGCGTGCAGCGCGCGCAGGCGGGAATTCTCGGCAGCCTGCTCAACGACCTGCGGCTGACGCGACTCGCCGAGTTCGAGGCGACGTCCACGAACAAGGCGAACGTCTACTCGATGGGTGAGATGCTCGGCGATCTGCGCCGCGCGGTGTGGACGGAGATCTACTCGGGAGCGCCGCGGATCGATCCGTATCGCCGCGCGCTGCAGCGCAGCTACCTCGATCAGATCGACGGCAAGATCAACCCGAAGCCGGCGACAGGCCCGCAGTTCAGCTTCGGTCCTCCGCCGCCGCCGGCGAACGTCGGCGAGATCCAGACGATGCTTCGCGGCGAGCTGCGCGATCTCGATCGCGAGCTCGCGGCCGCGTCGTCACGCGCCGCCGATCGCGACACGCGCCTGCACCTCGAGGGCGCGCGGTCGACCATCCGCGAGATCCTGGACCCGACGGCGCACGCGGGCGCGCAGCGTTAGGCAGGAAGGGGCCAGGGGCCAGGCGTCAGGAACGGCGTTGACGGCAGTCGAACGCAGTTCCTTCCGCCTGGCCCCTGGCCCCTCCGCCGTTCTACGGAGGCGTCGTTCCGCCGCCCGAGGTGCCCCCGCCGGACGTGCCGCCACCTGACGTTCCGCCCGTCGTCTGGCCGGAAGTCGTCGCGCCGGCGCCGGTGCCGCTGCCGCCACCGCTCCCGCCGCGGAAGAAGAGGAACCACGCGAGCACCAGCACGAGGATGACGACGACCACCGCCCAGATAGCGCCGTTGCCGCGACCACCGTCACCCGTGTTCTGAATGTTGACGTCCGCCATGTGCGTCCTCCCGAGATGGTGAGACCGACGAGGGGATGATGGCGAACCGCGTCCGCCATCGTGGCTCAACATGGAGACGATCGTGCCGGGACGCGAGGGCCGGGCTACGGGCTCGGGAGTACGGGGTTCGGGGGTACGGGAGTACGCAACTGCAACATGGCAGTACCGTACTCCCGTACTCCCGTACTCCCGTACTCCCCTACTCCCCCTAGCTTCTGATGATCATCGCCGGCCCGACTGCGGCCGTCGGGGGGAGAACCCACGCCGCGCCCGCCGTTCCCGGAGGAGTGAGCCCGGCGAGAATGTTGTTGATCGAATCGAGGATCTGGCCGATCGACGCGAGGATCCCCGGGCCGTCGAGCAGGCCCACGACCGCGCAGAGCAGGTTGCCGAGCAGGTTCCCCGAGCCCGACACCGCGTTGAGATCGAGCACGACCTCGTTGAGATCGAGCGTCAACCCGAGCAGGTCGAGATGCAGCGGGCCGAGGTCGAGGAAGAGGATGTCGCAGGTCGCCATCGACGTCGTGCGGAAGACGCTCGTCGCCGACGCCTGGCGGGCGAGGGTGATGGGCGTCGTGAACTGCTGCGTGACCGCGCTCGCGACGCCGGCCGCGGTCGTCGCGGTGCCGGTGAGCGTGCCGGTCATGACCAGGGTCTTCGCCGTCTCGTCGTAGGTGATCTTCTGCGCGGTGAGGGTGCCGGTGAAGGTGCCGCCGTCGCTGAGGACGCCCGTCACCGGGACGTTGGTGAGGAGCGCGGCGCGTCCCTTGTCCTTCGCCTGCTTGTGCGGCGCGGCGCCCGTCGGGAGCTGTGCCGACGCGTCGGCGGGTGTGCTGGTGAGATCCGGGTTGGCGCCCGGTGCGGTGGGTTGGTCGCCGCACGAGGCGGCGGCGGCGCCGATCGCGATGGCGACGGCGAGGATGGTGGTGCGCTTCATGGTGATTCTCCCGCATGAGCGAACGACATCTCCCATCCCCGCGTCGGGGTGGGCGGCTGTGGATTCGCTGCCGACGACGGCTCCCGCGCGCGCGAGGATCCGGAGTCGCCGGCTTGCAGCAAGGGGGGTGGTGGGCACACCGCGTTCCATGATGCGCGCCGGTCGGGGAGCGGGACGCGTATTAGTGCAAAATGATACTAAGTGTCGCCTGGCGCACGTCGCGACTGTGCGGCACTGGCCAGCGCGATCGTGACGTGCGTTGCGCCGAGGCCGGTCGGGGGGTGTCCGGGTGTCCGGGTGTCCGGGTGTCCGGGTGTCCGGGTGTCCGGGTGTCCGGGTGTCCGGGTGTCCGGGTGTCCGGGAGTACGGGAGTACGCAACTGCCATGTCGCAGTGCCGTACTCCCGTACTCCCGTACTCCCGTTACTCCCCTTCCTCGTGCCGCCGCGTCTCGTGCCGGCGCTCTTCGTGGCGGCGGTCGCCCTTCGAGCGCGGCCACGCCCAGCGGAGCGTGTAGCCGACGGCGATGAAGGCGAGGATCGCGTACACGGGAGGCATCAGCCCCTCGTAGGCCGGCGACCAGTTCGCGAATGCGTGCAGTCCCCAGATCGCCGCGGCGATGATCAGCCAGGTCGCGATCAGCGGGGTCGGGCGCCGGTGCATGATGGCTCGGACCGTGGTTCGCATGACGTCGTGAACCACCAATCTACACCGGAGGAAGGAAAAGAGACCGCGATGGCGCCGGCCGGCGCCACCGCGGTCTCCCTACCGTCCGTGCTCGCCGCTGCCTAACGCGGCTCGGCGGGTGCCGTCGGGCCCGTGGCCACCGACGCGCCCTCCAGCTGCCGCAGCTTCGCCTCGAGCTCGAGACGGCGGCGGTGCGTGTCCGCGGTCAGGCTGTCGGTCGCCGCGATCGCCGCGACCTTCTGGTCGTGCGTGGCCTTCGCCGCGCCGAGCCGGTGCTCGAGCCGGGCCACCTGCTTGTCGTAGCCTCGCAGCTGCGACGCGAGACGGCGGTTCTCGTCCATCATCGCCAGCACCTGCACGCGGTCTTCCTGCATGTGCCAGGCGCGCGAGAACACGTTCGGCTTCGTCGGCTGCGCCGTGACGACCACCGTGGCGAGCACGTTCGAGCGGGCGACGCTGTCCCGCGCGACATCCTGCGCGACGTCCTGCGCAGCGGCGTGCGAAGCGAGCGCGGCCGACAGGGCCGCGGCGATTGCGATCGTACGAAGCATGACGACACTCCTTGCTGCCGGGGGGTAGCGAACCTCGGGGACAGCTCATCCGTCCGCGTGCACTGGTGCGCGCGGCGAGTGGCCCACTTTCGGGTACAACAGTTTACACGGTTCGGTTCATCCGAGTATCGGCATGCACGGCAAATAATGAAGCCGTAATGACCGACCGGTCAGCAACCGCCCCGCGGGTGCCTGACGTCACCCCGCGCCTGTGCGACGCGCCTGCTCGCGCTCGGCTCAGGCGCCATTCCCGTCGCGCACACTCGGTACGCTTTCGATCCCCCCGTGCCCAACGGCGGCGGCCTCGCGACCGTACACCTCGACTGCAAGCTCCCGCTGGCGGTGCGCCACCCCCGCCATCATACTGCCCGCGCACGACCCCTCCTTCACCTTCCAGCCCACTCCAGTGCAAGCCGCGCCGCTCATCGAATGGCCCGAGCCGGTCTTCCAGCTCATCGACTTCATCGGTCTCTTCCTCGCCTCCGGCGCCGTCGGCTTCCGCTACACGGCGCTCCGGGGCAAGCTCACCGAAGGCCCCGCGACGACCTCCGACGCCTCGTCGGCGAGCATCTTCGCCGCGGCATCGCGCGGCGCCGCGATGTTCGGCATCATCGGCGCGGCGATCACCCTCCTTCGCGTCCTCCAGGGGCTCCCCGCCCAGGCGGCGCGGGCGAAGCTCCCCGTCGGTGACTTCGTCACCAGCAACTTCCCGGCGGCCGCGGGAATCGTCCTCGCCGCGGTCGCGCTGGTCGGCTTCGCCGTGGCGCTGCGCAGTCCGCGCATCGGCTGGCCCCTCGCGCTCATCGGCGTCGTCGTCGGCAGGCTGCGCAGCGCGCTGATCGGCCGCTGGATCTCGCTGATCAACCCGATCCACATGCTCGCCGCCGGGCTCTGGATCGGCACGCTCTTCATCCTCGTCATGGTGGGCCTCGGGCTGCTCTTCCGCAACGAGCCGTCGGCCGAGCGGCGGGGCCGAATCGCCGCGGACATGGTGAACGCCTTCTCTCCGCTCGCGCTGGCGATGGGTGGGCTCGTCGTGCTGTTCGGGGTGATCACCGCCTGGCGGCACCTCGATCCGTTCTCCTCGCTCTGGACGACACCATATGGATGGGCGCTCCTCGCCAAGCTGGTCGTCGTGGCCGTGGTCTTCGCGCTCGGCGCCTGGAACTGGCGCCGGCAGCGCCCGACGTTAGGCAGCGAGACCGCCGCGCGGTCCATCCAGCGCTCGGCGAAGGGGGAGCTCCTCGCCGCGGGTCTCGTCCTCGTCATCACGGCGGTGCTGGTGAGTCTCCCCTCGCCCAAGCGGCCCGGCGCCGGTCCCGGGGGCACCCCTCCGGGCGCGGGCGCACCGGCCGGCGTGCCCGCCGCGGCGCCCAACGGGGTCCCGGCGGGCCGCTGATCCGACGCGTCGGAAGGAGATAAGGTGAGCGCGCCTAACGTCGCGCGGCCTCACGACATGCGTGGTTCATGAGCATGGTCTCATGAGACCTGCCTAACGCGCCTCGATTACGAGTTCGTAATCGAGGCGCGCGTCGCGTGACAGCGGGCGCGAGCGTGCGTCATCCGTGCGACGCCAAGGCGCGTCGTGTCACCGCCAGCGGTCCCGGCGGCTCAACCCCCTTCGCCTCCGATCGTATGCATCATCACAACGTCCGAAACCTCGCGATCGCCGTGGCGCTGTCCGCCGCGACCGCGGGTGCCCAGGGCTTCACGCCGCAGAACGTGGAAGTGCACGGCTTCGGCTCGTGGAACGCTGGTGCCACCAACAACTCGAACCTGTACCTCGGCAGCCAGAACCGCGGCAGCTCGCGCAACGCCGACGCCGGGTTCACCATCACCGGCCGCATGGACGAGAAGCTCTCGTTCGTGACGCAGGTGCAGTTCGACTTCAGCGGGCAGACGCAGACGTCGCTCGACTACGTCTTCGCGCAGTACGACTTCAACGACGCGCTGAAGCTGCGCGCCGGTCAGGTGAAACAGCCGTTCGGTCTCTACACCGAGACGATCGACATCGGCGTGATCCGTCCCTTCCTCAGCGCGCCGCAGGCGGTCTACGGACCGACGGCGAACATCGCCGAGGCGTTCCGCGGGATCGGGCTCACCGGCAACTTCAAGCTCCCCGGCACGATGTCGATGGATTACGACGTCTACGGCGGCGGGCTGAATCGCGAGGAGTACGAGCCGACGCTCGACGCGTACCGCGTCATGCAGGGGCGCCGCACCTTCGCGCAGGTGAGCGACGGCTTCGGTACCGAGATCACCGACCAGGTGTACGGCGGCCGCCTCATGATGAACCTCCCCTTCCAGGGGATGCGCATCGGCGCCTCGGGCTACCACGGCAACACGGCGGAGTTCCCGATCCCCGGCCGCGGTGACGTGCAGACGGTGATCTACTCCTTCGAGTACGTCGCCAACCGCGTCGGCTTCCGCTCGGAAGCGCTCCGCGAGTGGGAGGGCGATCACGATCGCCAGAACGGCTGGTACTACGAGGGCAGCTACCGCCTCGGCGGCGGCTGGCAGCTCGCCGGGCTCTTCGACCGCGCGACGACCCACACCAAGGGGAAGAAGCCGGGCTGCGCGGCGCCGTGCTCCGATCTCCCGTCGGTCGGCGCCTCGATGCTCTACCACAAGGAAGTCGCGGGCGGCCTGAACTACTACTTCAGCCCGACCTTCGCGATGAAGGCGTCGTACCACCACATCGACGGCAACCGCTTCGCGCAGCCGAGTCGCGACGACCTCGTGTCGACGCTGCAGGCGGCGTACACCGCCAATCCGACGGGCCCGAACGCGCTCAAGCCGACCACCAATGCGTTCCTCCTCGGCGCGCAGTTCGCCTTCTGATCGGAGACCCCAGACCATGCGAAAGATCATCACCTTCGCGATCTGCCTGGCGGCTCTGGTTGGAGCCGCGCCGGCCGGCGCCCAGCAGTACCGCGTGATCGTCAACGCGGCGAACACCACCACCACGCTGAGCAAGGAGGATCTCGCTCGCGTGTACCTGAAGAAGATGTCGACCTGGAAGAACGGCGGGTCGGTGACCGTCGTCGACCAGGCGCCGAAGTCCCCGGTGCGCGCGGCCTTCTCGATGGCGGTGCTCGGCCGCGACGTCCCGACGATGAAGAACTACTGGCAGCAGTCGCTGTTCTCGGGGCGCGGCGTTCCGCCGCTCGAGCAGCCGACGGAGGCGCAGGTCGTGGCCTTCGTCGCCGCCAACCCCGGCGCCATCGGCTACGTCTCCAGCGAGGCGCAGCTGCCCGAGGGTGTGAAGACGGTCACGGTCACGCAGTAAGCGCAGCACGCACTACACAGTCTCACTCCACAGGCACCAACGCACGATGAGCAGCGCTCAGCAGGACGCCACGCGGCGCTTCGGTCTCAGCTTCCGGCAGAAGATCCTTCTTCTTCCGGGGCTCGCCGCGGTGGCGCTCCTGCTGACGCTGGTCCTCACGGTCAGCCTCGGCAGCACGAACGAGAAGCGGCTCCTCAAGATCCGTGACGGCTACTATCCGTCGGTGCAGGTCAGCCGCTCGCTCCAGGAAGACCTCTCCAAGCTCCAGCGGCAGCTCCTCGACGCCGCCTCGGCGCGCGACTCGGATCAGCTCGAGCTCGCCGACAGCCTCCGCCAGTCGATTCGCACCTCGCTCGAGCGCGCGAAGGCGAACCCCGTCGCCCGCGTCGCCGCGCTCGACAGCATCGCGCGCGCCTTCGACCGCTACTACATCCTCGCCCGTCGCACCACGTACGCGATGATCCGCGGCGAGATGGGCGAGCAGCTCTCGCAGGCGCAGGGTCAGATGTACGAGCAGTTCACCGCGATCGGCGCCTCGCTCGACGCGGGGACGAAGCACGACGTCGCCGAGATCGACGCCGCCTTCGACGCCGCGGTCGCGCAGCAGAAGCGGACGCGCGACACGGTCATGCTCATCGCGATCGGCGCGATCCTCGCACTCGGCGCGCTCGCCTGGTACGCGGTCACCTCGCTCACCCGCCCGATGGCGCAGGCGGTGCACGTGGCCGACCGCCTCGCCGAGGGCGACGTCTCGGTCGCGATCGAGGCGACGTCGAACGACGAGATCGGGCGCCTCATGCGCTCGCTCGGCCGGATGGTCGGCTATCTCCGCGAGATGGCCGGGACGGCGGGCGCGATCGCCCGCGGCGACGTCAGCGCGACGGTCGCGCCGCGTTCCACCCACGATGCCTTCGGCACCGCGTTCGCCCACATGGTCGACTCGCTGCGCGAGATGGTCCGCATCTCCGAGCGCGTCGCGCAGGGCGATCTCGACGTGCGCGTCGACGTGCGCGGCACCGACGACGCGATCGGCCGCGCGCTCTCCGGGATGACGGAGTACCTCCGCGAGATGGCGGCGGTGGCGACGCAGATCGGGGAAGGCAACGTCTCGGTGAAGGTGACGCCGCGCTCGCGCGCCGACGCCTTCGGCCGCTCCTTCGTCGCGATGTCGCAGCGGCTCATCGAGGTCACGACCTCGCTCCGCGCGAGCGCGCAGGCGATCAGCGCGGCCGCGTCGCAGGTCGCCGGCTCGGCGCAGCTCCTCTCCGGCGGCACGCGCGACGAATCGGCGGCGATCCAGACGACGATCGCGCACCTCGAGCGGGTGAATACCCTCGTCTCGCGCAACGCGCGCCACGGCGAGGAGATGAAGCGCATCGCCGAAGTCGGGTCGCGCTCGATCGCGGAGAGCAGTGACGCCATGCGCGAGACGACGGCGATGATGCGCGACATCCTCGAGCGCATCGCCATCATGGACGAGATCGCGAACGAGACGAACGTGCTCTCGCTCAACGCGCTCATCGAGGCGGCGCGCGCCGGCGATCACGGCCGCGGCTTCTCGGTCGTCGCGACGGAGGTGCGCGAGCTCGCGATGCGCAGCCAGCAGGCCGCGGAGGGGATCCGCGCCCTCGCCTCGAAGAGCCAGCGCGTCACCACCAAGTCGGAGAGTCTCGTCGTCGGGCTGCTCGAGTCGAACAGGAAGACCACCGACATCGTGCAGCAGGTGTCCTCGGCCTCGATCGACCAGGCCGAGGGGATCGCGACGGTGAACGAGGCGATGCGGCAGGTGGACGGGGTGACGGAGCGCAACGCCACCGCCGCCGAGGACCTCGCCGCGACGGCGCAGGAGATGGCCGCGCAGGCGGAGGCGCTCCAGGATCTCGTTCAGTTCTTCCGCGTCGGCGACGACGCGGGGCACCACGGCGACTTCGCGCTCACGGGCACGGATAACTGACGGCGCCGATCGCCGAATGACGCGCGCCGCCGACGCCGGCGGAGCACGCGCGACCGAATGTCCGCCCGGGGTACCCCCTTTCCTCCGGTTTTTGCGTCACCCGGGCGGAGTCGAACCACCGGAGGGAGTCTTCAACGCTGGGAGACCATGCGTAGAAACAATCTCAAGGCAACTCTTGCCCTCGCCGGCCTGGCCGCGCTCGGCGCCTGCGCCGACAACGCCACCGCGCCAAACGCGCCGCAGTTCCAGGCGCCGCTCGCGCGGCAGCTGAGCATGGAGCCGGCCACGGTGAATGTCGGCTACTTCAGCAAGTCGCCGGTGATCACGATGGGCATGAAGCACGGCTTCTTCGCCGCCGAGAACATCACGGTGAACGCGGTGCAGACCGCGAGCTCGCCGCAGATCTTCAGGAACCTGCGCGACGGCGTGCACGACGTCATCCTCACCCAGATCGACAACGTCTTCAACTACCGCTACAACCAGTCGAACCCGATCGGCGCCACCTTCGAGCCGGTCGCGTTCATGGGTACCGACTGGGGGAACGGCGCGGCGCTGGTGACGCGGAAGGGGATCACGTCGGTCGAGGAGCTGCGCGGCGGCACCGTCGCCGTCGACTCGCCGAACTCGGGCTTTGCCTTCGTCCTCTACGGCATCCTCCGCGCGCACGGCCTCCAGAAGGACGTGGACTACACGGTCATCGTCCCGAAGAAGGCGGACGGCACGCAGGACAGCGGCACCCCGGCGCGTTTCACCCGCCTGCAGAACGGCGAGTTCGACGCGACGATCCTGAACTCGGGCTTCCAGTTCCGCGCCGAGGCGGCGGGCTATCCGGTGCTCGGCCAGATCCAGGATGCGGCCGATCCGTTCATGGGTGGCTCGGGCGTCGTCCGTCGCGACTGGCTGGATAACAACCAGGACCTCGCGATCCGCTTCATCCGCGCCTACGTCGCGGCCGAGCACTACGTGCTCGACCCGGCGAACCGCGACGAGCTCATCGCGCAGCTGAAGAGCGAGTCGAACGGGAACGCGCTGGTCGCGACCCGCACGTACGAGCTCCTGCTCCAGCAGGGCGCCGGTCTCACCCCCGACGCGTCGATCGACGTGCAGGGGCTGCGCGGCACGGCGGAGCTCCGGAACTCCTTCGGCGGCTTCGACGATCCGCAGAACCTGAGCTTCCTCACCAGCCCGGCGAGCGGGATGTACGACCTCTCGGCCTGGCGTCTCGCGACGCAGGCGAACGGCTGGAAGGAATAAGAAGCAGGCAAGCACCTTTGCACGGGCCCGGGGGAGATCTCTCCCCCGGGCCCTTTGCTTTTCCGCGGCGCTTCCGGGACGGCGAAAAGGGGCTTCGCCAGAGGAGCGGGGCCGTGTAGGGAGAATTCCCCTCTTCTGCGGATTTTGTCCGACGCGATCCGCGTCGGATCCCCGACTGCACGGCATTCGGCAGTTTCGCATGCTTGACGGGCAAACTGCGGAGAACTGCTTGCTGCTGCCCCAGACCGCGGAGTACGCCCTCCGCGCCGTGCTGCACATCGCGTCCCACGAGAGTCCCGCGCGCGTCACTCAGATCGCGGCGGCGATCGGCGTGCCGCAGAACTACCTCGCGAAGACGCTCAACCAGCTCGTGCGGGTCGGTGTGCTCACCTCCACGCGCGGACCGACGGGCGGCTTTCAGCTCGCGCTCCCCGCCGACGAGCTCACCCTCGAGCGCATCGTGTCGGCGTTCAGCGGCATGCGCGTTCGCCGCTGCCTGCTCGGGCTCGGCACCTGTGGCGAGGTGCCGGACTGCGCCGCGCATCTCCGCTGGTCACCGCTCGGCACGCAGGTGCGCGAGTTCTTCGCGACGACGAAGGTGACCGATCTGCTTCATCCAACCCCCCCCGAACACCTCTGAGGTGATCCGATGAGAACCCCCCCACGCCGGCTGATCCTCGGCGCCGCGACCCTCGCGGCGTTAGGCGGCCTGGCCTTCGCCTGTCGTACCGCGGACACGAGCGGCGGCGCGCTCGTCGGAGACGCGTCGTCGAAGGTCTACGTGCCGCCCGGGAAGCACGACGAGTTCTACGCCTTCCTCTCCGGCGGCTACAACGGGCAGATCGGCATCTACGGCCTCCCCTCCGGGCGGCTGCTCAAGTTCGCCAGCGTCTTCTCGCAGAACCCGGAGACGGGCTATGGCTACAACGAGGAGACGAAGCCGATGCTCCAGACGAGCTACGGCTTCATCCCCTGGGATGATCTCCATCACCCCGAGCTCTCGCAGACGAACGGCGTTCCCGACGGCCGCTGGCTCTTCGCCAACGGCGTGAACACCCCGCGCGTCGCGCGCTTCGATCTCTCGACGATGGAGACGACGGAGATCCTCGAGATCCCGAACACCGCGGGCCAGCACGCGTCCGCGTTCACGACGCCGGACACGAAGTACATCGTCGCCGCGACGCGCTTCAGCATCCCGACGCCGAACGCCGACGTTCCCATCGAGAGCTACCGGCAGAACTTCAGGGGGACGCTGACCTTCATCTCCGCCGACGATCCCGGCAGGATGGACATCGCGTTCCAGATCCTGATGCCGGGCTACAACTTCGACCTCGGCCACGCGGGCAAGGCGGTGTCGGACGGGTGGTTCTTCTTCTCCACCTACAACACCGAGCAGGCGTACACGAAGCTCGAGCTCAACGCGTCGCAGAACGACAAGGACTTCGTCGCCGCGGTGAACTACCGCCTCGCCGAGCAGTGCGTCGCGCAGGGGAAGGCGCACGTCGCGGCGGGGACATACTTCCACAACGTCCTCGACGAGAAGTCCCATCAGGCGCGCTCGGAGCGGAAGTCGGGGACGAAGATGCTCGCCCCCTCCGACTGCCCCGGCGTGGTCTACCTGCTCCCGACCCCGAAGTCGCCGCACGGCGTCGACGTCGATCCGACGGGCGAGTACATCGTCGCCGGCGGAAAGCTCGCCACGGTGATCCCGGTCCACTCCTTCAGCAAGCTGCAGAAGGCGATCGCCGACAAGCAGTTCGACGGCGACGTCCAGGGGATCCCCATCCTGAAGTACAGCGCGACGCTCGCCGGCGAAGTGCAGAAGCCCGGCCTCGGCCCCCTGCACACGGAGTTCGACGGCAAGGGCAACGCCTACACCTCGATGTTCATCTCCTCCGAGATCGTGAAGTGGAAGCTCGGCACGTGGGAGGTGCTCGACCGGATGCCGGTCTACTACTCGGTCGGCCATCTCATGATCCCCGGCGGCGACTCCAAACAGCCGTGGGGGAAGTACCTGGTGGCGATGAACAAGATCACCAAGGACCGCTACCTGCCGACCGGTCCGGAGCTCTCGCAGTCCGCGCAGCTCATCGACATCTCCGGCGACAAGATGAAGATGCTCCTCGACTTCCCGACGATCGGCGAGCCGCACTACGCGCAGGCGCTCCCCGCGTCGCTCATCGAAGGGAAGCAGCTGAAGTTCTATCGCCTCTCCGAGAACGCGCACCCGAACGTCACGAAGGCGGAGAGCGAGGGCGGGATCACGCGCACGGGGAAGACGGTGCACGTGAAGATGGCGGCCATCCGCTCGCACTTCGCCCCGGACAACATCGAAGGGGTGCAGGTCGGTGACACGGTGCTCTTCCACGTGACGAACATCGAGCAGGATTGGGACATCGTGCACGGGTTCGCGGTGCTCGGCGCCGAGAACGCGGAGCTCACCATCGCGCCAGGCGCGACGCGCACGCTGCGCTGGGTGCCGAAGGCGACGGGCGTCTATCCGTTCTACTGCACGGACTTCTGCTCGGCGCTCCATCAGGAGATGTCGGGTTACGTCCGCGTCTCGCCGGCGGGATCGAGCGTCGCGCTCAGCGCGAACATCAGCCCGAAGGCGGCGACGCAGATGGCGCGGCTGAAGGAAGTACCGAAGGCCGAAAGCCACGGCGGCAGCCACTAGTCGCGGCCGTCATCACTCATTCACGGGGCGAGGGAAGAAGGCATCACGAGCTTCCCTCGCCCCACCTTCCGCGCCGCGTGCGGCGCGGCGCACGCAGAGCCACCCCGTGTCGAAAACCTCCCGCATCCTGATCGTCGCCGCGTCGCTGCTCCTTCTCGGCGTGTTCGTCTTCCCGCTGTGGAGCGTGCACCTCACCGCGCCGCAGTACCCGGAAGGGATCGGGATGACGATCCACGTGAACACGGTGAAGGGGCTCACCGAGTTCGACCTCGGGAAGATCAACAGCCTCAATCACTACATCGGCATGAAGGCGATCGAGCCCGACGCGATCCCCGAGCTGCGCATCATGCCGTGGATCGTCGCCGCGCTCGTCGCCGGCGGGCTCCTCGTCGCCGCGCTCGGCCGGCGGCGGCTGCTCTACGTCTGGTTCGGAAGCTTCGCCGCGCTCGGCGTCGCGGGGCTCGTCGACTTCTGGAAGTGGGAGTACGAGTACGGGCACGACCTCAGCCCCGACGCGATCATCCAGATCCCGGGGATGACCTACCAGCCGCCGCTCATCGGGTCGAAGGCGCTGCTCAACTTCAACGCGTCGTCGTGGCCCGCGCTCGGCGGGGTGCTGGCCGGCATCGCGTTCGCGCTCGCGGTCGCGGCGGTGATCCTCACCGTCCGCGCCGCGCGTGCGCGACGCGCGGTGCCTTCGCGCGCCGCCGGCGATGTGGCGTCGATGCCCGATGCTCTCCCCGCGGGGCTCGGATCGTGAGCGTCCCGGGAGCGATGCGTCGGGCCGCGCTGGTCGCGGTCGTCGCGCTGGTCGCGCTGGTCGCGCTCGGAGCGTGCGCGCGCGGCCCGCGGGCCATCGACTACGGCCAGGAGAGCTGCGACTACTGCCGGATGGTCATCACCGACCCGCGCTACGGCGCCGAGCTGGTGACGACCACCGGCAAGGTGCACCGGTTCGATTCCATCGAGTGTCTCGCGTCGTACTACACGCAGGCGAGCGCGGCGGGAACGGTGCGCTCGGTATGGGTCTCGGACTACGCGCATCCGGGCACGCTCATCCCCGCGGGGAGCGCGACGTTCGTGCGAGCGTCGGGGCCGGCGAGCCCGATGGGGAAGGGGTTCGCCGCGTTCTCGCCGGGCACCGACAGCGCGACCATCGGGCGCGTCGCCGGGAGCGTGCCCGCGCTGCGCTGGGGCGACGTGCTCGCGCTCGTGCAGCGCGAGGCCGCGGTGACGGCGATCGGTTCCCCGCGCGAGCCGGAAGCCGCGCACGCCGTCGACTCGCCCCCGTCGCAGGTCGTCGACGTCGCGCCGGGCGGCGCGGTGCGCACCATCGCCCGCGCGCTCGAGCTGGCGCGGCCCGGCGCGCGCATCGTCGTGCACCCGGGCGTCTATCGCGAGCCGACCATCGTCGTTCACAAATCGGTCGAGATCGTCGGCGAGGGGTTTCCGGTGATCGACGGCGAGGGCCAGCGGCAGATCATGACCGTCGTCGCGCCCGACGTGACGGTGCGCGGGCTGCACTTCCGCAACGTCGGGTCGAGCTACGTCGAGGACCGCGCGGCGATCAAGGTGGTCGAGACCACCGGCTGCGTCATCGAGGGGAACCGCATCGACGACGGCTTCTTCGGCATCTATCTCGCCCGCGTCTCGCGCTGCCGCGTCGTCGGCAACACGCTCCATGCGGCCATGGGCTCCGAGTCGGAATCGGGGAACGGCATCCATCTCTGGACTGCCGACAGCGTGACCATCGCCGACAACGTGATCGCCGGCCATCGCGACGGGATCTACTTCGAGTTCGTGCACGACAGCGATGTGCACGACAACGTGAGCGAGGGCAACCTGCGCTACGGGCTCCACTTCATGTACTCCGACGGCTGCCGGTACGAGCGCAACACCTTCCGCCGCAACGGCGCGGGAGTCGCCGTCATGTACACGAAGCACGTCGAGATGCTCGCCAATCGCTTCGAGGAGAACTGGGGGAGCGCCGCGTACGGCTTGCTGCTCAAGGAGATCAGCGACGTGCGCGTCGAGCGGAACCGGTTCTACCACAACACCACCGGACTCTTCGCCGACGGCACGACACGCCTCGCCGCGGCGGGAAACGCCTTCGTGGACAACGGCTGGGCGCTGCGCGTGGACGCCAACGCGCAGGATGGCCGCGTCAGCGGCAACGACTTCATCGGCAACACCTTCGACGTGGCGACCAACGGCGGCCGGAGCGCCACGGTCTTCGACGGGAACTACTTCGATGCGTACGAGGGCTACGACCTCGACCACGACGGAACGGGCGACGTCCCGCACCGGCCGGTGCGGCTCTTCTCGGTGATCGTCGACCGCAACGAGCCGGCGCTGATCCTCCTCCGCAGCTTCTTCGCCGGGCTGCTCGACGCCACGGAGCGGCTGGTGCCCGCGCTCACCCCCGAGACGCTCGTCGACGCGCACCCCGCGATGCGCCGCCGAGGTGCCGCATGATCGAGATCGCGGAGCTCGCGAAGCGCTACGGCCGGCGACCGGTGCTCCAGGGCGTGGACCTGCGCATCACGCGCGGGCGCATCACCGCCATCGTCGGGCCGAACGGCGCCGGGAAGACGACGCTCATCAAGACCATCCTCGGCCTCTCCCGCGCCGACGCCGGCCGCATCATGCTCGACGGCGTGCAGCTGGACGGCGGCGTCGATTATCGCGCGCGCATCGGCTACATGCCGCAGATCGCCCGCTTCCCGGAGAACCTCACGGCCGCCGAGCTCCTCGCGCTCCTCAAGGACCTTCGCGCGAGCACCGACCGCGACCGCCGCGCGCTCGACGAGGAGCTCATCGACCGCTTCGCCCTCGGGCCCCAGCTCGACAAGCCGCTGCGCACGCTCTCCGGCGGAACGCGGCAGAAGGTGAACGCGGTGACGGCATTCCTCTTCCGACCCGAGCTGCTCGTCCTCGACGAGCCGACGTCGGGGCTCGATCCGGTGGCGAGCAGCGTCCTCAAGGACAAGATCCACGCCGAGCGCCGCGCTGGCCTCACGGTGGTGCTCACCTCGCACCTCATGGGCGAGGTCGACGAGCTCGCGGACGACCTCGCCTTTCTCCTCGACGGGCGGGTGCGCTTCGCCGGAGCGCTCGAAGCGCTCAAGGCCACGACCCGCCAGGCGACGCTCGAGCGCGCCATCGCGAAGCTCATGGCGCGGGAGGCCGCATGAGCGCGGTCCGCGCCGGCGTGGTCGCGAGAGTCGTCCGCTACGAGCTTCGCGACGTGGCGAAGAGCCGCTGGCTCCTCGGCTACGCGCTCTTCTTCCTCCTCGCGACGGACGCGCTGCTCCGCTTCGGCGGAGGAGGCACGCGAGCGCTGCTCAGCATCACCAACGTCGTCCTCCTGCTCGTGCCGCTCGTGAGCACCGTCTTCGGCACGATGTATCTCTACGACGCGCGCGAGTTCACCGAGCTGCTGCTCGCCCAGCCGGTCCGCCGCGACGAGCTGTACGCGGGCCTCTACCTTGGCCTCGCGCTCCCGCTCGCCCTCGGCTTCCTCGGCGGTCTGCTCGTCCCCTTCGCCGTGCACGGCGTGGGCGATCCGTCGCAGTGGCGGCTGCTCGCCGTGCTCGCGCTCACCGGGGTCGCGCTCACCTGCGTCTTCGTCGCGCTCGCCTTCGCGATCGCGCTGCGGTCGGAGGATCGCGCGCGCGGGCTCGGCGCCGCGGTCGGGGTCTGGCTGCTCTTCTCGCTCCTCTACGACGGGCTGGTGCTGCTCGGCGTGATGCTCCTCGGCGACTATCCGCTGGAACGGCCGCTGATCGCGGCGATGCTCGCCAACCCGATCGATCTCGCGCGGGTCCTCCTGATCATGCAGTTCGACGTATCGGCGCTGATGGGCTACACGGGCGCCGTCTTCGAGAAGTTCTTCGGCAATGGCGGAATCGCCGTCGCCATCGCGGCGCTCGCTGCCTGGGTGGCGGCGCCAGTCCTCCTCGGCGCGCGTGCCTTCCGGAAGCGCGACTTCTGACGTGCGCGCCGATCCACTCACGATTCGACGAGGCCTTACACGCATGAAGATTCACCGACTGCTTCTCACCGCCGGTCTGTGCGCCGGCGTCGTGATCGCCGCCTGCGGGGGCGAGAAGAAGGGCGACGACGCGTCGACTCCCGCCGCCGGTGGATCGGCGGCCGCGAGCGGCGCCGCGGACGCGGGGGCCGCGTCGTTCTCCGCCAGCCCGCTCGACCCCGAGGCCGGACGCAAGGTCGTCGCCGTGCAGGTGGAGACCGACGCGCAGGGAAACAACAAGTTCACCCCGAACAAGTTCGAGGTGCACACGGGGGACGTCATCCGCTACACGCTGGTGAGCGGAGTGCACAACGTCCATTTTCTCCCCGACTCCAACCCCGGCGCGAAGGGTCTTCCCGCGCAGCCGAGCGATCTGATGCAGCTCCCGGGTCAGACCCTCGACGTGAAGGTCACGTGGGGCCCCGGGCACTACTATTTCCAGTGCGACCCGCACGCGCTGCTCGGGATGATCGGGCACGTGGAGGTGGAGGACTAGCCGCCGCTCACGGGCGTATCCCGTTAGGTTTCGACTGCTCGCCGGACCGCCTGAAGCGCGGCGGTCCGGCGACGCGTTCGAGATGACCGTACCAACCGATCAACGGCACAACCCCCCAATGTCGTTCTTCTCCAGAAGCATTCTCGCCGTCGCCCTCTTCGCGCCGGCCGCGGCCCTCGCCCAGAGCGGCCGCATCGCCGGCACCGTCACCGACGCCGCGAGCAGCAGCGGCGTCCACGCGGCGCAGGTGATCGTCGTCGGCACCTCGCGCGGCGCGGTCACCGACGCGCAGGGTCACTACCTGATCGACGGCGTCCCTGCGGGCACGTACGAGCTTCGCGCGCAGCGCATCGGCCAGACGACGAAGAGCGTGGCGGGCATCGTCGTGAACGCCGACGCGGAGACGCGCGTCGACTTCTCCCTCGAGCGCGAGCCGCTCCAGCTGGCGGGCGTCGTGGTGTCCGCGTCGCGGCGCGTCGAAAAGGTGACCGAGGCCCCGGCGACGATCACGCGTATCGAGGCGCGGGCGATCGAGAACACCGTCGGCAACTCCTACTCCGGCGCGCTCAAGGGCGTCGAGGGCGTCGATTTCGTGCAGGTGGGCGCGACGACGGCCACGATCAACACGCGCGGCTTCAACTCGGCGTTCAACAACCGCGTGCTGCAGATGGAGGACGGGCGCATCGCCGTGCTTCCCGAATACGGGATGCCCGCCGCCGGCTACACGACGATCCCGAAGGTCGATCTCGCCGCCGTGGAGGTGCTCGTCGGCCCAGGGTCGGCGCTGTACGGGCCGGACGCGTCGAACGGCGTGCTCACCCTCGAGTCGAAGGACGCGAAGCAGTACCCGGGCACGACCATCGAGCTCGGCGCGGGAACGCGGACGTATCGCGACGTGCAGGGCCGCCATGCCGGCGTCTTCGGCGCCGGCCGCTTCGGCTACAAGCTGACCGGGGAGTACCAGAGCGCCGACGACTTCTCCAACCACAACGCCTACGCGCCAGTCGGCCCGACCATCGCCCAGGAGCGCAACGCGCACTGGAATACGAGCGTCGCGCGCGGCGCCGGCGCCTTCGACTGGTACCGCGGCTCCTCGCGCCTCGAGGCGAGCGCGGGGGCGAGCCGGAACAACGGCGTCGGCCAGACCAACGTCGGGCGCAACCAGCTCACCGACTGGACCTACCGCCACGCGCAGCTCAAGTACACGAGCCCGCACTGGTTCGGGCAGGTCTACACGACGAAGTCGAGCGCGGGGAATACGTACGTCCTCAACACCTACGCGCAGAACTATCTCCGTTATCCGGGGATCAGCGACGACTCGCTGAAGCGCGTGTCGGCGTTCCCCGGCGACGGCCAGCTCATGGCCGCGGAGCTCCAGAACAACCTCACCATCCCAGTGACGGAGACGCGCCTCACGTGGGGCGGACAGTTCCGCCACGACATCGTGAGCAGCCATCGCCACTGGCTCGCCGACCGCCTGACGGGCGAGGACATCCGCTTCGACCAGCGCGGCGTCTACGCGCAGCTCGAGCAGCAGCTCACCCCGCTCTTCCGGGTCGTCGGTGCGGGGCGCTTCGACAAGCACGACTACTACGCGGCGCAGTGGAGCCCGAAGGCCGGGCTCCTCTTCACGCCGACGCCCGATCAGACGCTGCGCTTCACCTTCAACCGCGCCTTCAAGTCGCCCAACGTCCTGCAGACGCGCTTCTACTTCCCCGACTTCAGCCCCCTCTCGCCCACGGTCGGCGTCGGCGTGATCGGCAACCACAGCGGCCTGGTGATCAAGGACGCGGCCGGGAACGTCCTCCGCAGCTACGACCCGATCGCTCCCGAGACGAACAGCACCTACGAGCTCGGCTACAAGGGCGTCGTCCGCGGCGCGCTCTACGTCGACGTCGCCGCGTATCGCGCATTCTTCCGCAGCTTCATCACCCCGCTCGTCAACGTCGCGAACCCGCTCGCCAACAGCTACGCGTACTCCGACGGCCGCAAGTTCGGGATCGAGACGGGACGCGATCAGTTCACGCTCACGTACCTCAACCTCGGCAAGGCGCGCATCGACGGAATGGACGTCGGGCTCCGCTATGCGCTCTCGCCCAACGCGACGCTCTCCGGCTCGACGAGCTGGCAGCACCTGAAGGACGTGCAGGCGCAGTCGACCCTGCCCGCCGGCGCGATCGCCGAGGCGACCGCCTTCAACTCGCCGACCTTCAAGTGGAGCGCGGGCGTCGATGTCGCCGAGATCGGCGGCTCGCCGGTGTCCGCCGGCGTGAGCGGGCGGCACGTCGCGGGCTACAATTTCCGCTCGGGCGTGCACTTCGGCCACATCCCGACCTTCACGAGCTTGGACCTCTCCGCGGGAACGAAGCTGCCGATCGAGGGGACGCGGCTGAACGTGAGCCTGCAGAACTTCTTCACCTGCCGCAGCGGCCGCGTCTTCGCGAACGGCTACATCGCCAGCGGGCGGCAGTCGCTCTATGTGCGGGATGCGACCTGCGGCTTCGGGCTCTCGCACGGTGAGATGCTGAACATGCCGCCGATCGGCGGCTTCTTCACCGTCAGCCTGCGCTGGGAGCGTTAGGCGGCGAGAGCGATCGCGCGCCTTCCTGCTGAAACACGAAGGGCACGAAGGTACACGAAGGCTGCTGCCATGGCCCTTCGTGCCCCTTCGTGTCCTTCGTGTTTCGATGCCGAGCGACCGTTCGAGCGCCTGAGCGTCAGGCCGAGGCGCCGTTGCCGCCTGTCTTCGAAATCCCTCCGAGCCCCGCCGCGAACAGCCGACCGCCGACGATCCCGGCGATCTCCTTCCCGGCGCGCGTCATGACCCCGGCCACCTCGCCGAGCAGACCGCCGAGCTCCGTCACCCAGTCGACGGTCGTCTGAGCGGGCGCGTCGCCGCGCAGCGAGGCCATGATCCTCCCGCGCAGCCGCAGCGCGATCGGCGACGCGAACTCGATCGCGTTGAAGTGCGCGTCGTAGCGCGTCCCCAGCCCCTCGATCAGCGACGCCGTGCGCGCGAAGTACACGAGATCGCTCGGCAGTACCACCGGCGCCTCGAAGAGCTCGGCCAGCACCTGCTCGGCGAGCAGCTTCTCCAGCCGCTCGCGCGTCACCGTTCGCTCGGAGGCGATGGCGAGGAGCTTGGTCACCAGCGCGCGGATCGCCGCTCGGTTCGCGTCCGGAAGGATCACCCCCAGCGACGCGAAGCCGTCGACGATCCCGTCGACGTCGCCGCGGATCGCCGCGAAGACGGTGTCGATGAGCCGCAGCCGCATCTCCCGCGGCACCCGCACCGCCATCCCGAAGTCGAGCAGCACGAGCCGGCCGTCGGGCGTCACCATCAGGTTCCCCGGGTGCGGATCGGCGTGGAAGAGCCCATCCACGAGCATCATCTGGATGTACATCTCCATCACCGTCGCGACGATCGTCCGCCCCTGCACCTTCCCCGTCGCGATCCAGTCGCCGAGCATGTCGATGCGCCGTCCCTCGACGTACTCGAGGACGAGCACGCGCTGGCGCGTCATCTCGTGCTTCACCCTGGGGATGACCACCATCCGGTTGCCGGCGAAGTGCGCCCCGATCTCGTCGGCGACCTGCGCTTCCTTGCGGAAGTCGAGCTCGTCCCCGACGCGCGCGCCGAACTCCTCGATCGCCCCGCGCAGCGCGACGACGTGCCGGTTGGGCCAGCGTTTCTCGACGAAGGCGATGATGCGCGCGGCGGCGCGGATGTCCACGGCGACCATCTCCTCCACCCCCGGGCGGAGGATCTTCACGACGACGTCCTCGCCCTTCCAGAGCGCGCGGTGCACCTGGCCGAGCGACGCCGCCGCGATCGGCTCGCGGTCGAAGCGCTCGAAGAGCATCTCGACGGGCACCCCGTAGGCGTCGCGCATCGTCGTCTCCACGGCCTCGTACGGCACCGGCGGCACCTGGTCGTGCAGCAGGCCGAGCGTCGAGATGTAGGGCTCGGGGACGAGATCGGCGCGCGCGCCGAGCACCTGCGCGAGCTTCACGAAGACCGGGCCGAGATCGGCGATGGTCGCGACGATGCGGTCGGCGCGCCGCTGGTGGAACGCCGCGGTCCGCGGCAGCGGCGCGCCGAAGAAGATCCAGCGCCTCCGGTCGCGCAGGAAGGAGAGAACGAAGGGAAGGAGCCGGGCCGAAACGACGAGGGCGCGCATGACTCTTGAAAGATAGCGCCGCGTGTCCTCGATCACTCACGTCTTCTTCGACATCGGCGGCGTCCTCGGCTCGAACGGGTGGGATCGCGAGCAGCGCGCTCGCGCGATCGCGCACTTCGGGCTCGACCCCGAGTTCGAGGCGCGCCACGACGAGATCGTCGGCGACTGGGAGATCGGCCGGCTCTCGCTCGAGGAGTATCTCGACAGCGCGGTGTTCTTCGAGCCGCGCGCCTTCACGCGAAAGGAGTTCACGGACTTCATGCTCGCGCAGAGCGTCCCCTTCGCCGACAGCCTGGCGCTCGCGAAGCAGGTCGCGCGGCGTGGCGCGGCGCGTCTCTTCACGCTGAACAACGAGGCCGACGAGCTGAATCGGCATCGCATCGAGGAGTTCGGGCTGCGCGCGATCTTCGAGGGGTTTCTCTCCTCGTGCTGGCTCGGTCTCCGCAAGCCGTCGCGGACGATGCTT
>JABFXC010000185.1 GCA_013361935.1 Gemmatimonadaceae bacterium
GG
Organism: Gemmatimonadaceae bacterium; assembly: GCA_013361935.1. Lineage (GTDB taxonomy): Bacteria > Gemmatimonadota > Gemmatimonadetes > Gemmatimonadales > Gemmatimonadaceae > JABFXC01. The sequence continues at coordinate 3 of JABFXC010000185.1, forward strand.
GCTGGGGGGCTCGGCACCATGGCACCTCCCGTCGCTCCACGGCTCCCTGTTATTCACCGCCGAGCAGCAGGTGAAGAAGATCCGCAGCGATCGCGGGGACTCTCGGCGGGCATTCTCGCGGGTCGCGTGGTGTTCTGTCTCGGCGGGGAGGTCGCGCGGTTTTTTCGGGAAGAACTACGCAAGCACCGCGGAAGAACGACGGAAGATTCTACCGGCACGAGCCGAGATCTGATTTTGGGGCATGCATGGCGAGATGGTCTCGCCCCGCATGCCTCACACAGCTTTCGGGCTCGTCGCATTGTGAGGGTCGCTCGAAGAGGACCCCTTCCGCAGTTCTTGAATAGGGCAGTTCTTCCGCCGTGCTTCCTGCCCAAACCGCGCGATGCCCGGATGCACGACGAGCCCCGACACGACCTGCGACAGAGCCGCAGACACCCACCCAGCCTCCGCCCCTCCCCGACTCCCTGTCATTCACAGCCGAGCAGCAGCTGAAGAAGATCCGCGGCGATCCGCCCCATCCACTGGATCCGCGTGACGCGGTTGCAACGGCCGAGCGACGCTACTCGGTGATCGGTACCGCCTTCTCGCCCGCCTTCTTCCGCCTCGCGTTCAACTCGGCGAGCCCCGTCGTCCGCAGCGTGTTCCAGCGCGCCATCAGCTCGCGCGATGCCGCCGAGGCGCGCTCCGTCGCTTCGATCTGTGCCTGCGTCGGAGCGTAGTCGGCGTTCTGCATCGACATCGCGGCGTCGAGCATCGCGTTGCTCACTGCCTCGAGCGTGGTCGGTGTCACGCGGCCGCGCGGACGTGGACCACGACGTCCACCGGTCGCCGCGACCGGCGCCGGGGCGAGGGACTCGACCTGCGCGCGGAATGCATCGGCGTCGGGAACGCGCGCGCTGTCGAGCGCGGCGACCAGCGCGCGGGCGCGCAGATACTCGGCGTGCGCGGAGCGGGCGCCGAGGTACATCTGCCGGGAGATTGAGGCGAGCCGGGCGAGGCCCGCGGCAGGCGTGCGGACGCGCGGGTCGAGCCGGACGCGCAGCGGCTGCGTGTATCGCTCGTTGCCGACGGTGAGCCGCACCGTGTAGCGCCCCGGGGGCGCCCACGGCGCCTTCACGCTCGTGTAGCTGCGGTGCGGGACGACGCCGACGTCGCCCTCGAGCGCGGCGCCTTCCTCGGTGATCGGATCGAAGCGGAGGTCCCATGTCATCCGATGCATCCCGCGCGTCGTCGCGATCGCCATCGCCGGCGCGGCCCAGTAGAGCGGAACCGAGCAGTGCGGTGCGCCGGGAGTGCGCTGGCAGACCGCCTCGTACGCGGCCGGGTCCACGCCGGCGTCGACTTCGGGCGCGCGATCCTCGCTGGTGTACGTGCGCACCACCATCCCCGTGCCGTCGAGGATCTCGAGCTTCACCGGCGCGGCCACGTCGCTCGCGAGGTAGTAGTCGATGATCGCGCCCGGGGGAGGGTTCTCTCCGGCGGGCACTTCCGGCGGCCAGGGGGTCGGATCGTTGGTGCCGAAACGCACGCGCACCGCGTCGATCGGCTTGTAGAGGTACGCGCCCTTCGCGGCGCGCGCCTGCGCCGTCTGGCGGAGCGGCGTCAGATCGTCGAGGATCCAGAAACCGCGGCCGTGCGTCGCCGCGATGAGGTCGGCGCACATGCACGTGCTGTCGTCCTTCACGAGCAGGTCGCGCACCGAGATCGTCGGCATGTCGTCCTTCAGCGACTGCCAGTGATCGCCGTCGTCGAAGGAGACCCACACCTGCGCATCGGTCGACGCGTAGAGCAGCCCCGGAGTGCGCGGGTCCTCGCGGATCGCGTTCGAGACCGCGCCGGGGGCGATGCCGTCGTCGATCTCGGTCCAGGTCTTCCCGCCGTCGTGCGTGCGCCAGAAGTGCGGATTCATGTCGTCGATGCGCATGGTGTTCGCCGCGGCGTAGGCGGTGCGCGTGTCGAAGTGCCCCGCGTCCATGTTGAAGATGCGCGTCCACGGCCTGATCGCCGCCGGGGTGACGTTCGTCCAGTGCGCACCGCCGTCGGTCGTCATCTGGATGTTCCCGTCATCCGTCCCCGCCCAGAGCACCTTCACGTCGCGCGGCGAAGGCGCCAGCGCGGTGATCGCGCCTAACGGCCGAGTCTGGATGCGATCGGCGTACTTTCCCGCGCTCGGCGGGGCGGTCCACGTCTGGCGGGCGAGGTCGGGGCTGACGCGCGTCCAGCTGTGGCCCTTGTCGGTCGTCTTCCAGACGACGTTGGTCGCGTAGAAGAGGACGTTTGGCGCCGCCTGCGACCAGTGGATGGGCATCGTGCGGACGTTGCGGCCTACGTCGGGGTCCGCGTCGCGGTCGGGACCGAGGTAGCCGGTCTGCGCGTCCTCGCGATCGTAGAGGGAGACGTTGGTGCGCATGCTCCCGAAGACGAGATCGGGATCCGTCGGATCGGGCGCGGCGATCCCGTACTCCTGGATGTTCACCGGATGCCAGTCGTGGAAGGTGATCTCACCGTCCATCGACCGGCTGGCGACGCACGCCGAGCCGGAGTCCTGCTGGCCCCCGCAGACGCGATACGGAAAGGCGTTGTCGGTGGACGCGTGGTACATCGCCGCAGTCGGTTGGTTGTACCAGTTGCTCCACGACACACCGCGATTGGGGGAGATCACGGCGCCCTGATCGGAGACGACGAAGACGATGTTCGGATCGTTGGGGTTGATCCACGCCTTCTGGTAGTCGTCCCCGCCCGGCGAGCCGCGCACCGCGCTCCATTTGAAGCCGCCGTCCTCGCTGCGCCAGAAGACGGTCGAGGCGCTGTAGACGATGTCGGGGTTCTTCGGATCGATCGCCAGCGTCGGCAGGTCGCCGCCGCCGATGCGCGCGAGGGGACGCGGGTCCTGCGCCTTGAGCTGCTCGTCGTGCGACGCGTTAGGGTCGCGGACGGTGAGGCTCCAGTGCTCTCCGCCGTCCGTGGTCTTGTAGAGCGAGACCGGTCCCGCCCCCTCGGCGCCTCCCTTGCCGGGATCGGTGCCGTCGGCGACCATCGCGTAGAGGATGCGCGGATCGCTCGGCGCGATCGCGAGGTTGGCCTCGACCACCGGCGGGAGTCCGCTGGTGAGCTGCTTCCAGGTCGTGCCGCCGTCGGCGGACTTGAAGATCCCGCCGCTCGTCCCGCCGAACTCCTGCCCCTCGATGAACGCCTGCTGCTGCTGCCAGAGCGCGGCGTAGACGACGTTCGGGTTGGAGGGATCGATGCGCACGTCGTTCGCGCTCGTGTACTCGTCCCGGTAGAGCACCTTCTCGAAGCTCTGCCCGCCGTCGGTCGACCGGAAGATACCGCGCTCCGCGTTAGGCCCGTACGGGTGGCCGAGGGCGGCGACGAAGATCCGGTTCGGGTTCGTCGGGTCGATCTCGATGTTCGCGATCATCTGGCTGTCGCGAAGCCCGAGATGCGTCCACGTCTTTCCGCCGTCGGTGGACTTGTAGACGCCATTGCCCGTGGCGAGATCGGGACGGATGATCCCCGCCCCCGAGCCGACATAGATGACGTTCGGGTCGGAGAGGGCGACGGCGATGGCGCCGATGGAGCCGGTGGGCTGGGAGTCGAAGATCGGCTGCCAGTTGCTCCCGTAGTCCGTCGTCCGCCAGACGCCGCCGTTGTCGTAGCCGGCGTAGAAGACGTTAGGCCTGCCCGGGACGCCGGCGAGGGCGCGCGCGCGACCGCCGCGCGTCGGCCCGATCTCGCGCCAGTGCATCGCGCCGTAGAGGTCGGGGCCCTGCGCGGAAGCCGCCGCGGCGAGCGCGGCGGCGGAGACGACGAAGCTGAGGCAGCGAATGATCGACGCGTGCACGAGACCGCCCTCCTGAAGTGCCGGGTATGCTGCGGACGTCGAAAGTGTAACGCCCGGAGCGTGCGGCCACAGGAGGGCGGCGGGGGAGGTCAGCGGCGCGTCATCTTGCGCGACGGCGGAAGCAGCGCGAGCCCGTGCCGCGCGAAGATCACCGCGCCGGGCAGGGCGAGCAGCATGCCGATGACCGCGGCCAGCCAGTACCGGTCCTGCGGCAGCCACTGGTCGCCGACGAGGAGGATGATGCCGCTGATCGCCGAGAGCGCGCCGAGGAGCGCGAGGACGCCCCCGGTGGCGACCATCGCCGTGCCGCGCGAGATGCCGCGCACCATCGCCGCCATCTCGACGCGCGCCATCGCCAGCTCGCGCTTCACGAGCACCGCCCCGTCGCGAACCATGTCGCCCAGCAGACGGACGATGCCGGCACGCCGGGCGGCGGCGGCGGTGAGTGCAACCGGTGCCACACGCTCTACGCGCGCGTCGCTCGCCTGATGAGACCTGCGCTCACGCGCCGTCGTGGCGCTCGTGGCGCGCGTGGCGCGCGCTTTCACCCGCCCCGTTCCCGCCTGGAGCTCCGCGCTCAGCTCCCCCGCCGCGAGCAGGACGAAGGACGAGTAGTACATCCACGTCAGCAGCACCATGATCGCCCCGACCGCGCCGTATGCCGGGTTCATCGAGTGGAACTTCTGCACGTAGAGGCGGAAGAGCAGCGTCGCCGCGAGCCAGAGCACGGTCGCGACGATCGCGGCCACGAGGACGTACTTCTTCCCCTGGTGCCTGCAGTTCGGCAGGTAGAGATAGAGCAGCCAGAGGAGGAGCACGAGCGCGGCGATCGCGATTGGGAACTGAAGGATCGTCCATGCGGTGACGAAGGCGTGGCCGAGCCCGACGCGGTCGCCGATCCACCGCACGACCCCCTCGCCGTTGAGAAGCACGACGGTCGCCGCGACGACGACCACGCCGGCGACGAGCAGCGCGCCCAGCTGGAAGAGGTAGCGCTGCCACCAGGGCCGGCGCTCGGTGACCTCGTACGCCGCGTTGAGCGCGTCGCGGAAGGATCCGAAGATGGCCGAGCCCGACCAGACGGCGGCGAGAAGGCCGAAGGAGAGCAGCCCTGGCGCGCCCTTCGCGAAGACCACCGCGGCGATCGTCTCGCGCAGCAGACCGGCGACGCCGCTGGGGAGCGCGGCCATCGCCGGGCCGTTGAACCATCCCATCACCTGCTGCTTGTCGGCGATCATGCCGAGCAGCGCGGCGAAGACGAGAAGCAGCGGAAAGAGCGAGAAGAAGAAGTTGTACGCCATCTGCGCGGCGTAGACGGGCACCTTGTCTTCGCCGATCTCCTGCCAGGTCTTCTTCAACAGGGTACCGACGTCGTATCCTTTGACCGTCATGACACACTCCTCGCGTGAATGGGCGCGCCGCGCGCTCCCCTCGACCCGGGCAGGGCTCGTGCCGCCGACCGTCGCACTCCGCGGGCTCTCCTCCGCCGCGCGCATCGTGAGCATGGTCACAGTGTTCGCGACGCTCGCCTCGGCGCTGCACGCGCAGGCCATACGAGGGGATTCGCTTCCCCCGTGGACGCGCGGCGCGACCTGCTACGAGATCTTCGTCCGCTCCTTCATGGACGGCGAGGGGGACGGTGTCGGAGACCTGAAGGGGCTCACGGCGAAGCTCGACTACGTCAACGACGGGAACCCGCGGAGCACCCGCTCGCTCGGCGCGCGCTGCATCTGGCTCATGCCCGTGAGCGAGGCGGCGAGCTACCACGGCTACGACGTGGTGGACTACTACAAGGTTCAGCACGACTTCGGCACCAACGACGACTTCCGCGCCTTCATGGCGGCCGCGCATCGCCGTGGGATCAGGGTGCTCGTCGACATGGTGCTCAACCACACCTCGGACAGGCATCCCTGGTTCCAGGCGGCGCTGCGCGACACGACGTCACCGTATCGGAGCTGGTATCGGTTCGCCTCGCCGAAGCCGACGGAGCTCAACCCCTGGGGACAGAGCAACTGGCACAAGTCGCCGGTGCGCGACGAGTGGTACTACGGCTTCTTCTGGGGCGGGATGCCGGATTTGAACTACGACACGCCGGCGGTGCGCGAGGAGGCGAGGAAGATCGCCCGCTTCTGGCTCGACTCGATGCACGTCGACGGATTCCGGCTCGACGCGGTGTCATATCTGGTCGAGGAGCCCGGGAAGATCGCGCACACCGCGGGGACGCACGCGGTGCTCCACGAGTACGGCGACTACGTGCGCGCGGCGAAGCCGGGCTCGTACACCGTCGGCGAGGTGACCTCCCCGGGCGACACGCTCTACGCGTACTATCCCGACCAGCTCGACTCGTACTTCGCCTTCGAGTTCGCGGACAGCATCGTCGCCGCGGTGCGCGACGGCGACGCACGCACGATGCTCGGCCCCGTGCTGCGGCTGCAGCAACGCGTGCCCGCGCAGCGCTGGTCCACCTTCACGACCAACCACGACCAGCCGCGCACGATGACGAAGCTCGGCGGCGACGTCGCGAAGGCGAAGCTCGCGTCGCTGATCCTGCTGACGATGCCCGGCCTTCCCTTCGTGTACTACGGCGACGAGATCGGGATGACGGGGACGAAGCCGGACGAGCGCCTCCGCACGCCGATGCAGTGGAGCCGCGCGGCGCACGGCGGCTTCACGACGGGAACGCCGTGGGAGCAGCTCCAGCGGGATTCGCTGGCGGTGACGGTCGCGGCCCAGGAACGCGACGCCCGCTCGCTGCTCAACTGGCATCGCCGGCTGATCCACCTGCGCGCGGGGAGCCAGGTGTTAGGCAGCGGCGTCCTGATCCCGCTGACGACGAGCGACTCCGCGGTGGCCGCCTTTGTGCGCCGCGACGGCGATCGGGCGGTGGTGGTGGTCGCGAACCTCGGCGCGCGCCCGGT
>JABFXC010000189.1 GCA_013361935.1 Gemmatimonadaceae bacterium
GCCGGATCGTTCACGCGCACGTAGCGGCTCACGTGCACCGCCTTCGTCGCGCCGCGCGTGGTCTGCTCGACGTCGAGCAGCTCCTCGCCGGTGGAGAGCGCGAGCACCCCGCTCGACGACTGCGTGAGTCCGTTCGAGCAGCCGTAGGTCGCGTGCATGTAGAGCCGCTGGCCGTCCGCCGACCAGGCGGCGCTCTCGCTCCCCGTGCACCCCTCGCGCGCGCGGGCGCGCGTCCCGGCGCCGACGTCGATGGTGTCGCTCACGGCGACGGTATCGCCGGCGAGGGTCACGAGCTCGGCGGCTGAGGCACCCGTCGGCAGGATGCAGAGCGTGGGCGCCCCGGCGTTAGGCACCGACGACCAGCGGCTCACCCCGGCGGCGCCGGGGGAGAGCGGTCGCCAGCAGCCGGTGAAGGCGCTCCAGCCCGCCGAGCCGGCGGAGGTCTGCGCGGCGGCGGGAAGGGCGAGCGCCCCGGAGAGGAGCAGCGCGGCGACGCTCGCGCGCGCGGTGGCGGTGATTCTCGTCATGGCGGTGTCCTCTAGAGCCTGACCGTGAAGCCCAACGTGAGCGCGAAGCCGGAGAGGTCGATCCCGTCGAAGCCGACGAAATCCTGCCCGAGCTTCGCCTTCGCCCAGTGATAGCGCGCGTCCGCGGCGAGGCCGAGGCGCGGGTTGAGCGTGTACTCGCCACCGGCCATCACCGTCGCCGTCTTCGTCCACCCGGACGAGGTGAAGCGGTCGGAGAAGACGTTGGTGGTGTTGAAGTCGATGAAGTCCCCTTCCTGCATGAAACGATACCACATCGTCCCGCCCCCGGCACCGACGTAGGGTGCGAACCGGGTCGGGATCCAGGCGAACTCCCCGATGGAGCGGCCGCGCGGCGCGAGATACCAGCGCAGGCTCGCCGTCAGCGGCACTCGCGCGAGCGCCGTGGACTGCTGGATGGGGAGATTGTTGTTGTCCACCCAGTGCCGGTACTCCGAGCCGCGGACGGAGCGCGAGTAGCCCGCGCTCAATGCGAGGTCGAGCCGCGGAGCGAGCCGGAAGGAGAGATCGGCGTCGAGCATCGGCGCCCGGAAGTTCCCGCGCCCGATGGTGAACTGGTCGGTGACGAAGTCGAAGAGGTCGCCGTGCGCGTCAGGCGCGACGAGACCGCCGCGGAGGGCGAACGACGCGTGCGGCGTCCCGAAGAGGAAGCCGTTCCCGTTGTCCTGGGCGGCGAGGGGAGACGAGCCCACAATGATGCCGACGAGGAGGGCAGTGACAGCTCGCGCGTGGGTCATGGGGCGATGGGGGTGCGGGAAAACTGTGTGATGCGCGATGCGCGATGAACGAAACTGCGGGTTGCGCGATGAACGATGCACGAAAGTGCGTGATGCGCGATGAACGATGCACGAAAGTGCGCGATGAACGATGAACGATGAACGAAGGTGCGCGATGAACGATGAACGATGAACGAAGGTGCAGGATGAACGATGAACGATGAACGAAGGTGCGGGATGGAATGGTGGCGCTGGCAATCGGGTGGTGATGCTGTGGGCACCCGCGGTGGTATCCTCGGCCCATGACCTACGAAGAATGGGAGGCGAGTGTCCCCGCTGTGCTCCGGAAAGACGTCATCTGGCGCGTTCAGGCCTTTCGTCTTGGAAGCTTCCTCGCCGCCGCGGCGCAGCACGACACGGACAACCTCGTCTCCGACAAGCGGCTCCTGCGCTCCGTCACCCAGCTGTGCGACGCCGCCGGCTCGGTACCGGCACACATCTCTGAAGGCTACGTGAAGCTCTCACCCAGGGACCGCGTACGGTATTACGGCTATAGCCACGGTTCCGCTGCCGAATCCCGGAGCTGGTACCTGACCCTCCACCGCCACCTCCCCGAACCCCTCCTCACCTCCCGCATCGACCTCATCCGCAGCATCATCCGCCTGCTTCAAACCATGATCCGCTCCGAGCGCGATAAACCCGACCCCCCCTAACCCCGCACCCGCCTCGTGCATCGAGCATCGAGCACCGTCGTGCATCGCGCATCGAGCACTGTCGTGCATTGAGCATCGAGCATCGAGCCCTGTCGTGCATCGCGCATCGAGCATCACGCACTTTCGCGCATCCCGCACCCCATTCGCCCTCCTCACGCCACCCGCTTCCTGTACTGCCGCACGGCCACCCAGAACACCACCACTCCATACCCCGCAAGCACCAGAAGCTCCCGCCACACGTCCCCCACCCCTCCTCCCTTCAACAGCACCGACCGCATCACGGTCACGAAATGCTGGACGGGAGTGAACGCCGAGACCCACTGGGCCCACACCGGCATGCTCCGTACCGGAGTGAACAGTCCGCTCATCAGCAGGTAGACGATCAGGATGAAGTAGATCACGAACATCGCCTGCTGCTGCGTGTCGACCATCGCCGAGACGAGCAGCCCGATCCCCAGCGCGACCACCAGATACATGGCCGCCGCGCCGAACACGAGCCACAGGCTCCCGCGCACCGGCACACCGAACACCGCGTGCGCGAAGGCGAGCCCCACCCCCAGCTCGACGAGCCCGATCGACCACAGGGGAATCAGCTTCCCGGCGATGAACTGCGTCTTCGTCACGGGGGTGACGTTGAGTTGGTCCAGCGTGCCCAGCTCCTTCTCGCGGGCGATGTTCACCGCGGTGAGCATCGAGCCGACGATCGTCACCAGCACCACGAGAATCCCCGGCACCATGAAATCGCGGTAGTCCAGCTCCGGGTTGTACCAGCCGCGCAGCCGCAGGTCGAGCGACCCGCCGGCCGCGCGCGGCGCATCGCTCGCCGCGCCGATCGCCCCCACCGCGGGCCGAAGCTCCGCGGCGAGCTCCGCGCCGTAGCCGGCGACGATCCGCTGCGCGTACGCGCTCGCGATCCCCGCCGCCGCGCCGTCCTCGGCGTTGAAGATCATCTGGATCTCCCCGCGCCGCGTCCGCACCAGCTCGCGCTCCAGCCGCGCCGGAAGGTGCAGGATGAGCCCCGCGCGCCGGTCGAGCAGCGCGTCGTCCGCCTCGGCCATCGACGCCGAGCTCCCGGCGAGCACGAAGCGCCCCGACGCGGTCAGGCGGTCGACGATCGCCCGCGAGACCGAGCTGCGGTCGTCGTCCACCACCCAGAGCTGCACGCTTCGCACGCTGAAGGTCGCCGCGTTCGCGAGCACGAGCATCTGGATGATCGGGACCATGAAGATCTGCGCGACCATCACCCGGTCGCGGAAGATCTGCCGGTACTCCTTGCGCAGCAGGAAGCGGATCGTCCGCATCTCAGGCGATCCTCGCGTGGAAGCGGCGCACCGCGGCGACGAGGAGCAGCGCGGTCATCCCCACCAGCACCAGCGTCTCCACCCACAGATGCTCCAGCCCGACCCCCTTGAGCATGATCCCGCGCGCAATGACGATGAACCAGCGCGCGGGCACGACGTTCGTCACCAGCCGCAGCGGGGCGGGCATGCTCGCGATCGGAAAGATCATCCCCGAGAGCAGCGTGTTCGGCAGCATCGTCACCACCAGCGCGCCGAGCATCGCCGCCCGCTGCGACGACGCGTTCGCCGCGATGAGGACGCCGAGCGCGAGCGAGGCGAGCGTGTAGAGCAGCGACTCGGCCAGCAGCAGCGCCGCGCTCCCGCGGAAGGGCACGTGGAAGACCACCCAGGCCACCGCGAGCGTGGTCGCCGCGTTCGCCAGCCCGAGCGCGATGTACGGCACGACCTTCCCGACGATGATCTGCCACGGCCGCAGCGGCGAGACGAGGAGGATCTCCAGCGTGCCGCGCTCCTTCTCGCGGGAGAGCGAGATCGCCGTCATCAGCGCCGACACCAGCGTCAGCACCAGCGCGATGAGCCCCGGGATGAAGAGGTTCACGCTCTCCAGCGTCGGGTTGAAGCGCATCCGCGTCTGCACCGCGATGCCCGGCGCGCTCCCGCCGCGGAGCGTGCGCTCGTAGTCGCCGAGCACGGCAAGGGCGTACGCCTCCATCGTGCTGCCGGTGTTCGGATCGGACGCGTCGGTGACGAGCAGGACGCGCGCGGGCTCGCCGCGGCCGAGCTGCTCGGTGAACGCCGGGTCGATCACCAGCGCCACGTCGGCCTCGCCGCGCCGGAAGAGGGGCTCGACCTGGTCCATCGCCCGCGCGTCGGCCACGATGTGGAACCTGCGCGTCGCGACGAAGGCGTCGCGCAGCCGCTGCGTGACCGCGCTCGGCGACGGGTCCACCACCGCGATGCGGATGTCGCGCACGTCGTTGCGCAGCGCGTTCCCGAAGAGCAGCACCTGCACGAGCGGCATCAGGAGGAGCACCGTCAGCGTCTGGCGGTCGCGGACGATGTGCTGCAGCTCCTTCACCACGAACGCCCGCAGCGCGCCGCCGCGCATCAGCCGGCCCTCGCCAGCCGCACGAAGACGTCGTCCACCGACGCGACCCCGTGCGCGCGCTTCAGCTCCGCGGGCGTCCCCAGCGCCGCCATCCGCCCGTCGACCATGATCGAGATCCGGTCGCAGTACTCGGCCTCGTCCATGTAGTGCGTCGTCACGAACACCGTGGTCCCGCGCGCCGCCGTCTCGTAGATCATCTCCCAGAACTGGCGGCGGGTGATCGGGTCGACGCCGCCGGTGGGCTCGTCGAGGAAGACGATGGCCGGCCGGTGGATGAGCGCGACCGAGAACGCGAGCTTCTGCTTCCGGCCGAGCGGGATCGCTCCGACGAGCGTCCGCGCCCAGGGCGTGAGGCCTAACGATTCGAGGAGCGCGCCCCCGCGGTCGCGGATCTCCGCGTCGCTCAGCCCGTAGATCCCGCCGTACAGCTCGACGTTCTCGCGGACGGTGAGGTCCTCGTAGAGGGAGAAGCGCTGGCTCATGTAGCCGATCCGCCGCCGCACCCCCTCCGGATCGCGGCCGACGTCGTGGCCGGCGACGGTGGCGTGCCCCGCGCTCGGCGCGAGCAGCCCGGTGAGCATCCGGATCGCCGTCGTCTTCCCCGCGCCGTTGGCGCCGAGGAAGCCGAACACCTCGCCCCGCGCGACCTCGAAGGTGAGCGCGTCCACCGCGACGAAGTCGCCGAAGCGCCGCGTGAGTCCCTCCGCGACGATCGCCGGCTCGCTCACGCGGCCGCCTCGCCGGCCGCGCCGCTCATGCGCGCCATGAAGGTGTCCTCGATCCCCGGCTCGATGGGCGCGACGACCGCGTCGGGGTGTCCCCGCGCGGCGAGCCACGCGGCGACGTCGCGCGCGGCCGCGTCGCGCTCGGCGGCGGGTCGTCTGCTCGTCAGGTGCAGCTCCGCGCCGAACGGATAGACGGCGAGGGTGTCGGAGTGCTCGCGCAGCAGCTTCAGCAGCGCGAAGCGGTCGGCGCCGCGCACGGCCACCAGCGCCTGCCCGAATCCCGCGCCTAACGCGTCCGGCGGCGCGATCGCCAGGATGCGCCCCTCGTGGATGAGCGCGACGCGATCGCACTGGCTCGCCTCGTCCATGTATGGCGTCGAGACGAGCGTCGTGAGCCCGCCGGCGCGCAGCTCGGCGAGGATCTCCCAGAACTCCCGCCGCGACACGGCGTCCACGCCGGTGGTCGGCTCGTCGAGGAAGAGGATGTCGGGGCGGTGCACGAGCGCGCAGCAGAGGGCCAGCTTCTGCTTCATCCCCCCGGACAGCGCGTCGGCGCGGCGCGACGCGAAGGGCGCGATCTGCCGCCAGATTGGCTCGATGACCGCCCGACCCTCGGCGATCGTCGTCCCGAACACGGCGGCGAAGAAGCGCAGGTTCTCCTCCACCGTGAGGTCCGGATAGAGCGAGAAGCGTCCCGGCATGTAGCCGACGCGGGCGCGGATCGCCCAGAGATCGCGCTCGACGTCGAAGCCGAGCACGCGCGCCGAACCGGCATCGGGGAGCATCAGCGTGGTGAGGATGCGGAAGAGCGTCGTCTTCCCCGCGCCATCGGGACCGATGAAGCCGAACAGCTCTCCCGGGGCGACGGCGAGGGACACGCCACGCAGCGCGTGCGTCTCGCCGAACGACTTCGCGACGTCGCGCACGATCACCGCGTCACCGCCCGCGGCCGGCGCGCTCATCCCCCGCTCGCCGCGGAGAGCTGGACGTCGGCGGGCATCCCGATCTTCAGCACGCCGTCCCGGTTCGCGACGCGGATCTTCACCGCGTACACCAGGTCGGCGCGCTCGTCGCGCGTCTGCACCGGAGTCGGGGTGAACTCCGCCTTCGCCGAGATCCAGCTCACGATGCCGGGCATCGTCAGGCGCTTCCCGTTCCCGCGGTCGACGTGGACCTGCACGCGCTGCCCGAGCCGGATCGACGAGAGCTGCGTCTCGGCGACATATGCGCGGAGGATGAGCGTGTCGAGCGCGGCGACGCGATAGAGCGGCTGTCCCGGCTGCACGAACTCGCCTGGCTCCGCGTAGGTGGCCAGCACCGTTCCGCCCAGCGGGTTGGTGACGCGCGATTTCGCGATCCGCTCGGCGAGCTGCGCGACGCGCGCCGCGGCGGCCGCGACGTCGCCCGTCGCGCCGCGGGTCTGCGCGCGCATCGCCGCGGCCTGCTCGTCGAGCGACTGCCAGTCGCGCTGCGCCTGGTCGAGCTGGCGCGCGGGGATGATCTGCTTGTCGGCGAGCCCGCGCAGCCGCTCG
>JABFXC010000041.1 GCA_013361935.1 Gemmatimonadaceae bacterium
GCGGCGGCGCGCAGGCCGAGGCGAGCTCCGGCGGCACGGCGACCGAGGCGGCGCCCGTGCAGCCCACGCCGCGCGCTACCCCCGCGGCCGGCACGGAGATGGCGCTCCCCGACTTCCGCTTCGGCGAGGATGAGGACGAGCAGGGCGGAGACGTCGCGACGATGGACGACATCCCGCCGACCGCGCTCGGCGACGTCCTCAAGCCGACGACGTACGAGGACGACCGCGAGAACATCCAGCCGGGCGACCGCGTGCTGCTCGTCGTCGAGGACGACGAGAACTTCGCGCGCGTGCTCCTCGAGATGGCGCGCGGCCGCGAGTTCAAGGGGATCATCGCGCTGCGCGGGCGCGACGCGCTGACGCTGGCGCACGAGTACAAGCCCGACGCGATCACCCTCGACATCGGCATGGCCGACATGGACGGATGGGAGGTGCTCGACCGGCTGAAGCATCATCCGGACACGCGGCACATCCCCGTGCACATCGTCTCCGGCGATCAGAACCGGCAGCAGGGTCTGCGCGCCGGCGCCTTCGCCTACCTGGAGAAGCCGGTGAGCAAGGAGACGCTCGACGACGCGTTCTCGCGGCTGCTCAAGTTCATCGACGAGCGGGTGAAGCGGCTGCTCGTCGTCGAGGACGACGCGAACCAGCGGCAGGCGATCGTCGAGCTGATCGCGGCGGAGGACGTCGAGATCACCGCGGTCGCCTCGGCGGGCGAGGCGATCGAGACGCTGCGCAACCAGAAGTTCGACTGCATGGTGATCGACCTCGGCCTCGCCGACATGAGCGGCTTCGAGCTGCTCGAGACGGTGAAGAGCGACCCGGCGATGCAGGAGATGCCGGTGATCGTGTACACGGGCAAGGAGCTCACCCAGGCCGAGGACACGCAGCTCCGGAAGTACGCCGAGACGATCATCGTCAAGGACGTGAAGTCGCCGGAGCGGCTGCTCGACGAGACGGCGCTCTTCCTGCACCGGGTGGAGGCGAAGCTGCCGGAGCAGAAGCGCCGGATGCTCGAGCAGCTTCACAACGCCGACAGCGTCTTCGCCGGCAAGCGGATCCTCGTGGTCGACGACGACGTCCGGAACATCTTCTCGCTGACCAGCGTGCTCGAGGACCACGGCATGCATGTACGCTTCGCCGAGAACGGGAAGGACGCGATCGCCGAGCTGGAGAATGACCCGAACGTGGACCTGGTGCTGATGGACATCATGATGCCGGAGATGGACGGCTACGACACGACCCGCGAGATCCGGCGGAACGCGAAGTTCCGGTCACTGCCGATCATCGCCCTCACCGCGAAGGCGATGAAGGGCGATCGCGAGAAGACGATCGCGGCCGGCGCGTCGGACTACATCACGAAGCCCGTCGACACCGAGCAGCTGCTGTCCCTGATGCGGGTGTGGCTGTATCGCTGATTCCGTGCACAAGGTCGCGCAGCCGCCGCTGGCGTACGACACGCAGCTCGAGCAGCTGGAGATCGAGCTGCTGCTGGAGGCCATCTTCCGGCACTACGGGTTCGATTTCCGGTCGTACGCCTTCTCGTCGATCCGCCGCCGCATCTGGAAGCGGATCAGCGCGGAAGGGCTGCCGAACGTGACGTCGCTGCAGGAGCGGGTGCTGCACGACCCGCAGGTGATGGAGCGGTTGCTGCTCGACCTCTCCATCAACGTCACCGCGATGTTCCGGGACCCGGGGTTCTACCGGGCGTTCCGCGAGCAGGTGATCCCGCTCCTGCGCACGTACCCGTTCATCCGGGTGTGGCACGCCGGGTGTTCGACGGGGGAGGAGGTGTATTCGATGGCGATCCTGCTGGAGGAGGAGGGACTTCTCCAGCGATCGCGGCTGTACGCGACCGACATCAACGAGGTCGTGCTGCAGCAGGCGCGGGCGGGGATCTTTCCCCTCGAGCGGATGCAGGAGTACACCGAGAACTACATCAAGGCGGGAGGGAAGCGGGCGTTCTCCGAGTACTACGTCGCGAAGTATGATGGGGCGCTCTTCAATCCCTCCCTCACCGAGCACGTCGTCTTCTCGCAGCACAACCTCGTCACCGACAGGTCCTTCAGCGAGTTCAACGTCATACTCTGCCGCAACGTCCTCATCTATTTCGATCGTTCGCTGCAGACGCGGGTACACCGCTTGTTCTATGATTCGCTGGTGAACTTCGGCATCCTCGGACTCGGCTCGAAGGAATCGCTGCGATTCTCGCAGTACGAGGACTGCTACGAGCAGATCGCGTCGGAGAAGATCTACCGGAAGGTGCGTTGAACCCGTGGCCTACGAGCTCGTCGTGATCGGAACTTCCTGGGGTGGCCTG
Source organism: Gemmatimonadaceae bacterium (assembly GCA_013361935.1). Classification (GTDB taxonomy): domain Bacteria; phylum Gemmatimonadota; class Gemmatimonadetes; order Gemmatimonadales; family Gemmatimonadaceae; genus JABFXC01. The sequence continues at coordinate 2,321 of JABFXC010000041.1, forward strand.
CACGCGCTTCGCAAGGTGCTGAGCGGGTTGCCGGCGGGCTTCGACCTGCCGGTGGTCGTGGTCCAGCACCGGCATCGCGACTCGGACCACCTGCTCGTCTCGCTGCTCCAGGACCACACGCCGCTCCGCGTCTGCGAGGTGGAGGACAAGAGCGAGCTCGCCCCCGGGGACGTCTACGTCGCGCCCGCCGAGTATCACGTGCTCGTCGAACCGGGGCACCTGTCGCTCAGCACCGAAGAGCCGATCCGCTTCAGCCGGCCGTCGATCGACGTGACCTTCGAGTCCGCCGCCGACGCGTACGGCGCGCGCACCATCGGGATCGTGATGACCGGCGCGAACGACGACGGTGCGCGCGGGCTGCGGCGGATCGCCGACCGGGGCGGCGCGGCGATCGTGCAGGATCCGTCGACCGCGGAGAGCGCGGTGATGCCCACCGCCGCGCTGCGCATGGTGCCCGAGGCGAAGGTCGCGAAGGTCGAGGAGATCGGGAAGCTCATCGCGAGGCTCCAGGCGCGGCAGAAGGCGGCGAAGCGGCCGGCGCTCGCGAGCGAGCCGTCGCGCGGGAAGCCCGCCGCCGGGGGCGACGGCGCGCCGCCGCGGGAGACGCGATGAGCGAGGATCGCGTCAACATCCTCCTGGTCGACGACCGGCCGGAGAACCTCCTCGCGCTCGAGGCGATCCTCGAGCCCCTCGGCCAGCGGCTCGTGCGCGCGAGCTCCGGCGAGGAGGCGCTGAAGCGGCTCCTCACGATGGAGTTCGCGGTCATCCTGCTCGACGTGCAGATGCCGGGGATGAACGGCTTCGACACCGCGCGGCTGATCAAGGCGCGCGAGCGCTCGCGCCACATCCCGATCATCTTCCTCACCGCGATCAGCAAGGAGGAGGCGTACGTCTTCGAGGGGTACTCGGTCGGCGCGGTGGACTACATGTTCAAGCCGTTCCAGCCCGACATCCTGCGCTCGAAGGTCGCCGTCTTCGTCGATCTCTACCGCAAGCAGGAGCAGATCAAGCATCAGGACGAGCTGCTGCGCGAGAGCGAGAAGCGCGAGCTCGAGCTGCGGCATCGCGCCGAGCTCCGCGAGACGCAGGCGCGGTTGGCCGAAGTCGTCGACGGCGCGCTCGACGCCATCGTGATGTTCGACGAGAAGCAGCGCGTCACGCTCTTCAACGAGGCCGCGGAGCGGATGTTCTGCGTCCCGGCGCGCGAGGTCGTCGGCACGAGCGTGGGCCGGCTCTTCCCCGAGGCCGCGCGCGAACGGCAGATCGCGCACATCCTCGAGTGCGGGGAGCACGAGCCGGACGAGACCTGCGCCAGCACGCAGCCACTCCCGCGCCAGGTCACGAGCTTCCTCGCGCTGCGCCAGACGATGGAGGAGTTCCCTCTCGAGGCGTCGGTGTCGCGGCTCGCCGAGGGAAGCCGCGTCGTCTACACGCTCATCGGCCGCGACGTGACGGAGCGCGTGCGCGCGGAGCGCGAGCTCAAGGAGCAGGCGGAGTCGCTCGCCCGCACCAGCGACGAGCTGCGCATCGCCAACGACGAGCTGCAGCGCCGCCAGGCGGAGCTCGAGCGGGCGATGAACGCCCGCAGCCGCTTCTACGCCTCGATGTCGCACGAGCTGCGCACGCCGATCAACGCGATCCTCGGCTACAGCACGCTCCTCCTCGAGAACATCTACGGCCCGCTGAGCGACAAGCAGGCCGAGGGAATCCAGCGCACGCACAAGGCGGCGAAGCACCTGCTCGAGCTGGTGAACGACGTCCTCGATCTGTCGAAGATCGAAGCGGGGAAGATCGACATCAAGCTGCAGCCGGTGAGCTTCCCCGACCTGATCGAGGATCTCTTCGTCACCGTGCGCCCGCTCGCCGACGAGCGCGGCAGCACCCTCACCCTCGAGCATCAGGGTGACAAGATGACGATCCAGAGCGACCCGCGACGCGTGCGCCAGATCCTCCTCAACCTGCTCTCGAACGCGATCAAGTTCGGGCTGGGAAAGCCGATCACCGTGCGCGCCTTCATCCGGGGCGACGGTCAGTTCGAGGTGGAGGTCGCCGACCAGGGGATCGGCATCGCGCCCGACGATCTCACGCGCATCTTCGACGAGTTCGTGCAGATCGGAAAGGGAGCGCTGCAGCAGGAAGGAACCGGCCTCGGCCTTCCGATCTCGAAACGGCTGGCGATCCTGCTCCAGGGCGAGCTGCTCGTCGACTCGGAGGTCGGGAAGGGAAGCCGTTTCCATCTCGTGCTGCCACAGACCATCGACCCTAAGATGCCCCAGTCGGAGCTGGAACCGGCTGGGGCGGGGGCGGCGGCGGGCTGAGGGAACTCTCCGTCGAGAGCGGGTACACGTTCGTGACCCGAGTCGCGTTGCGACGAAGACGGTTTGCGCTACATTGAAAAGTGCAGCCGCTGCCCCCCGAATCACGACGGTGCACCATGGTCGTTCTCTGCGTCGCGCGCCACCTGTATCTCGCACAGCATCTGGCGCGCATGCTCGGACAAGCGGGCGCGACGACGCGCGCCGCGGTCGGTCTCGCTGAAGCGGCGAGCGCTGCCGCCGACTGCTCCCCCGATGTCGTCGCGGCGGAGTACGATCTCCTCGCCACGCTTCCTCTCGGAAGCTGGGAGACGGACGAGGTGCTCTCGCGCCGGCCGGTGATCGCGGTGAGCCTAACGCGCCGCTCGGGCGAGTGGAACGCGCTCGACAAGAACGGGATCGCCGGCTACCTCTACCTCCCCGAGGTCGGCGCCGACGCGGTCATGCGGGTGCTCACGGCCGCCGCGCGCACCGTCGTCCGCGCCCCGGAAAGCCTCCCGCTGAGCTGGTCGCAGGAGCACCTCAGGCTCTAGTGCGCGGGTCCGGCTATAACACGGCGGGCGGTGAGGTGTGGTACCGCGGGCGGTGAGGTGTGACGGCGCGAGGCGTGAACGAACCGTCACGCCTCACGCGACACTCGTCCTCACACCTCACTCATTGTAGTGTCGAAACCCAGGGTTACATTTAGAACCCATGGGTACCCCCGCGATCACGAGCGTCTACAACGACGGCTACGTCGCTGAGCAGCTCGAGGCTTACCGGCGCGATCCGGCGTCGGTGGATGAATCCTGGCGCCAGTTCTTTCGTCTCGCCGAGCAGCTCGGCGGCGGTGGCGCTTCCACGGCCGATGCGGCGACACTGCGCGCCGTCGCCGGCGCCGCGTCGCTCGTCGCGTCGATCCGCCAGTACGGCCATCTTGCCGTGCAGATCGATCCGCTGGGGAGCGCGCCTCCGGGCGCCGCGGAGCTGACGCCCGAGTTCCACGGGATCTCCGAGGCCGAGCTCGCGCGCGTGCCCGCGTCGGCGCTCGGCTTCGACCAGCTCGGGACCGCGGCGGATGTCGTCCGCGTGCTGCGCGAGGCCTACTCGGGCACCATCGGCTACGAGTTCGAGCACATCGCGGAAGAGGCGGAGCGCCTCTGGCTGCGCGAGGTGATCGAGTCGCGGCAGTTCACGAAGCCCCTCGACGCCGACGCGCGCAAGCGCCTCCTCCTGCGTCTGACCGAGGTGGACGGCCTCGAGCGCTTCCTCGGCTTCGCCTTCCAGGGAAAGAAGCGCTTCTCCATCGAGGGGACGGACGCGCTGGTGCCGATGCTCGACACGGCGATCGACACCGTCGCGCGGCGCGGAGCGACCAGGGTCGTGATCGGGATGGCCCATCGCGGGCGGCTCAACGTGCTCGCCCACGTCATGGGCAAGCCGTACGTCGCGCTCTTCACCGAGTTCGAGGGGCGCCGTATCGGCTCGCAGCCGGAGAGCGAGACCGGCGACGTGAAGTACCACATGGGCTATCGTGGCGCGCGCGACGTGGACGGCGCCCGCGTCGAGCTGCAGCTCGTCCCCAACCCGAGTCACCTCGAGGTCGTGAACCCGGTCGTCGGCGGCGTCGCCCGCGCGCTCGAGCGCGATGCGCGCGAGGAGAAGCGCGGTGCCAAGGTGCTGCCGGTCCTCGTGCACGGCGACTCGGCGTTCATCGGCGAGGGCGTGGTCGCCGAGTCGCTGAACATGTCGCGCCTGCGCGGCTACGAGGTCGGCGGGACGCTGCACATCATCACCAACAACCAGGTCGGCTTCACCACCGATCCGGTGGACGCGCGCTCGACGCACTACGCGAGCGATCTCGCCAAGGGCTACGAGATCCCCGTGCTGCACGTCAACGGCGACGACGCGGAGGCCTGCGTCGCCGCGGTCGCGATGGCGATCGCCTACCGCGAGCGCTTCGGGAAGGACTTCCTCATCGATCTCGTCGGCTACCGCCGTCACGGGCACAACGAGACCGACGAGCCGGCGTTCACGCAGCCGGAGCTCTACAAGCTCGTGCGCGCGCACCCGACCCCGCGTCAGGTGTGGGGCCAGCGCCTCGTGCGCGAGGGCGTGATGAGCGAGGCGGAGGTGGAGGCGGCCGACAAGGCGTTCGCCGACAAGCTCGGGAAGATCCTCGACGACATGCGCGCGAAGGGCGCGAAGGACGACGGCGAGCGGGATCCGGGTCGCGGCGCGGCGCAGGCGCCGACCGACGGCGCGCTGGAGACGGCGGTGCCCCTCCCGCGGCTCGCGGCGCTCAACGAAGCGCTGCTCGCCTGGCCGGCCGGCTTCGAGCCGCACCGGAACATCGCCCGCACCCTCGGCCGCCGCCGCGACGCGTTAGGCGGGGCGCCGGCCATCGACTGGGGACACGCCGAGGCCCTCGCCTTCGCCTCGCTCGTCGCCGACGGCACCTCGGTGCGCATCACCGGGCAGGACGCCGAGCGCGGCACCTTCTCGCACCGGCAGGCGGTGCTGCACGACATGGAGACGGGGAAGACCTTCACCGCGCTCCAGCACATCCCCGACGCGAAGGGATCGTTCGAGGTCTACAACAGCCCCCTCGCCGAGACCGCGGTGATGGGCTTCGAGTACGGCTTCAGCACCGCCACGCCCGACACGCTCACGCTCTGGGAGGCGCAGTACGGCGACTTCGTCAACGTCGCCCAGCCGATCATGGACCAGTTCGTGTTCACCGATCGCGCGAAGTGGGGGCAGGATTCGGGGCTCGTGCTGCTCCTCCCGCACGGCTACGAGGGGGGCGGGCCCGAGCACTCGAGCGCCCGGCTCGAGCGCTTCCTGCAGGCGTGCGCCGAGAACAACATGGTCGTCGCTTATCCGTCGACGCCCGCGCAGTACTTCCACATCCTGCGCCGGCAGGCGAAGCGGAACCCGCGCCGCCCGCTCGTGCTCATGCAGCCGAAGTCGCTGCTCCGTCTCCCCGAGGCGGCGGCGAAGGCGGAGGACCTCGCGACCGGCAGCTTCCGCCCGGTCGTCGACGATCCGCAGGCGTCGCAGCAGCGCGAGCAGGTGCGGCGACTCGTGTTCTGCACGGCGAAGATGTACTACGACCTCGCCGCCGCGCGGAAGGACAACACCGTCGCGCTCATTCGCGTCGACGAGCTGTATCCGTGGCCGCACGAGGAGATCGGGCGCGTCGTCGATCTCTATCCCGCGGTGGAGGACGTGGTCTGGGCGCAGGAGGAGCCGAAGAACATGGGCGCGTGGACGTACATCGCGCCGCGGCTGCGCGCGCTCGTTGGCAACGTGCAGGACATGCGCTACGTCGGCCGCCCGGAGCGGGCGAGCCCCGCGGAAGGCTACGAGTCGGCGCACAAGGCGGAGCAGGCGCGCATCGTCGCCGAAGCGCTGGCCGCGCCCCAGCCCTCGGCGTCGAAGCGGCGCGGAGTCGCCTCGCGCTCCTGAGCATTCACACCATCGTCACCGGAGCGTGATGCGCCGATCGCTGATCGCCGCGCTGTCGCTGCTCGCTCTCGCCGTCGCGCCGCGTGTCCTGCCTGGGCAGGAGCGCGGCGCGACCGCATTGCGGGAGCTGACCGACGGCCTCTCGTCCACCGTGCGCGTGCTCGTCATCGGGGCGCATCCCGATGATGAGGACACGCAGCTCATCACCTGGCTCGCCCGCGGCCATCGCGTCGAGACCGCGTACCTCTCGCTGACGCGCGGCGACGGCGGGCAGAACCTCATCGGCAACGAGCTCGGCGAAGCGCTGGGCGCCATCCGCACCGAGGAGCTGCTCGCCGCGCGGCGGATCGATGGAGCGACGCAGTACTTCGGGCGCGCGTACGACTTCGGCTTCTCCAAGAACGCCGACGAGGCGTTCGCGCACTGGCCGCACGACGCGCTGCTGAACGACGTGCTCACCGTCGTGCGCCGCTTCCGGCCGCACGTGATCGTCAGCGTCTTCTCCGGCACGCCGCGCGACGGCCACGGCCAGCACCAGGTGGCGGGGATCCTCGCCCGCGAAGCGTTCGACCTCGCCGACGACACGGTGAAGGTGCCGCGGTCGCGCACGGCGAACGCACGGGGCTGGAAGGTGCTCAAGTTCTACCGCAGCGCACGCTTCAACCTCGCCGAGCCGACGCTGACCATGGACGTCGGCGAGTACAGCCCGCTGCTCGGCGAGAGCTACGGCGAGATCGCGGCGCAGAGCCGCTCGCAGCACAAGTCGCAGGCGTTCGGGACGCTGCAGCGGAAGGGGAGCATCATCGACGGCGTACGCCTCGAGGCGACGCACATCGCCGGCTTCTCCGGTGCCGGCGAGAAGGCGCTGTTCGACGGGATCGACACGACGTGGACGCGCATCGCCGCTGAAGACCCAGCGAGCGTGGCGAAGGTCGTCGCGCTCCTCCCCTCGGCGCGAGCCGCGGTGCGCGCCGAGGACTACCACGCCGCTGCCCGCGTCCTGAGCGAGCTCGCGTCGATAGACCGCTCTCCGGGGGGTCCGCCCGACCGCACCGCGTCGATGCTGCGCCTGCTCTACCGCGCCACCGACGCGTCTCTCATCGCCGCCGGCGTCGCGATTGAGGCGACGGTGGAGCGGGAGTTCGCCACGCTCGGCGACGACGTCACCGTGAACGTGGCGGTCTACAATCGCGGCGTCGACACGCTGCACGTGCGCAATCTCTTCGTCGCCGCCACCGATCTCGCGGGGCCGCGCGACACCGAGATGGACCCCGCGTTCGTGGCCCAGGGGCCGATCGCGCCGGGGGGGACGCAGACGTACCGGTATCCCGTGCGCGCGACCGCGCTCACCCAGCCGGCATGGCTCGCGTCCCCTCGCGTCGGCGACATGTTCGCCACCGGGGCCGGCGAGGAGCCCGTGCATCCCAACAGGGTCATCCTCGCCCTGAACATCGGCACGGACGAAGGGGTCTACGCGACGGCGCCCATCGTCTACCGCTACGCCGACCCCGTGCGCGGCGAGATCCAGCGCCCGGTCCAGGTCGTGCCACCGGTGTCCTTGACGTTAGGCAGCGTCGCCGAATACGTCCGCGCGAACGCGCCCGTCGAGCGCGTCCTTCATGCCGCGCTGCGCTCGGGGAGCCCGAAGGACCAGACGGTGAGGATCGAGGTCGCCGCGCCCGCCGGGCTGCGCGCAGCGCCGGTCGCCGACGTCCAGCTTCCCGCCTGGGGAACCGCCGTCGTCGACATCGAGCTCCGCGGCCGGCTCGCCCCGGGCGCGCATCCGGTGAGCGTTGCCGCGGTCGCGAACGGGCAGCGCTACCGGAGCGGCTACGTCGCGGTCGACTACCCGCACATCAACCCGCGGCATCTCTATCGCGACGCGGTGACGACGCTGCAGGCGGTGGACGTCGTCGCGCCGAAGGTGAGCGTCGCCTATATCCCCGGCGTCGGCGACAACGTCGCGCCCACCCTCGCCCAGCTCGGCGTCGACCTCACCCTCGTCGACCCGGCGAAGCTCGCCGGGGAGAACCTCGCGCGCTTCGCCACCATCGTCATCGGGCCGAGGGCCTACGAGTCGAGCGCGGCGCTGGTCGCCGCGAACGGGAAGCTGCTCGACTACGTGAAGCAGGGCGGGCGGCTTGTCGTGCAGTACGAGCAGACCATCATGACGCAGCCGGGGATGATGCCCTACCCGATCACCCTCGCCCGGCCCGCCGACCGCGTCACCGACGAGAATGCGCCGGTGCGGATGATCGGCGGCGGCGTCCTCACCTCGCCCAACCGCATCTCGGCGAGCGACTTCGCCGGGTGGGTGCAGGAGCGGGCGCTGTACATGCCCCGTACCTTCGATCCACATTACGGCGCCGCGCTGGAGATGAACGACCCCGGCGAGGCGCCTAACCGCGGGGCGATCCTCGTCGCTCCGTACGGGCGCGGCACCTACGTCTACACCACGCTCTCGCTCTTCCGGCAGCTTCCGGCGGGAGTGCCCGGCGCGGCGCGGCTGATGCTCAACATCCTCGCCGCCGACGCGGCGCCACGAAGCACGCCGGTCCCCTGACGCACCGTCCGTCCCGATGATCAGACTCCGCTCGTCGCTCGTCGCCGTCATGCTGTTCGCGCTCGCCTCCTGCGCGAAGAGCGACGGGCGCACGGTGCTCACGGTGTACTCTCCACATGGCAAGGAGCTGCTCTCGTGGGCGGAGAGCGAGTTCGAGAAGGCCAACCCGACGATCGACGTGCAGTGGGTCGACATGGGCGCCCAGGAGGTCCTCGACCGCCTGCGCGCCGAGCGCGCGAACCCGCAGGCCGACGTCTGGTTCGGGGCGACCGCGGAGATCTTCGACCGCGCGGCGAAGGAGAGCCTCCTCGTCGCCTACGCGCCCACCTGGAAGAACGCCGTCGACAGCGCGGCGCGCGATCCGCGGGACCGCTGGTACGGCACGTACCTCACCCCCGAGGTCATCGCCTGGAACACCCAGGCGATCGACTCGGCGAGCGCGCCGCGGGACTGGGACGACGTTCTCGACCCGAAGTGGAAGGGGCGCGTCGTCATCCGCGATCCGGTGGCCAGCGGCTCGATGCGCGCGATCTTCGGCGCGCAGATCCTTCGCTCCATCCGGGAGACGGGAAAGCCAGACGCCGGCTACGAATGGCTCCGCCGGCTCGACGCGAACACGAAGGAGTACGTCCTCAACCCGACGATCCTCTACCAGAAGCTCGGGCGGCAGGAGGGGGCGATCACCCTCTACAACATGCCCGACATCGCGACGCTGACGCAGCGCGTCGGCATCCCCGTCGCCTACGCGTTTCCGAAGAGCGGGACGCCGCTGCTCGTCGACGGGATCGCCATCGTGCGCGGGACGAAGCACGAGGCGGAGGCGCGGAAGTACTACGAGTTCGTGACGACGAAGCAGGCGATGATCGAGGCGGCGCGGAAGTTCATCCGGATCCCCGCGCGCACCGACATCCCGCACGACTCGCTCCCGCGTGAAGTCGCCCGCGCGCTCGACGAGATCAAGCCGATGCCGATGGACCGGGCGATGCTCGCCGCGCACCTCGACGAGTGGATGACGTACTGGGACTCGAACATCCGCAATCGGGGGAAGACGAAGTGAGCGCGGGCACCCTCGTCCTCTCCGGCCTGACGCGCGTCTTCGGCGCGACGCGCGCGGTGGACGGGATCGATCTCGAGGTGCCGGCGGGGGAGCTGCTCGCGCTCATCGGCGCATCGGGCTCGGGAAAGACGACGACGCTGCGGATGGTCGCCGGCTACGACACCCCGGACGCGGGGACGATCACCCTCGACGGCAAGGACATCACCCGGCTCCCGCCGCAGAAGCGGAACTTCGGGATGGTGTTCCAGCACTACGCGCTCTTCCCGCACATGAGCGTCGAGGAGAACGTCGCCTTCGGCCTCGAGGCGCGCGGCATCGACCGCAACGCGCGGCTCGAGCGGGCGCGCAACGTCCTCACCAGCGTCGGGCTCGAGGGAGCGGGGAAGCGCGCGGTGCAGAGCCTCTCCGGCGGAGAACAGCAGCGGGTCGCCCTGGGGCGGGGCCTCGTCATCGAGCCGCGCGCGCTCCTGCTCGACGAGCCGCTCTCCAACCTCGACCCGACCCTCCGCCGCTCGACGCGCACCGAGCTTCGCGACACGCTGCGCCGCCTGCGGATGACTGCGCTCTTCGTCACCCACGACCAGGAGGACGCCTTCGCGATCGCCGACCGCGTGGCGATCATGCGGCGGGGCCGGCTGCTCCAGGTGGGGACGCCGGAGGACCTCTACGACCGCCCGGTGTCGCGCGAGGTGGCCGAGTTCATCGGGCGGGCGACGCTCTTCCCGGCGGTGGACTGCGGGACGCACGCGATCCTCCGCGTCGGCAGCGTCGAGCGGCGCATCGGGATCGTCGCCGAGCGCGGGCCGGGCGGGAAGCCCTTCACCGACGCGCTCGCGGTGCTGCGGCCGGAGGCGCTCGCGTTCACCTCGGTGGGCGCGGAGGGCGCGTTCCCCGGGACCATCGTCGGCCGACGCTTCACCGGCGACTCGATGCACTACGACGTCCTGCTCGAGAGCGAGCAGCTCGTCGAGGTGTCCTCGCTCGATCGCGGGCTGCACGAGGGCGACCGCGTCGGCGTCGGGATCGCGCGCGAGCCGGTGCCGCTGGTCGGGACCTGATGGCCGGCGACGTCGAGGAGACGGCCGCGCGTCGCGGCGCGGGCTCGGCGATCGCGACGTGGGCCTTCGCGGCGCCGGTGCTGGCGATCCTCCTCTGGACGGTCGTCTACCCGAACGTCTCGGTGATCACGGGGAGCTTCCAGGGCGGGCTCGCCAACTGGCGCGCCTTCATCGCCAGCCCGGCGGACCGCGAGGCGCTCTGGTCGACGCTCGTCGTCGCGGTGGGAAGCGTGATCGCGGCGACGGCGATCGGCGTGCCGCTGGCGTTCCTGCTCTCGCGCACCGAGTTCCGCGGCCGGCGCACCCTCGCCGCGGTCGCCACGCTCCCCGCGGCGCTCCCCCCGCTCGTCGGCGTCGTCGCCTTTCTCTTCCTGTACGGGGAGAGCGGCGTCGTCACGCGCGTCGTGCAGAAGCTGCTCCACCTCGACCACGCGCCGTGGAGCCTGACGGGGATCAAGGCGATCATCTTCGTCCACGCGTACACGATGTACGTGTACGTCTTCCTCTTCGTCGCCGCGGGGCTCGAGCGCTACGACACCTCGCTCGACGAGGCCGCCGCGGGGCTCGGCGCCGGCCCCCTGCGCCGGCTGCGCCGGGTGACGCTGCCGATGCTCATGCCGGCGATCGCCGGGGCGATGCTCCTCGTCTTCATGAGCGCGTTAGGCAGCTTCAGCGCGCCGTACGTGTTCGGCGGCGGCATCCGCGTCCTGTCGACGCAGATCGTCGCCTCGAAGCTCAACGGCGCGATCGGGCTCGCCTACGTCGAGACGACGGTGCTCGCCGTGAGCGCGGTCGCCGCGCTCGCGCTGCTGCGGTGGATGGAGCGGCGGCGCGGCTACACGGTGAGCGGCAAGGGACAGCTGACGCTCCGCCGCGCGCCGCGCTCGCGCCTCGTGCGCGCGCTGCTGCCTCCGGTCGCCGTGCTGCTCGTCGTCGTGCTCATCCTCCCCCACGCGATGGTGGTCCTCGTCTCCTTCGCCCGCGACGGCGCGTGGACGACGCAGATCCTCCCGCCGGAGTACACGCTCGACAACTTCCGCAGCCTGGCCACCGACCCGCAGCTCTGGACGCCGATCCGCAACAGCATCCTCATGGCGCTGGTCGCGACCGCGGCGAACGTGATCGTCTGCGTCGTCGCCGCGTACCTCGTGGTGCTGCGCCGCTTCCGGGGGCGGCGGCTGCTCGAGCTGCTCCTCGTGATCCCGTGGGCGATCCCGGCGACGGCGATCGCGATCGGCCTCGCGTCGACCTTCGACCGCAACGACCCGGCGACGCTGCGGCTGCTGCTCGTCGGGACCTTCTGGATCCTCCCGCTCGCGTACTTCATCCGCGGCGTGCCGCTCGTCGCGAGCGCGGTCGAGGGGTCGCTGCGGCAGATGGATCCGTCCACCGAGGAGGCGGCGCGCGGGCTCGGCGCCTCGTGGCTGCTGACGCTGCGCCGGGTGATCCTTCCCGCCGCGCGGCCAGGGCTCGTCGCCGGCGCGATGCTCGCCGCGGTGACCGCGGTGGGCGAGTTCGTGGCGAGCGTGGTGCTGTACACCCACGCGAACCGCCCGATCTCGGTGGAGATCCTCGCCCAGCTCCGCGGCTTCGCCTTCGGCACCGCGGCCGCGTACAGCGTGCTGCTCATCCTCCTCGTCCTCGGCATCACGCTCCTCGCGCGAATGGGCGAAGGACGGCGCGACGCGGAGTCGACGTCGATCAACGCGTGAGGTTGCGCGAGGGGAGATGGTCTCGCGCGGCGAGCCCCAAAGATCGTTTCGGCCTCGGCATGATATCACAGGGAGCCGGGGAGCCCGGGGGAGGCGTTCGCAGGGCCGCTTTGCTGCTCGCAATAGCACCTCCCGTCACTCCTGACCACCTGTTATTCCGCCGCGCAGAAGGGGCTCGTTGTGGATCGGCCCCGACGCCGTCTCGCGAGCTCCGCTCCCAAAACGTCCGCCCTCCCACGCTCCGTCAATTTCCACGACAGCGTAACACTCGCTATCATTGACGCGTCATTCACCGCGCTCTATTGTTGCCGAATCCACCAGGGATCGGCTTCGTCGATGACGGCGACCCTTCACCTCACGGCTGGCGCACCGTGAGGCGACCTCGAGCGTAGCGGGCAGCGTATGGCAGGTGTGAAGAACGCGCTCCACGCCGCGACGGCCGGCAGCGTCGACCCGCGACTGCTCGCTCAGGCCGCGCGCCTCGACGCCGTGCTCGAGCAGGTGCCCCTCGTCATCGCGCTCTTCGACGAGGAGCTGCGCCTCATCCGCGCCAGCCGCCGGTATCACGAGCTCACCGGCACCGAGGGGAGCAGCGCGCAGGGGCGCTCGATCTACGACGCCTTCCCCAACGCGCTCGCCGATCTCGACGATCTCATCGACCGCGTGATGCGCGGCGAGGAGGTCGAGCCGCAGCGCGTGGGCTTCCGCCCGCGCAGCGCCTCGGAGCGCGTGCTCGAGGTGACGTTCACGCCGATCACGCAGGTCAACGGCGCGGGCACCGGCGGCGGACTGCTCTTCATGGGCACCGACGTCACCGACCGCGAGCAGCTGCGCGCCGACCTCGCGCGCAGCATCGCGCAGCTCGAGACGATCTTCGACGTCATCCCCGACTCCGTGCGCGTCTTCGACGCCGACGGCAAGATCGCCCGCTCGAACGCGCAGGCCGCGCTCGAGCACGGCCAGGCGAAGCCCGAGGCGCTCGAGGATCTCTGGCGGCTCGACCGCCCGCGGACCCTCGACGGGGTGAGCCTCTTCGTCCACGAGCATCCGACCGCTCGCGCGTTAGGCGGCCAGCGCGTGCGCGGGATGAGCCTCACCGTCCGCCGCGACGGAGCCGAGGAGAACAGCGAGGCGGTCGTCGAGGTCAACTCGAACCCGCTCCGCGACGAGTCGGGACGGGTGCGCGGCGCCGTCACCGTCGAGCGCGACGTCACCGAGCGCACGCGCCTCTCGCGCAAGCTCGAGGACCAGCTCCGCCTCACCGCGGAGCTCTACGACGTCGTCTCCACGGAAGCGGAGCGTCTCGAGCTGATGGTCAAGGAGCGGACGCAGGAGCTGCTCGACCTCCAGGAGGAGCGCTCGCGCGAGCGGCGCCTCACCGCCGTCGGCCAGCTCGCCGCGGGCGTCATGCACGACGTCAACAACGCCCTCAACCCGATCATGGCGGCGGCGTACCTGCTCGAGGCCAACGCCAACAATCCGGACGCGGTGCGCGACTACGCGCAGCGGATCGCCAAGGCGGCGGAGACCGGCGCCGCGACCGCCGCGCGCGTCGGGCGCTTCATCCGCCAGGAGCCGCTGCAGGGCGAGCGCGACGAGATCGTCGACCTCTCCACCCTCGCCGACGAGGTGGTCGCGATCACGCGTCCCCTCTGGGCGGAGCGCGCGCGGGGCGGCCACATCGCCTTCGAGCGGCGGCTGGTCCCCGACGTCGTCACCCGCGGGATCGGCGGCGAGATCCGCGAGGCGCTCCTCAACCTGGTCCAGAATGCGCTCGACGCCATGGCCGGCGGCGGGACGCTCGGCATCACGACGAGCGTCCGCGAGGGGATGGCCTGCATCGAGGTGAGCGACACCGGCACCGGGATGACCGACGAGGTGCGCGAGCGCGCCTTCGAGCCTTTCTTCACGACCAAGGGACGGCGCGGCACGGGACTCGGGCTCTCCGAGGTGTACGGCATCGCGAAGCGCCATCGCGGCTCGGCGGAGATCGAGTCCGAGATCGGGAAGGGGACGACGGTGCGCCTCTGCTTTCCCATCGCGACCGCGGGAGACCGCATCGCGAAGGCGCCCGCCGGGGCGCGCCCGAAGTCGCCGAAGCGGGTGCTCGTCGTCGAGGACAACGACGACGGCCGCGACTTCATGCGGGCGCTGCTCGAGTCGGACGGACACACGGTGGACGCGGTGAGCACGATGCGCGAGGCGCTCACGCGGCTCGGCACCCTCGGGCTCCGCTACGACGTGATGGTGACGGACATCGGGCTCCCCGACGGCAACGGCTGGGACCTCGTCGAGTCGGCGCGGACCGCGCACCCCGCGCTCCGCATCGGCGTCGTCACCGGGTGGGAGGTGCGCACGACCGCCGGGTCGAGCGCGAACTTTACGCTACGCAAGCCCGTGGGCGCGCACGAGCTCCTGTCGCTCGTGGTCGCCGCGGAATAAATCTCTGCGCGCGCGGGGACGTTCCCGCGCCGGACCTGCCAGGCAACGACGATCGCTGAACCGATGACCGATACCGTAGCACCGATCCGCGTCCTGCTCGCGGAAGATGACGACAACGCGCGCTCCGTGCTCGTCGACCTCCTGGCCGCCCTCGGCCACTCCGTCGTCGCGCACGTGAGCGGCGGCCGCGAGGCCATCGAGAAGGCGCGCGAGGTGTCGCCCGACGTCGTCCTGCTCGACGTGCACATGCCCGGCGGCTCGGGCATCGAGGCCGCCGAGGAGATCCGGCGCACCGTCCCCGCCGCGGCGGTCGTCCTCTTCAGCGGCGACCAGACGGTGAGCCTCTCCGAGCACGACATCACCGCGACCTCGGCGATCGCCTTCCTCCCCAAGCCGACGCCGCCGAAGATGCTCGATTCGACCATCCGGCTCGCCGCGCAGCGCGCGCGCGAGCTGCTCAGCGCGCGCAAGGACGCCGAAGACGCCAAGCAGCAGCTCGAGAACCGGAAGACCATCGAGCGGGCGAAGGGCATCCTCATGCGCCGCACCGGCTCCTCGGAGCAGGAAGCGTATCGCATCCTCCAGCGCACGAGCCAGGATCGCTCGGTGCCGATGGTGGAGATCGCGAAGGCGGTGCTCGACAGCGAGCCTAACGCGGCCCCCTCGACCAACCCGCCGCGCAAGTAAGGGATCCGCACGTGAGCCACTGGCTCGCGCTCGCCGCGTTCTGCGGCGCGCTCGCCCTCGTCGCGGGACTGGTCATCGTCTCGCTGCGGCGTGCGTGGCACAAGGCCGCGGCCTCGCTCGCCGAGAGCGAGGCCCTCGGCCGCCAGCTCGCCGTCCAGGCCGACGAGCTGCGCCGGCGCGTCGAGGAATCCGAGGCGCTGCGCGCGGAGCTCGAGCTCTCGAACATCGAGCTCGTCGAGGCGAACGCGGAGGCGCACCACGCGCGCGCCAGCGCCGAGGGCGCGGCACGCCGCAAGGAGGAAGTCCTCGCCATCCTCGACACGGTGCTCGACAGCTCGCCGGTCGCCTTCGCGCTCTACGACCGCGGGCTTCGCTTCATCCGGATCAACCGCGCCTTCGCCGATCTCACCGGGCAGCTGGTGCTCGACCACATCGGCGCGACGCTGGACGAGGTCGCGCCGGCGATCGCGCCCGCGCTCCTCCCGCAGCTGCAGCGCGTGCTCAACGAGGATCTTCCCCTGCGCGACGTCGAGCTTTCGGCGCCGGCGAGCGGGCCGCGGCTCGAGCCGCAGGGGCCGACGCAGCGCCACTGGCTCGCGAGCTTCTATCCGGTGCGCACCGCGCGCGGCGGGGTGCTCGGCGTCGGCGCGCTCATGCTCGAGGTCAGCGAGCGGAAGAGCCTCGAGGAGCAGTTCCGCCAGGCGCAGAAGATGGAGGCCGTCGGCCGCCTCGCCGGCGGGATCGCGCACGACTTCAACAACCTGCTCACGGTGATGTCGAGCTGCAGCGAGCTGCTCCTGCGCGATCTCGACAGCGACGACCACCGCCGAAACGACGTCGAGGAGATCCGCCGCGCCGCGCAGCGCGCCGCGTCGCTCACCCGCCAGCTCCTCGCCTTCAGCCGCAAGCAGATCCTCCAGCCGACGATGGTCGACCTCAACGCCGTCGTCAGCGACATGGAGCGGATGCTGCGCCGCGTGCTCGGCGAGGACATCCAGCTCGAGACGATGCTCGATCCCGAGCTCGGCTTCGTCCGCGCCGATCCGGGACAGACGGAGCAGGTGCTGATGAACCTCGTCGTCAACGCGCGCGACGCGATGCCGCGCGGAGGGCGGATCGTGCTTCGCACGCGCAACGTGCCCCGCCCCGGCGGCGAGACGCTGGTCGCGCTCGAGGTGAAGGACGAGGGCGTCGGCATCGCCAGCGACGCGCTGCCGCACATCTTCGAACCCTTCTACACGACGAAGGAGCAGGGCAAGGGCACCGGGCTCGGGCTCTCCACCGTCTACGGCATCGTCAAGCAGAGCGGAGGCGACGTCGAGGTCGAGACGACGGTCGGCATCGGCACGACCTTCCGGGTGGTGCTCCCGCGCTATCGCGAGGCGGTGATCGCGCGCCCGGTGAGCCCGGCGCGCGGCGTCGGCGGCCGTACCTCGGGGACGATCCTCCTCGTCGAGGACGAGGAGGCGGTGCGCTCGCTGGCGATGCGCGTCCTCACGCGCGAGGGATACGTGGTCCACGCGGCGGCGCGCGGCGACGACGCCGAACGCGTCTTCGCCGCGCACGAGGCGGACATCGCCCTCCTCGTCGCCGACATCGTGCTCCCCGGCCTCGGCGGGATCGAGCTCGCCCAGCGTCTCCGCACCCGGCGCTCGTCGCTCAAGGTGCTCCTGATGTCCGGCTACACCGACCGCGACTTCGGCGTCGTCCAGCGGGACATGGAAGCGGTGGCCCTGCTCCAGAAGCCGTTCACGCCGGATGTGCTGATAAAGCGAGTGGCGGAGCAGTTCAGCGGGGGAGGCGAAACCCACTCGGCGCGCGCGGGGTGATGCGGGGCGTCGGGAAGACGCGCCGCCCCCCCCGCATCGTTGTTTCCCGGGAACCCGCATCGCTATTTCCCAGGTACCCGCATCCCCTCCGCATCCGCCGCGTAACGTTCCATTCCAGCGCCGAGCAGGAGCGTCCCCGCGACGCAGGCGGCCGAGATCCAGAACGGGAACTGCGGGCCGAGCGACTGGAACGCCCAGCCGGCGATCAGCGGAAAGACGACCCGCGAGATCCCGCCCCACGTCTGCTGCGTTCCCATGTACAGGCCGCGCTCGTACGGCGGGATCACCCGCGAGAGCAGCGCGGTGACGCAGGGGAAAGTGAACGCCGTGCCTAACGGTATGAGCGCGACCGCCGCGGCGAGCACCGGGATGTTGTGGGCGAAGGGGATCGCCGTCAGGCCGGCGGCGAGGAGCACGATCCCGATGCGCGACAGCCGCGCCTCGCCGTAACGGTCCACCGCGGGGCCGAGGAAGAGCGCCCGCGTCACCACCGAGATCGACCCGGTGAAGGCGAAGAAGTAGCCGATGTTCTCCGCCGTCACGCCGAACACCCGCGCGAGATAGAGCGCGAGCACAGCGTTCATCCCCATGAACGCGCCGATCCCGATTGCGTAGATCGAGATCAGCCGCGACGACGGCGTCTTCGGGTGCCGCAGGACGCTGAACACCGCGGCCACCGAGCGTCCCGGCTTCTTCGGCCGGTCCGCCGCCGAGCCGCTGACCACCCGCGACTCGCGCAGATAGACGTAGGCGAACAGCATGTTCGCCAGGCAGAGCACCGCCGCCAGGAGCCCCGGCGCCTTCTCGGCGAGCACGATCGTCGTCGAGTCGCCAAGGTGGATCGGGTGGCGGCCCGCGCGCAGCGCCCAGCTCCCGAGCAGCGGGCCGATCGTCACGCCGAGGTTGGTCGCCGCCGACAGCCAGCCGAGGCTGCGCGCGCGGTTCTTCGGCTCGGTGGTGTCCGAGACGTAGGCCTGCACCACGCCGACCGTTCCTCCGCCCGCGCCCTGCACGAGCCGCGAGAGGAAGAGCATGAGGATCGAGCCCGCGTAGGCGAAGATCACGTACGCCACCGCGCTCGCCGAGAGCGCGACGAGCAGCGCCGGACGCCGGCCGTAGCGATCGGAGAAGCGTCCCCACATCGGCGCGCTGATCAGCGCCGCGACGTTGAACGCCGACACGAGCACCGTGTACATGAACGGCGACGCGCCGAGCCGCGTGGCGTAGAAGGGAAGCAGCGGCACGACGATCAGGACGCCGATCATGTCCACGAACGCCGTGACGATCAGGACGAGAAGCTTCCCCACGTCGCTCTAGACCTGCTCCTCGCGCCCCAGCGCCGCCGGCGGCACCGCCCGGCCGACGACGCCCGCCAGCGCGACGATCGTCAGCACGTATGGGATCATCTCCACGAACTGCGACGGGATGTGCTGCGTCCCCTGCAGCTGGATCTGCAGCGTCTCCGCCGCGGCGAAGAGGAGGCAGGCCACGGCGACGCGCTTCGGCTCCCAGCGACCGAAGATCGTCGCCGCCAGCGCGATGAAGCCGCGTCCCGCGGTCATCTGGTCCGTGAACTGGTGCTGGTCGAGCGCGAGGTAGACGCCGCCCAGCGCGGCGAGCACCCCGCTCAGCGCGACGGCGATGTACCGCGTCCGCTCGACGTTCACTCCCACCGACGCCGCCGCCTCCGGATGCTCGCCGATCGCCCGCACGCGCAGCCCGAACGCCGTGCGCGCGAGCAGCCAGCCGACGAACGCGAACGCGACCACGCCCACCCACACCAGCGGGTTCGTCACCAGCGCGCCGAATCCGCTCCCCGTCGCGCCGCGGAAGCCGGGCAGGCGCGGCGAGTTCGACGAGCTGTCGTAGAGCAGCCGCAGGAAGAACCGCGTCAGCCCGATGACGAGCAGGTTGATCGCGACGCCCGTCACCACCTGGTTCGCGCGGAACTTCATCGACGCCGCCGCATAGAGCAGCGCGAGCAGCGCGCCGGCCACCATCCCGCAGATCGCGCCGACCGTCGGGCTCCCCGTCGTCAGCGCGCCCACCGCCGCGCCGAAGGCGCCGCCGAGCATGTAGCCCTCGAGCGTCAGCGCGATGAGACCGGCGCGCTCGGACATCACGCCCCCTGCCGCCGCGAGCAGGTAGGGGATCGCGATGCGCAGCGTCTGGACGATGAAGGCGAGCGCGATCATGCGGCCCCCTTCCGCGCGGCGGATATGGAGCGCACCGCCGCCTTCGCGCCCTCGCGGATGCTGTGGCGCACCGTCGGCACCGCCGTCGCCACCGCGAGGATCACCACCGCCTGCAGCACGTCCACCATCTGCTTGGGCACGAGCGCGTTCACCGCGAGCCCGCCCTGCGACAGCGTCGCGAAGAGCAGCGCGGCGATCACGACGCCCCACGGGTTGTTCCGCCCGACCAGCGCGACGGCGATCCCGAGAAAGCCCGCCCCCGTCGCGAAGCCCTCCTCGTAGTAGTGCTTGTAGCCGAGGACGAAGTTGATCCCGCCCAGCCCAGCGAGCGCGCCGGAGAGGGTCAGCGCCCGGAAGCGCACCCGCGCGACGTCGACGCCCCCGTACTCCGCCGCGTCGGGCTGCAGCCCCACCGCGCGCAGCTCGTAGCCGCCGCGCGTCCGGAACAGGTAGAAGCTCGTCGCCGCGGCGGCGAGCAGCGCGACGACGATCGTCAGGTTCGCCGCCGAGCCGTGGAAGACGGGCATGATGTCGGCGAGCCGCGTCGCCGCGCCGGAATGGATCTCCGCCGTGTGCAGCGACTCCGGCACCGCCATGTGCGCCGAGATGATCCAGCCGAGCAGCGCGAGCACGACGAAGTTGAGCATGATCGTCGTGATCACCTCGTGCGCCCCGAAGCGCGCACGCAGCCACCCCGGCACCGCGCCCACCACTCCGCCCCCCGCCGC
>JABFXC010000160.1 GCA_013361935.1 Gemmatimonadaceae bacterium
GCGCCCCCGGTGCGCCGCGAGAACGTCGCGAGCGAGCCGGGTGACGCCGGCCGCGGCGAGCTGCAGATCCTCGAGGAGCACGTCCACTGGGAGAACGAGGCCGCGCGGCTGCTCCTCGCGAAGGTCCGGCTCCCGGGCAAGGCGGGGGAGACGAAGGAGCAGTTCCGCGTGACGCCGGGGGCGACGCACGAGGACGGCGTCGTCGTCGTGCCCATCGACGAGCGCGATCGTATCGTGCTCGTCCGCCAGTTCCGGCACCCGGTGCGGATGTGGATGCGCGAGCTTCCGCGCGGCGCGCGCGAGCGCGGCGAGACGCCCGAGGACGGCGCGCGCCGCGAGCTGAAGGAGGAGCTCGGGCTGGAGCTCGTCGAGTCCTGGACGTTAGGCAGGATCGCGACCGACTCCGGGCAGCAGCGGGGGATCCCCTTTCTCCTCGTCGCGCGGGTTCGCCGCGGCGGCGAGACCGACCCCGACGACAGCGAGTCGATCGACGCGAGCTTCGCCTACAGCTTCAGCGAGCTCGCTCGCGCCTGCGCCAGCGGCGAGATCCTCGACTCCTTCACCATCGCCGCCGTGACGCGACTGCTGCCGCACTTCGACGGGGAACGGTTCGAGTACAAGCCCGGCGTGGTGCGCTAGGCAGCTCGGCAACCACGCACGCGGATCAGCGCGGATACTGCTGTTGCTCACGATGTTTTTGGGGCGCGCTGGGTGAGATGGTCTCGCCCGGTGCGCCCCCAAAAAACTCATGGCCTCGGCGGGATGTAACAGGGAGCCGGGGAGGCCGGGGGAGGCGTTCGCAGGGGCTGGGGGGCTCGGCACCATGGCACCTCCCGTCGCTCCCCGGCTCCCTGTTATTCACCGCCGAGCAGCAGGAAGATCCGCGGCGATCCGCGTGGTTCGAGGGCCACGAGTCGCCGGCGCTTCGTCTACATCGGCCGGCGCTTCTTCAGCGAGAAGAACGTCGGCACGCGCCATTCGCGCGACACGACCGATCCGCCGCGCAGGACGGTCGGGTCTTCGACGGTGACGAAGGCGTTCGGGTCGTACTGTTCGACGATGGCGAGCGCCTCGTCGACGTGGGCGCGCTGGACGACGGACTCCACGATCTCGACGTTGCCGTCGCGGCCGAAGCCGGAGAACTCGGTCGCGCCGTAGCCACGCTCGCGGAGGGCCTCGGCGATCTCGACGCCCCCGTGCTTCGAGACGATGCGGAGCTGCGTGAGACCGAAGGCAACCGCGCGGTCGATGGTGATGCCGACCGCGTTCCCCGCCGCGTAGCCCGACGCGTAGGCGAGCACGTGCCAGACGCTGTCGAGGTGCTTCATCGCGTTGCCGACGGCGATGATCCACACGAGCGCCATCCCGAAGCCGAGCGCGGCGGCCATCGTCCGCTTGCCGCGGACGAGGAAGATCACGCGCATCGTGTCGAGGGAGACGTCGACGATGCGGAGGCCGAAGATCAGGACGGGACCCCAGAGCGGGTCGCCGAACAACGCGAAGAATCGAGCGCTCATCGTGACTCGTCGCCGGGCGCGAGAACCGCGCCACGGCGACGGCCGGGCTCGTCGAGGGCATCCTCGAGCGCCGCGAGCCGCGTCTGCAACCGCGCATTCTGCTCCGACAGATCCGCGATCCTGTCGAGGATGGCACCTGACGCGGTTCCCGCGTCAGGTGGTATCGTCGGCAGCGCCACCGACCGCGAAGGCCAGAACGTCTTCACGAGCGCGAAGACGAACGCCGCGACCAGCAGCAGCTGGGCGAGCATCGTCTCGAGCGTCGGATAGATCCCCATCGCCTGCACCGTCGGGAAGCCGGGGAGGCGCGTTACCGACATCGCGTTCCCTTCCTGCAGCTCCTTGATCCCCTGCCCCGCGAACACGAACGCCATGTAGTACAGCAGCGCGCTCGTCACGGTGAAGAAGGGGCGCAGCGGAATCTTCACCCCGAACTTGTAGAAGAGGGTGAAGATCACCACCAGCGCGACGAAGCCGGCGACGATGCCGAGACCGAGGGGAAGCGCGACGTTGCCGCTCTCGCGGAAGAGCGCCTGGTAGAAGAGCGCGGTTTCCGCGCCCTCGCGGTACACGGCGAGGAAGGCGACGAGCGCGAGCGCCTTCCCGCCCCCGTGCTGCAGCGCGCTCGTCACCTTCTCGCGGATGAACTGCTGCCACTTCGCCGCCTCGACCTTCGAGATGAGCCAGTAGCTCACCGAGAAGAGCACGGCGACGGCGACGAGCATCGTGCCGCCTTCGATGATCTCGCGGCTCGCCGGAACGGCCGAGAGAATCGTGCTGAGGATGACCGCGGTGACGGCGCTGGCGACCAGCGCCAGCGCGCCGCCGACCCAGAGCGAGCGGAGACGCTCGCGGTGGCCGGTCTTGATCAGGAACGCCGCCACCGCGCCGATGACGAGGATCGCCTCGAATCCCTCGCGGAGGATGATCAGGAAGCTCTCGAAGAACGCGCCCCATCCGCTCGCCGCGGGCTTCGTCAGCTCGACCACGCTCGGCAGCCCGAGCTCGATCGCGTCGCGCGCGCGCGTCGCCGCCTCCATGTCGCCGGCGCGCACAGCCGCCTTGAACTCGGCGAAGTGCGCCTCCATGCCGGCGATGAGCCCCGGATTCTTCGCGCGCGTCGTCGTCTCGAGCGGCTCGAAGGCGATGTACGCGTCGAAAGCCTTGTCGCCGGCGTCGCTCGCGCGGCCGTCGCGGGCCGCGTTCAGCGCCTGGTCGATGAGCGCCATCACCGTGCGCGGGGCCTCGGCGAGGGAGCCCTCGGGGCCGCGCTGCGCGACGGAGTTCCCGTTGCGCAGCGGCAGGGTGCGGACGTAGGCGACGATCGCGCGCGTCTCCTCGGCGGTGAGATCGCGCGACGGGGGCATGGCCGTGCCGGGGATCCCCTCATGAATCACCTTCGCGATCTGCTCGTCGCTCCGCTCCGCCTGCCAGCCGAGCGTCGCGATCTCCGGCGGCAGCTTGGAGAGCACGCGCGCGTAGGCGGCGGTGCTCGTCCCCGTCCCGTGGCAGGAGGCGCAGCGCTGGAGGTAGAGCCCCTCGCCCTGCAGGGTCTGCGCGTCGCGCGAGCGGAGCGAGGTGACGTAGGCGACGACGTCCCAGCGCTGCTCCGGGGTGAGGACGCCGGCGAAGCCGACCATCGGCGTCCCGTGCACGCCGACACTGACGATCCGGTACATCGTGCCCGGGCTCGCCGTGCCGCCGACGGAGTCGACACCGATCGCCGGGGGACTCGGCGTCATCCCGCGCGCCGCGGCACCGTCGCCGCGGCCGGCCATGCCGTGGCAGGACGCGCAGCTCTTCTCCCAGATCGCCTTCCCACTCGCGAGGTCGAGGGGACGGGACGGCATCTCCAGCGCGCCCTCGTCGCCTAACGCGCTGGCGAAGCGCTTGTGCAGCGCGGCGATCTCCGACGGCGGCCGCTTCGCCGCGATCGCGATGGTGATGCTGTCGAGCACCTCCCGCGCGATCGCCGCGCGATCTCCGGCGAGCCGCGCCGCGACCTGCTTCGCGTCGACGAGAAAGTCGCTCGCCTCCTGGAGCTCCGTCCCGGAGACGAGCTTGCCGTTCGCGTCCACGGCCTTGCCGTACTCCTCCACCGCGACACCGACGATGCTCGCGAGCCGGCGCGCGGGATGCTCCTGCGCGGACAGGCTGCCGACGGCGAGGAGCGACGAGCAGACGAGCGCGACGAGCGAGCGGAGGCGCGCGGACGGTGCTCGGCGCTCTCGCGGGCTTTGAGAGATCGGCGTACGGGGTGGCATCCCGAGGAAAGCTATCGGCATTGCCGAATGGCTGGAAGGGCTCGCGTGGCGCGGCGCGCGGGGTGAAGTTCGGCCATGCCGACCGTCCTCGACGCGGGCTCCTGCATCCTTCGTCCCTTCCGCCCCGGGGACGAGGAGTCCGTGGCGCGGCACGCGAACGACCGTCGGGTCGCGATCCAGCTCCGCGACCGCTTCCCTCACCCCTACACCATCGACGACGCGCACGAGTGGGTGAGCGCGGCGTCGACGCTCGATCCGGTGACCACCTTCGCGATCACCCTGCCGGGGGACGACGATGAGACGATCGGCGGGATCGGGCTCCTCCCGGGATCCGACATCGAGCGCATCGCCGCGGAAGTCGGCTACTGGCTCGGCGTCCGCTTCTGGAACCGCGGGCTGACAACGGCGGCGCTCCGCGCGATCACCGCATACGGCTTCGAGACCCTCGCCCTCGAGCGCATCTTCGCCCTGCCATTCGCGACCAACGTCGCCTCCGTCCGCGTCCTCGAAAAGGCCGGCTACCAGCGCGAAGGGCTGCTGCGCCGCAGCGCGATCAAGGAGGGAGTGGTGATGGATCAGGCGGTGTACGCGAAGATCCGGGAGTACGGGAGTACGGGAGTACGGGAGTACGGGAGTACGGGAGTAACGGTGGCGTGATCGGGCTGTAACTTCACTGGCACCTGGCACCTGGCACCTGGCACCTGGCACCTGGCATCCGGCAACCCACCACCGACGCACCTGATGAAGCTCCTCCTCACGACCGCGCTGCTGATCTCCGCCTGCACGCTCAACCGCCCGTCCTCCGGGCCGGGTCGCACGGCGCCGATGATGATGACGATGTCGGCGGCGCCGCGCGATACGCTGTTCGCACGGGCCTTCGCGGCGATGCGCGGCCGCGGGTACACCGAGATCACCCCCGACGCGCCGGCGAGCCAGGTGCGCGGGAAGAGTCCGCAGGGGACGTCGGTGATCGTCGCCTTCGCGCCGGGGACGGCGGACTCCACGCGCGTGACGGTGTCCGCGTCCTCGGAGCGGCCGAGTGCGCGGATGGACACCGGCGCGCTCGCGACCGTGCTCACGCTGATGGCCGACATCACGCGTCCACCGGGAATGGCGAGCGACAGCGCCGCGCGAAAGCCGTGAGCGAGGGCGGGGGCACCGTCAGGGCGAGCGACGCGCGCTTCGTCGGCTCCATCCCGGAGTACTACCACCGCTACCTCGGTCCCCTGCTCTTCACCCACTACGCCGAGGATCTCGCGGCGCGGCTCCGCGTTCCCGAGGGCGGCGCGGTGCTCGAGGTCGCGGCGGGGACGGGAATCCTCACCGAGCAGCTCGTCGCGCGGCTGCCCGCGAGCGCCTCCATCGTCGTCACCGACCTCAACGAGCCGATGCTCGCCGTGGGAAGCAGGCGGCTCGAGGCGAGGGCGGCGACGCGCGGTGGAGTGCGCTGGCAGCTGGCCGACGCCGGCGCGCTCCCATTCGGCGACGGGGAGTTCGACGCGGTGGTCTGCCAGTTCGGTGCGATGTTCTTTCCCGACAAGCCGCGCGCGGCGCGCGAGGCGCATCGCGTGCTGCGCCCGGGCGGGGAATGGCTGTTCAGCGTCTGGGGCTCGATGGCCGACAATACCTTCGGGCGCGTCGTGCAGGATACGCTGGCGCGGCTCTTCCCCACCGACACTCCGCAGTTCTATTCCGTCCCCTTCGGCTTCAGCGATCCGGACGCGCTGCGCGCGATGGTGCGTGCCGGCGGATTCCCCGATCCGCTGATCGAGACGCTGCGCGCGGAGCTGCAATCGCCGTCCGCGCACGAGGCGGCGCTCGGGCTGGTGCGCGGCAATCCCCTCATCGCGGCGATCGAGGAGCGGAAGACGGTGCCCGCGGACACCGTGATCGCCGAGATGACCAACGCGCTCGGCGAGCACTTCGGCGACAATCCCATGAAGATCCCGTCGGTGGTGCGCGTGATCTCGGCGAAAAAGGAATGACAGTGCTCGCACGACTTGGCAATCGGTGAAGACGCTCTGGCAGCAGAGGACGCGCGAGGAGCTGCTCGCGCGGGCGCGGCGGCTCACGCCGGCGAGCGAGGCGCGGTGGGGAAAGTTCACCGTCGACCGGATGCTCGCGCACGTCGTCGACGGGTTCCACATGGCGATGGGAGACATCGCCACCAAGCCGAAGCGCGTGCCGATCCCGATCGACCGCTGGCCGCTGAACGTGCTGTTCATCCATGTGGTCGGGATGCCGAAGCACGCGCCGACGGCGCCGGAGCTGCTGAGCCGCGCACCGCTCGCGATCGACGGAGAGCTGCGCGAGCTCGAGTCGCAGATGGCGCGCTTCGCGTCGATGGCCGAGCGGACCGATTGGCCCGCGCATCCGTTCTTCGGACGGCTGTCGCGCCGGAGCTGGGGAGTGCTCGGCTACAAGCATCTCGACCATCACCTGCGGCAATTCGGCGTATGAGCCGCCGCGCCGCGCGCATCGCCGCCGCTCTCGCGCTGATGCCGGTCGCGGGCGCGGCGCAGTCCACGGGGATCCGCAGCTGGTGCAACCCGGTCGACGTCGACTACCGCTACAACTTCGAGCAGATCAACACCGGTCCGTCGTATCGGAGCGGCGCCGATCCTGTGCTCGTCACGCAGGGCGGGCAGTACTACCTGTTCGCGACCATCGCCGCGGGCTACTGGCGCTCGCCGGACCTCGTGCACTGGACGCACGTGAAGCCGAGCCGCTGGCCCTTCGAGGACGTCGTCGCACCGGCGGTGCTCTCCGTGCGCGACACCATCTACCTGCTCGCCGCGCGGATGGAGCCGGCGCCGGTGCTCTTCACGACGAAGCCGGCGACGGGGAAGCTGGAGTTCTACAACCGGATGATGCCGCCCCTCCCGTACGCGGCGTCGCGCGGCGACCGCGCCGACATCCCCGACGACTCGACGCCCCCGGGGCCGTGGGATCCCGCGCTCTTCCACGATCCGGACAGCGAGCGCTGGTACCTCTACTGGGGCTCGTCGAACACGTACCCGCTCTACGGGATTGAGCTCGACAAGACGAAGCGCTTCGCCTACGTCGGCCGGCAGGTGCAGGTGCTGCGGCTGCACCCCGAGCTGCACGGGTGGGAGCGCTTCGGGCAGGACCACCGCGATCCGCGCACGCCCTTCACCGAGGGCGCGTGGATGACGAAGCACGGCGGCAGATACTACCTGCAGTACGGCGCGCCGGGGACGGAGTACAACGTCTACGCGAACGGCACCTACGTCGGCGACGCGCCGTTAGGCCCCTTCACCTACGCGCCCTACAATCCCGTCGCCTACAAGCCGGGCGGCTTCATGGTCGGCGCGGGGCACGGCAACACCTTTCAGGACCTGCACGGCAACTGGTGGAACACCGGGACGGCGTGGGTCGCGGTGAACTGGAACTTCGAGCGGCGCATCGTCCTCCACCCGGCGGGGTTCGACGCGGACGGGGACATGTACGCCGACACCCGCTTCGGCGACTTCCCGCACTGGGCGCCGACGAAGCGGTGGAAGACGAGCGAAGAGCTGTTCACGGGCTGGATGCTGCTCTCGTATCGCAAGGCGGCGACGGCGAGCACCGCGCTCGACTCGTTTCCGGCGAGCAACCTCACCGACGAGAACCCGCGCACCTTCTGGGTCGCGCGCGCCAACGCGCCGGGCCAGACGGCGACGATCGACCTCGGGCGTGAGTACACCGTGCGCGCGGTCCAGGTGAACTTCACCGACTACCGGTCGAACCGATTCGGCACCGACTCCGTCTACCCGGCGCGCTTCCGCGTCCTCGGCTCGCGCGACGGCAAGCGCTGGACGACGATCGCCGATCTCTCGCGGGAGACGCGCGACAGGCCTAACGCGTACGTCGAGCTCCCGGCGGCGAGGCGGCTGCGGTGGGTGCGCTACGTCCACGGCAGCGTCGCCGCGCCGTGGCTCGCGATCAGCGACATCCGCGTCTTCGGCAACGGCGACGGCGCCGCGCCGGCGACGCCCGCGTCGCTCGCCGTGAAGCGCGACACCGACGAGCGGAACGCGTTCGTCTCGTGGAGCGCCGTGCCCGGCGCGGTAGGCTACAACGTCCGCTGGGGAATCGCGCCGGACAAGATTCGCCAGACCTATCAGGTGTGGGCCGACGCGCCGACGACGCTCGAGGTGCGCGCGCTGAACGTCGGCCAGGACTACTGGTTCGCCATCGAGAGCTTCGACGAGAACGGTGTGTCGAAGCTCAGCCGGCCGGTGAAGGCGGCGCGATGATCGCGACGCCCCGCCGCTTCGGCGCGTACAACGGCGAGACGGGCGTCGGCGGGCTGCTCCTGCTCTTCGTCCTCACGCAGCTGCTCAGCGGCGTGCTGCTCGGCTACCAGCTGCCACGCACGTGGGCGGGATTCAGCGGCCCGACGTGGGCGCTCGGCGCCGACTCGAGCTGGTTCCGGCCGACGCTGGTCTACGAGGCGGCGATGCAGGTGGTGCGACTCGCGGGCATCGCCATCGGGCTGGTGATGATCGTTCGCGGCAGCTCGCGGACGCCGGCGTTCTACCGCGCCTTTCTCGCGACGGTGCTCCTGCTCTCGATCGTCGACGCGCTGCTCATCGCGCGGGTCTACGCGCAGCTGCACGTCACGTTGAGCGCGATGGGCGCGTCGACGACCGGGCTCGGCGCGTCGCGCTACGTCGCGCTCACCGGCGACGCGCGCACCGCCGCGTACGCGCTCATCTGGTGGCTGTACTGGCGCCAGTCGGAGCGCGTGCGCCGGACCTTCGCGCCGGCGCGCTAGACGAGCCGGACGCTGAGCCCGGAGTTCTGCCTGCCGAGGAGCGGCATCGGGATGTTGTCACCCGGATGGCTGCGCAGCATGCTGATCACTTCGCCCGCGGGGATGCGGCGTCCCTCGAGCTCCGCGGAGGCACGACGCGGCTCGAGTGACAGCCGCGCGCGATAGACCTCGACGACCTGACGCCCTTCCTCGATCGCCCGCCGGGCGACGCCGCGCATGTAGTAGATGTTGAAGTCGTGCTCGGCGAGCATGCGCGCGGCCATGTCGGGGACCTTCGCGGTGGTGGTGCCGCCGCTCCGCGTCCGCCGGTGCTCGAAGTCGATCAGCAGGTTGTCGACGCGCTCCTCGAGCCAGAGGTCGTCGTAGTAGCGGATGGCGTCGCGAAGGAGGCGCTCGTACTCGGCGATCGCGGTCGGGCGCAGCCGCTCGGAGGCGTGGAAGTCGCCGTGCGAGATGTCGTGGTCGAGCTCGGCGAGCGCGTACCGTCGGGTGACGGGGTCGAGGTTCTCGTACTGTAGAGGCATGGCGGCACCGATGAGCGCGGATGAAGCGGGACGAGGCTCGCGCTCCTCCCGACCACCGGCGTTGCATCACCCGCGCCGCGGCGCGCGGGGTGGACTGCCTAACGTGGCGCGGTGCTGGCGCTATCCGGAGCGGGCGACCTCCGCCTGGAGCCGGTCGAGATTCTGCTCGTTCGCGGGGATCACGAGGCTGGCGATGCGATCGCGCTCGTCGACGCTGTCGAAGCGCTGGTTCCAGCCGACGCGCGTCCGCCCGCCCGGCGCCTCGTCGAGGGTGACGGTGAGCCGGAACCAGTGTCCCTCGACGTGATCGATCACGACGCGCCGGCCGGGCACGATCTCGTGGAAGACGTTGTGATTGGGATAGTCGGTCCCGTCGGGGCCGTGCAGCGTCAGCCGCCAGTGCCCGCCCTCGCGGAACTCGAACTCCGAGAAGGTGCTGGTGAACCCGTCCGGCCCCCACCAGCGCGCGAGCCGCGCGGGGTCACGGAAGGCATCGAACACGGCGCCGGGCGACGCGCCGATGATGCGGCTGGTAGATACCTCACGCAGTGGATCGGCGAGCTCGCGTGGATCGGGCATGGTGTGCTTGAGGTGTGGTCGCTGCGTCCAGGGATAGGGGCTGAGCGCCTGCGGCCCGACTCTCCACACGGCGTACTGGTCGGGGAGGCATCGCGCGCAGGGCCGGTAGCCGGCGGCGATGGCGCTCTTCTCGTCGGAGAAGAACACGCGATGCCTCCCATAGCCGAGCGGGATCGACGCGATCGCCCGCGCGCAATCGAGGCGCCCGTAGATCTTCAGGGTCGCGTTCCCGCCGAGCGTGCCGGGCGCGTCGCTCTCGCGAAAGCTGCCGTCTGGCTGGAGAAGGCGGTACGTCACGGCGCACATCCTGGTGCGGGGGCCGACCGGACGGACGGCCCGGTCAGCGCCAAGGTGCATCGAAACACCTGTCCGCGCCATGACCCGGGGGGCCGTGCGCTCACATCGTGAAGCGCCGGATGCCGTCCCGCAGGAGCGAAACGTGGAAGTTCATCAGAAGCCCGACCTTCACCCGACTCAATCTGAGATACGTCCTGAGCTGCGCCTCATGCACTGGAAGAATCCGGCTGACGCACTTGATCTCGACGATGAGCTTCCCCTCCACGAGCAGATCAATCCGGTAAGCCGCCGGGATGCGGTGTCCCTCGAACTCCACCGGGAGCAGTACCTGTTGGCGGACCTCAAGCCCGCGCCCACGGAGCGCCAAGGCAAGGCAGTCTTCGTATGCGGACTCCAGCAGTCCACAACCGAGTGTCCGGTGGACGCGAATACCATCTCCGATGACAACCTCGGTGAGTGGATCATGGTCGGCGCGCATGCGGCCATCATGACGTGATCCATCCCCGATGGAAGCATCTGGTCGATGCCGTCGTGATGCTTTGGTTGCTCGTCGTCGGCTAGGGTCGCGTCGCGTCCTGTCGCGGCGGAGAGATCGCGCGATTCATCTGGGGAGAACACCGAGGCACTGAGATTCGCGAGTGGCCTCATGATCTCGGTGCCTCGGCGATCTCTCTACCAATAACCGCGCGATGCCCGAATGCGCCACGAGCCTCGACGCGACCCGCACCGAGCAGCCCTGCCTCATCCCCCGCTCAAGGCACGCTCCACAGCCGCCGCGCCGGAGGGATCCGACCGCAGCACCGGCAGCGCGAGGGGCGCCGGCGGCTCGGCGACTTGCGGGAGGATCGCCCGCTCGAGCCAGAGCACGTCGTGCCACGCGCCGAACTTGTAGCCCACTCCGTGATAGACGCCGACACGTGTGAAGCCGAAGGATTCGTGGAAGCCCTCGCTCGCGGCGTTAGGCAGGGTGATCCCGGCGTATGCATTCCTGAAGCCCTGCAGGGCGAGGATCGCGAAGAGCGACGCATACAGCGCGCGCGCGACGCCGGTGCGGTGCGCGTCGTCGCGCACGTAGGCCGAGGTCTCCACCGACCACTGATAGGCCGGACGCTCGCGATGCAGCCCGGCATACGCGTAGCCGACGACCACCGCGTCGCGCTCGGCGACGAGCCATGGCGTTCGCTCGACGCAGCGCTCGACGCGGCGCGCCATCTCCGCCCCGTCGGGCGGGTCGAGCTCGAACGAGGTGACGCGCTCGACCACCGAGGGACGGTAGATCGCGGCGAGCGCTGGTCCGTCGAAGGGGGTCGCGAGGCGGAGGATCAGAACTCGAGCGTCGAGATGTACTGGTAGTCCCGCTTCGCGCTGTCCAGCGGCGCGCCAGGATACGTCTCCTGCTCCACGAAGAGGAACTTGTCGTCGATGTCCGGCGTCATCGCGAGGATCTGCCGGAAGTTCACCACGCCCTTGCCGAGCTCCACGTCGTTCTTCGCCGGGATGCTCGGCGCGTCCTTGATGTGGAAGAGGTAATAGCGCGAGCCGTACTTGTGCATCAGCTCCACCGGGTCGCGTCCGCCGATCGCGGCGTTGCCGGTGTCGAGCTGCAGACGCACGACCGAGGGATCGGTGCGGTCGGCGAGGATGTCGTAGAGCTGCTCGCCGTTCACGGTGCGGAAGTCGTAGGCCTCGTCGTGGAACGCCATCCAGATGTCGCGCGCGCGTGCCTTGCGGCCGGCTTCGTTGAGGCGGTCCGCCCAGCGGCGGTAGTCGTCGGGGGTCGACTGGCCGGGCTCGTACGGAAGGCTCGCCAGCACGACGTACTTGTGGCCGAGGACGTGCGCCTCGTCGAAGAGCGCATCGAGGTTGTCGAAGTCTTCGGCGCCGATGTGCGTCGACGGCGCGCGGAGGCCGAGGCTGTCGAGGGTCTCGCGGAGCTGGCCCGCCGGGCGCCCGAAGTTCTTCATCGAGTGCAGCATCTCCACGTCCTTGTACCCGGCCGCGGCGATCGCGGCGAGCGTCCCCTCGAGGCTCTTCTGGGCGTCGTCGCGCAGCGTGTAGAGCTGGATGCCGACGCGCTTCAGCCGGCGCGTGGGTGCGTGCGTCGCGGTGGCGACGCGAGGGGAGCAGGCGCCGAGCTTCGTGGCGGCGGCGGCGATGCCTAACGACGTGAGAAAGGTGCGGCGGTGCATGGACTGACCTCGGCGAGGGTGGCGGACGGGGCGAATGTACCGCCCGTCCGGCGCGGAGGGGAGGGTGCGGCGCCCCGGCTCGCCCGGATTCGCCATGCCGGTGAAGCTCGCCATCGGCGCGACCACCCGTAGATTCCCGCGCATGCGACGCCACGTACTCCTCCTCGCCGCCGCGCTCATCGGCTGCGCGCGTCATCGCGCGCCCACGGTCCCGCCCGCACCGGGGGAGCGGCATCTCCGCGACATCCGCCAGCTCACCAATGGCGGCGAGAACGCGGAGGCCTACTTCAGCGCCGACGGGAAGCGGCTCGTCTTCCAGAGCACGCGCGACGGACGCAGCTGCGACCAGCAGTACGTCATGAACGTCGACGGCTCCGCGCTTCGCCGCGTCTCCACCGGCACCGGCAAGACGACCTGCGGCTTCTTCTACGCGAACGACCAGCGCATCCTCTTCGGGTCGTCGCACGCGCTCCAGGACTCCTGTCCGCCGCGTCCCGATCCGTCGAAGGGCTACGTGTGGCGGCTCGATCCCTTCGACATCTACACGGCGCGTCCTGACGGCTCCGACCTGCGTCGCCTCACGAGCTACGGGGTCTACACCGCGGAAGCGGTCGTCTCGCCCGACGGGAAGCGCATCGTCTTCACCTCGCTGAAGGACGGAGACCTCGACATCTACACGATGAACGTCGACGGAAGCGACGTGCGCCGCCTGACGACCACCGAAGGCTACGATGGCGGCCCGTGGTGGTCCCCCGACGGGACGAAGATCGTCTACCGCGCCTGGCATCCGGCGGACAGCGCGCTCACCGCCTACCGCGACCTTCTCGCGCAGCGGCTCGTCAGGCCGAACCGCATGGAGCTCTGGGTGATGAACGCCGACGGGAGCGAGCAGCGCCAGATCACCACACTTGGCGGCGCGAACTTCGGCCCGTCGTGGATGCCGGACGGGAAGCGGCTGATCTTCTCATCGAACTATCGTCAGCCGAGAAGCGGGAACTTCGACCTCTACCTGATCGACCTGAATGGTGAGAACCTCGAGCAGGTGACCACGGAGTCGAGCTTCGACGGCTTCCCGATGTTCAGCCCCGACGGGCGGTCGCTGGTGTGGGCGTCGAACAGGAACGACGCGAAAGCGGGCGAGACGAACCTGTTCATGGCGGAGTGGGTGCCGTGATGCGCGTACTGCTCTCGACCATCGGATCTCGGGGCGACGTGCAGCCGCTCGTCGCGCTCGCGCTCGAGCTGAAGTCGCTCGACGCCGAGGTGCGCGTCTGCGCACCGCCGGATTTCGGGGAGTGGATGGCGAGGCTGGGCGTCCCCTTCGTGCCGATCGGGCCGGAGCTGCGCTCGCTCACCGCGGGGACGACGCCGGCGATCCCGGCGCGGTCGTCGCCGGAGCAGCTGAAGAAGATGGCCGAAGATTCGGTGGCGACGCAGTTCGCGACGATCGCGAAAGCGGCCGAGGGGTGCGACGCGATCGTCGGGGCGACGGCGCTGCAGCTCGCTGCTCCCTCGATCGCCGAGCGGATGGGGATCCCGTACGTCTTCGCCGCCTACTGCCCGCGCGTGCTCCCCTCGCCGCGCCACCCGCCGATACCGTTGGGCACCCGCGGCGAGACCTCGGCGCCGGCCACCGCGGACAACGCCGAGCTCTGGGCGCGCGACGCCGAGCGCTGGAACGCGACCTGGGGCGGCGCGCTGAACGCGCACCGCGCCGCGCTCGGGCTCGAGCCGGTGAGCGCGGTTCGCGACCACGTGCTCACGAGCAGGCCGTGGCTCGCCGCCGATCCGACGCTCGCTCCCTGGCCCGGGGATGAGGGCACGGTGTTCCAGACCGGTGCGTGGATCCTTCGCGACGAGCGCCCGCTCTCGCCGCAGCTCGAGCGTTTTCTCGAGGCGGGCGACGCGCCCGTGTACTTCGGCTTCGGCAGCATGCGCGCGCCGGAAGGGCTCGCCGCGGCGATGATCGCGTCCGCGCGCGCCCTCGGTCGTCGGGCGATCGTCTCGCGCGGGTGGGCGGAGCTCTCCGTCGACGACGCGGGCGACGACTGGCTCGCGATCGGCGAGGTCAATCAGCTCGCGCTCTTTCCGCGCGTCGCGGCGGCTGTCCATCATGGCGGCGCGGGGACGACCACCGCCGCGGCGCTGAGCGGCGTGCCACAGGTGGTGGTCCCGCAGATGTACGACCAGCACTACTGGGCGGAGCGCGTGGACGCGCTGGGCATCGGCGTCAGGCATGCTCCCGGCGCGCCGACGGCGGAGTCGCTGCGCGACGCGATCGCGGAAGCGCTGGGGCGCGACGTCGTCGAGCGTGCGCGCGGGGTCGCGACGGTGGTGCGGCGCGACGGTGCGCTCGTCGCGGCGCGGCGGGTGATGAGCCTGCGCCGTTAGGCGGCGCGGCCTCGGCGTCGGTGCGGGTCGCGTCGATGCGGGTCGCGTCGGATAGCTCAGCGCATCCAGGTCAGAGCAATCAGCGCAACCATCAGCAGGGCGAGCAGCACCAGCCCCCAGCGCAGGATCTGCCCTCTGCGCAGCTCCGACCGCTCGAGAAATCCGCGGAGCCGTCCATCAGGAGTGCGCGATCCGAGGCGCTCCTTGATGTACGGCCGGCCGCTGTCCGGGAACTCGAAGGGCGTCGCGAGATACTCGCACTCCTCGGGGGTCAGCTCGCGGACGTCGCCGTCGTCCTCGACCCAGACGTAGCGGCGGCGCGCATCCTCGGCGTCGCGTGCGGCGGAGTATTTCATGTCCCGCTGCACCTCACGAGTGTCTTTGCAGCCGCGCGGTGACGCGGACCGGGAGCACGTGGCACTCGTCGCGCCCGACGACGATCCCCGACTTCGACCACGGCTCGTACCCGGGCTTCGTCACCGTGACGGTGTAGGTTCCCGCCTTCTCGAACGCGAGGCCGACGGATTGATCGCTGGGCGCCGGGCCGTTCGTCGAGTCGGCGTAGCTCTCGCTGCGCGCGACGATCGACGTCCCCTTCGTCGCCGGCGCGCCGGTGGCCGAGTCGACGGCGTCGACGTTCAGCGCGGCCACCGCCTGCATGGTGCACATCACGGACGGCTTCGACGCCGTCGTGTCCCTCTCGGGAGCCGCCGGACGGCAGGCGAGGCCCGCGAGCGCGAGGACGATCGCCGACGAGGTGATGCGGGCATTCATGTCACGCACCCAGTAGTTGTCGCACCGCGCGGTCCGCCTCGCGGATGGAGTTGCGATGGTCGGCCGCGCCGGCGAGGTCGGTGTTCGCGAAGGAGATGCGGCCGTGAGGCCTGTCGCGCAAGACAACCCGCGGCGCCGGCTTGCCGTCACGCCCGAAGAAGAAGCCGGGCTGCGGGTTCACGTAGGCGTGCCCCCACCGGTTGAGGATCATCCCCGCGACGTCGCGCCGCGGATCGAAGCCGCCGGCCGCGAACATGTCGCCGAGCTGCTCGCGGAAGGCGCGCTCGTATTGCGCGAAGCTGGTCGACAGCAGCTCGGCGCGCCCCCTGCTCCCCTGCTCCGCGATCGGCAGCCCCGGCTTCGCGAAGAGGACCTTGATGGTGAGGAAGGTCGGCGAGTCGGGGCCGAAGGTCGCGGGCTGGCCGGCGACGGTCGCCATCTTCCGCACGGCGAGATAGTCGCCGAGCCCGCCGAACCAGCGGCAGCCGGACATCCCCATCCTGTGGAGGAAGCGCCAGTTCCGCACTGCGACGTTTGCCATCAGGCACGGCGACCTGTAGAACTGCGCGAACGCCTCACGGTGCGCGTCGGTGAGATCGTGGACGATGTGCTTCGTCGTCCACGTCCCGCCGGCCATCACGACGCCGCGCGCGCGCACCCTGTACAGCTTCCCGCCCTTCGCGTAGGTGACGTTCACCATCGACGCGCTCGCCGGATCGCCCACGTGCTCGACGCGCACCACCGTCGCGCCGTCGCGGATGCGCGTGGCGTTGCGCGGACGGTCGAGCGCGGCGACGCGGACGTGCTCGCGCGTGACGGTGTCGATGCTCCTCGGCGCCACGAAGGCGTCGGGGACGAGGGTGTGCACCATCAACCGCGCGAAGGTCGCATTGCCGTCGGGGAACATCTGGTCGCCCAACGTTTCATCGCCGTCTTCGGGGAACTCGGTCTCGATCGCCCAGGCGCAGTACGCGGAGAGCGCGTCGGGTCCGAGCCCGTAGCCGCCGCCTTCCATCGGCGAGAGGAAGCGGCGCACGGTCTCGCGGCTGATGTGGTGGCGCGCCATCAGCCAGCCCTCGAGGGTCATCGCGTCGAGCCTGCGCGAGATCTCGTCCCCCTCGACCTTCGGCCGCGGCCCCCCGTCGTCCACCGTGCGCCAGCGCAGGAGCTCGGCTTTCTCCTCCACGCCTAACGGCGCGCCCTCGAGCTGCTTTCCCCAGGGGTCGAGCAGCCAGCGTCCCTTCCCGCCGGTGAAGCCCGGGGTGAAATAGAAGCCGTAGTCCTTCGGCTGGTCGTAGGGACTGTTGCCGAGCTCCATCGCCGGCTCGGGACCGCGCCAGCGCTGGTAGTCGAGCGCGTAGCGGTCCATCCCGATCATGTCGTAGAAGTTCGCGGTGTAGCTGCCCTTCTTCACGACGGGAAAGATCGCCGAGCCCTGGTGGGCGACGATGCGCTGGCCATTCACGATCAGCTCGTTGCGCTTCGCCTCCCCGCCGAAGATGGGATGATTGTCGAGGACGAGCGCCTTCCCGCCCTTGTAGTGCTGGAAGAACACCGCCGCGGCGAGCCCGCTGATCCCGCCGCCGACGGCGACGAGGTCGTACACCTCGCCGGTGTCGATCGCGGCCGCGACGCGCGACTCGAAGCCGCCGTCGCGCATCACGTGCGCGGCGCTCATCACCTCGTACGTGTTCCCGTTCGAGCGCGCGTAGTCGCCGATCCCGCCGGGGCCGGTGAAGGGATCGCTGGCCGCGGCTTCTTGGAGGCCTAACGGCGCGGCGTGCGCGACCCCGCCGTGGAGCAGCGCCCCCGCGCCGGCGACGAGCGCGCCGTTGATGAAGTCGCGCCGGGTGATCGGCGCGTTCATGCCTAACCGCTCGTCGCCGGACGCGCTCACTGCATCGCCCTCTCGTGCAGGAGCATCCACGACGTCCCGAAGCGGTCGCGGAGCATCGCGAAGCGGTGCGCGAAGAAGCTCTCCTGCATCTTCATGAAGATCTCCCCGCCCTCGACGAGCAGCGCGTAGATCCGCTCGGCCTCCTCGCTGCTGTCGACCAGCAGGGTGAGATACGCACTGCGCATCGGCTGGAAGCGATCGGGCGGCACGTCGGAGCCGAAGACGGTGGTGCCGCCGATCTCGATGCGCGCGTGCAGCACGGCGTCCTTCCAGTCGGCGGGAACGTTCTGCACCCCCGGCTGCTCGGCGTGCGTCTGGAGCATGGTGATCCTGCCGCCGAGGTGGCGCTCGTAGAACTCGAACGCCTGACGGCAGTTGCCGCCGTAGTTGAGATAGGTGTGGAGACGCATGGAGAGGTGAAGTGAGGTGGAGTTATCCTACGGCTGGTTGGGGCAGTCGCAAGAGCGGCCGGCTCCGGGGCTCGGCGGGATTGGCATCGGAACGCTCCATGGGCGGTGGAGCTCCTCGGCGCAACGAGCCGGCTGTCGCTGTTGTAGTTGGAACACGAAGGACACGAAGGACCACGAAGATGTTGCGTGGGCACCCTTCGTGAACCTTCGTGTCCTTCGTGTTCCAACAGCTGTTGCCAGCGCCATCAGAGCCTTGGCGATGCGGAGCTCCGACACGCGCTCGGTTCGTTCCGATGCCAACTCCGTCGCATGACAGGAGTAGCATCGGAACGCTCCGAGTGGCGCGAGAGCTCGTCAGCGCTACGAGCCGAGTGTCGTTGTGAGGAACGACGCGCGGCATCTCACCGCTTCGCCCGCGTCAGGCCCTGCGACTCGAGCCACCAGTAGAATTCCTCGATCCAGTGGTCGCTCGTGGTGCCCTGCTTCTTCATGCCGAAGCCGTGGCCGCCGGCGCTGTAGACGTGGGTCTCGGGCTCGATCCCCGCGGCGACGAGGGCGTCGTGGAAGCGCACGATCGGCGCGAGGGCGACGGCGTCGTCGCGGGCCCAGGCGAGGAAGACGGGCGGAAGCTTCGAGGGGATCGCGGGCATCGCGCCGAAGGGGGCGCCGTAGACGATCGCGGCGAAGGACGGGCGCGCCGCGCTGTCCGGCTGGAGCAGCGTCGCGCTGGCGACCATCCCGCCGGCGGAGAAGCCGAGGATGCCGACGCGGTCGGGTGAGACGCCCCAATCCTTCGCGTGTGCGCGGACGACCTTCAGCGCCTGGATCCCGTCGGCGATGCCGTAGCGGCCTGCGGTGTCCATGTCCATCCGCGGGACTCCCTCGAAGCTCTTCTCGATGATGCGGTACTTGAGCACGAACACCGCGATGCCGCGCTGCGTCAGCCAGGGCACCGCATCCTTCGCCTCGAGGGTCATCGCCAGCGCGACGAAGGCGCCCCCGGGGGCGATGATGACGCCCGTCCCCGTCGCCTTCCCCTTCGGGGGGAGATAGGCGGTGATGGTCGGGGTGACGACGTTGAAGATCACCGTCCCGACGGGGGTGTGCTCGATGACGCGCTCCTTCTGCGTCCACGTCTCGGAGCCGGGGGCGGGGCCGGGCCAGACGTTGACGGTCTGCTGGGCGGCGGCGGGAAGTGCCGTGAGGCCTAACGTTGCGGCGAGCAGCAGCGGGACGCGCATCAATCCTCCGTGGGAGAGCTTGTTCGACTGGGGACGATGGCGCGCGGACGGGCGTGCCGCGAGGCGGGGGGACGTTCGAGTCGTGTCAGAGGACGGAGCTGGCGACCGTGACTCGGCCCGCTCTGTGTGAGTCGCGTGGAGGTCGGTCGCAGGGTGGGATCGCCCGATTCAGCAGGGGAGGACACCGAGGCACCGAGGTCATGAGCTCTCTCGGGAGCCTCGGTGCCTCGGTGCTCTCACTCTCACAAACCGCGCGATGCCCGGATGC
Source organism: Gemmatimonadaceae bacterium (assembly GCA_013361935.1). Lineage (GTDB taxonomy): Bacteria > Gemmatimonadota > Gemmatimonadetes > Gemmatimonadales > Gemmatimonadaceae > JABFXC01. Next base: position 19,132 of record JABFXC010000160.1, read on the forward strand.
TCACCGACGCTCAGTACACGAAGGGGATGATCCGCTCCCGTCCGGCGATGCGGAGGGGTTTCACGTGGGAGATATCGTGGACGCGGCTGGAGTATCGGCCGGACAGGCCAGCTCGGGCGCGGGCGGCATCACACGCCACGAGATCAGCGCACCCAACGACGCGAGCAGGATGACCGCCGTGCCGACGATGCGCACCATCCGCGGCGAGTATCGTCTGTCGTAATCAGGCTGCCGGCCGAGGGCGGGGCCGGCGCGCGACATGAACTCGGCGCCCGTGCCGCGCCAGATCCACCAGAGCACCGACGCCCAGATCAGGACGTTCGCGATCGACAGCGCGATCTGTGCCCCGCTGCCGAATTCCATCATCCCGCCGCAGAACGGCGACGACCATCCCGCGGCGAGGCCGATCGCGCCGAACACCAGCGGACCGACGACGAACCACGCGGCGAGCCACAGCGCGAAGCGGTCGACTTCGCTCCGGGTGACCGTGCCGCGCTCGACGAGCGGCGTCAAACGTCCGCGGACGAAGACGACGTTCAAGGTCATAAACGCCGCGGCGAGAAACCAGAAGTACCTGAAGATCCAGGGCATGTCAGCGGCTCCTCGGGGCGACTTCGACTTCGCGAGCTGAATACGGGGGAACGGTGCCGCGGGAAGCGGCCGGCATCGGCCGAATATGGCGGGCATGGGGTGCGCCGCAAGCTCGGCGGGCGGGCGGCGGAGGCCTGTTACATGGTGGCGTGACAGGAGATGGAGGGCGCTCCTCGCATCACCATGTAACGCCCGATCATCTCGTGTGTGCGAGGGGGCCACGCGCTTCCGTTGCCGCCCCGATCAAACGCCCGAGCATCAGGAGGGTGCGACGATCATCTCGCTCCTTCAGCCCGGCGGTCCCGATGTCACCTCGTCATCTGCCTCGCGATTCGCTCCCCAAACGGCTCGGCCCCTGGCTCGCGCTCGCGGCCGCGGCGGCGACCCTGCTCGGCCAGATCGCCGGGCTGGTGAAGCTCGTGCACGAGATGGTGCGGGGATGGTGACGCATGACGACACCGCCGCGCCAGACGCGCGCCGCCTCATCGCACCCGGCAGTCCGCGGGCTTCCTGACGCCCACGGAGACCACGCTGTCGACGACCATCGAGAACGCGGCGACGCCCATGTGGCCGTACTGGCCCGGCCCCTTCAGCACGCCGCGCCAGACGACGAAGTAGGTCTCGTTGCCGTAGTCGTCCTTCGGCGCATCGTTCGGCCAGTCGATGTGCTGCCGGCCGACTTCCGGCGCGAAGTCGGCCCACGCGCGCGTTCCGAAGAGCCGCTTCCCCGGAAGCAGGGGCGCGGTGATGCCGAGCGTGGAGTCGGCGCAGGGGATGAAGCCGCTGGCCTCGAAGCCGGGGGTGTAGTAGCCGCGGAAGATCCCGCGACGCTCGACGTACGCGGGCTCCGCGCAGGTGCCCGGCGGGACGCGGATGTCGAGCGTCGACTCGCGTCCGGCGGCAATGACGACTCTCGTCGTCGTGATCTCGCCGCCGAGCCCGGTGGCGCTCGGGCAGTGTGCCTCGATGGTGACGCGACCCTCGGGAAGACCCGTCAGGCGATAGCGACCGGCGGAGTCGGTGGGATGGCGGCCGTAGCACCTGTCGCACGCCGCGGCGACGAGCGCGCCGACGACGGGCTTTCCGGTCGCGCTGTCGGTGATGGTGCCGGTGAGCGAGACCGGTTGCTGGGCGGGGAGGCGAGGCGCGGCGAGGGCGAGGGCGGAGGCGAGCATGACGACGCTCGTCAGCTCGAGCTGCGCGAGGTCACTCCGGATAACAGAAGACATGGAATCGCCCGACCGTGGCGCGTTCGGGATCGCGCCCTGGGCTAGGCACGATCGCCGGCCGCGATCTGATCTCGCATTGCACGCTGTCGCGCACGATGCCGTACGTCTGTTCGTCGCCCGCTTCGAACGGGTGCCAGATCCAGCCCGAATCGGGAGGGGCGGTGCGAAGAAGATCCATGCGCGGGGCGACGCGGAAGGAATCCGCATCGATCAGGCAGGCCGCCGACCGTGGCGAGTAGTCGCTGGAATCCACGAGCGTGTCCGCTTCGACGACGGCGCGCGCGCCCGATGATCTCATGATCGCCGCCACGCGCGTGCATGCGTGCCTGACGTCAGCTCTGACCTCCAGCGCGGCCGGCGGTGCTCCCGCCGCTTGCGCCGAGATACCCGCCTTTCGCGGCGGTATCGGCTGCGCTGCCGCTGGCGTCGCACGCGAGGCAAACGGCGAGCGCGGAGAGGGCCATCAGGCGGACTTTCATCAGAGGAGGTCGGGAGTGGTCATTCGTTCCGCCATTGATCCCCGAGCTCCGCCATATCGAGCTGGCGCAGCCTCTCGGTCCGGATGACGCGCTGCCACGCGTCGCCGCCGGCCTCGACGAGCCGCCAGAAATAGGGCATCGACGGAATCTCCGGGCAGGAGAGGAGCGCGCTGCAGAACTCTTCGGGTGGGGAGTAGCCGTGGTCGGCGATATAGTGGAGAATCAGCTCCGGGGCGACATAGACCTCGTGCTCGCCCGGCACGAGCAGGTTGTTTGTCCCCTTTGGCAGGTGCAGCGGCAAGATCGGCGAACCAGGCCATCGTGACCTCGACGAGACCGCATCCACATCACGCCCTCGACCAGATATGGCAGACCGACGTCTCGAGAACAAGATCGCCCTCGTCACCGGCGCCGCGCGCGGAATCGGCGAGGGAATAGCGCGCGCCTTCGTCGCCGAGGGGGCGACGGTGATCGTGTCGGACATCCGCGACGCCGAGGGCGAGCGGGTGGCGGCGTCGCTCGGCGGCGCGGCGCGCTACGCGCGGCTCGACGTCAGGCGCGAGGAGGACTGGGCGCGCGTGGTCGAGGAGGTCATGCGCGAGCACGGGCGCATGGACGTCCTCGTCAACAACGCCGGGATCACCGGCTTCGAGGACGCCGGGCCTGACGGCGCGCCACCGGCGCACGATCCCGAGCACGCGACGCTCGACGCCTGGCACGCGGTGCTGGCGACGAACCTCGACGGCGTCTTCCTCGGCTGCCGCGCGGCGATCGGCGCGATGCGCCGCAACGCGGGCGCGGCGAAGGGGCGCGGCTCGATCGTGAACATGTCGTCGCGCTCGGGGCTGGT
>JABFXC010000057.1 GCA_013361935.1 Gemmatimonadaceae bacterium
AGTCGCCGTCGACATCGTTCCCTCCCGACATGAGTGCGGGCGCGGGGGCGGCGTACGCGCTCGCGGCGTTGTAGCGGTAGACGAGCTGGCCCCCGCTGTGGCCGACGCTCGCGGCGACGGCGACGAGCGCGACCGCGCCGGCGGTGGCGAGCACGCGCGACGCGCGGCCGGCCATTCCTGGCGCGAGCCCCGCCGCGCTGACCACGGCGAGCACGCCGGAGAGCGTGAGGAAGAGCTCCGCGCCTTCCTCATGTGTCTCGAGCGGCTGGTCGGGGACCACGCGCTCGACGCGCTCGTCCTGCGCTTCACCCGTCTGCACCGCGACCCACGCGCTCAGCGCGAGCGCGGCGGAGAGCGCGAGAGGGATGGCCCAGGCGCGCCGCGGGGCGCGTCCTCGCCGGATGGTCCACAGCGCGCCGAGCGCGAAGATGGGGAGCAGGAAGGCCAGCACCACCGGGAAGTGGACGATGGCCGGGTGCAGTGGGTTGGGCAGCATCGGACGTCTCCGTCGATTAGGTTGACCGCAAGCTGCGGCGCACGCGATGACGGGGGTATCCGGCGTGTGTCGGCGCGCCCTCCGCTCTTTGCCGGGGGCGGGCGCGGGTCCAGCGCATCCGGCGGATGACGGAGGGCCCCGTGTACGAGGACGAGGAGCGCGGGCTCCGGCTCCTGCTTGTCGCAGTGCTCCTGCTCATGCTGCTCGGCGGGACGACCGATCTGCTGCTCGACGCGCCGAGCGACTGGCGCTCCGGCCACGTGCTCTTCGAGCTCGCGATGCTCGCGTTCGCGGTAGTCACCGCGATCGTTCTCTGGCGCGGGTGGTCACGCGCCAACCGGTCGCTCGCGGACACGCGCCGCACGCTCGCCGAGCGTCAGGAGGAGCGTGACAGCTGGCGCAGCAGCGCGCAGGCGGCGCTCGACGGGCTTGGCCGGGCGATCGACGAGCGCTTCGAGGCGTGGGGACTGACGCCCACCGAGCGGGAGATCGCGCTGCTCCTTCTCAAGGGAAGGAGCCACAAGCAGATCGCCCATGACACGGGGCGCGGCGAGCGAACCGTCCGCCAGCACGCGGTCAGCATCTACGACAAGTCCGGGCTCGGCGGCCGCGCCGAGCTCTCGGCGTTCTTCCTCGAGGACCTGATGCTTCCGGCCGACGCGCGACTCGCGTCGCCCGGGCGGAAGTAAGGGACAGATAAGGGGACATCGTTACGATCGCGCCTCCCGGGCAGCCGTTCCGGCCGCCCGCGTTCATCCACCGGAGGCTCACATGTCCACCACCACCAGCGCTCTCGCCCTCCTCGGCGTCGTCCTCATCGGCTGCGAACGCGCGCCGGCGACCGATCTCGCCGCGCCGCGCTCACCGGCGGCAGTCGCCGACGTCGCCACCGCCGACGACGACGCGTTTCCCGGCGACGAATATCCGCTCAGCGACGGCGCCGCGGCCGCGGTCGGCCTCGCCGACCAGGGCAATGGCGTCGACGAGTCCGTCACCGGCCACTACGAGTACTTCGGCGCGACGACGGGGAACTACTTCCAGTACTCGGTGAGCGCGATCCGCCACGGCGACGGCAGCGTCAGCGGCGAAGTGGAGGAGCGCGTCACGATCGGCGCCCCCGACGGCGGGCTCGTGCGCCGCACGCATGGGCCGGTCACCTGCATGACGGTCGTCGGCAACCGGGCGCGCATCGCCTATCACATCGAGCAGTACGAAACGACGGTGCAGCCACCGCCGGGCGTGGACCACGGGATCATCACCGTCGTCGACAACGGCGAAGGAGCGAACGCGATCCCCGACTCCGCCGCGAACAACCCGGGCGCCGTCACCCCCGCGCGCGCGCAGCTCTTCTGCGACGTCGGCTTCGCGCGGCCGTTCCGCGAAGTGGAGCACGGGAACATCCAGGTGCGGCCGTGAGGCGCTGAGCGGGTCTGACGGGTCCCGACAGGAGCCACGGAGGGCGCGGAGCGTTCGCTCGTCGCGACCGTTCCCTGCTCTCCGCGACTCCCCTGTCAGGGAGCGGGCGCGAGGACCCGGAGCACGGGCCGCCCGTGGAAGTTCTCCAGCGGGAGATAGACGCGGTGCGTGCGCGCGTCGACGGACACCGTATGCGCGTGCGGAAGGCGCAGCTCTCCCAGCGGACGAAGCTCGGCCCCGTCGGCGACGAAGGCACTGACGACGCCGGATTCGGAGGCGACGTAGAGCCGGCGCCACGCGGGGTCCCAGGCGAGGACGTCGGGGTCGTCGCCGACGCGGTGCGTCGCCAGCACGCGCATCGTGCGCAGGTCGAGCACCTGGAGCACGCCGCTCTCCTCGCTCGTCACGAAGGCGAGGCGGCCGGGCTCGTCGAGGGTGAAGCCGTGCGGGTGGTCGGAGCCAGGAAGGTCGTAGCGCTCGACGATGCGCTCGGTCGCCGGATCGATCGCGACGAGCTGGTTGCGCGTCTGCACGGCGACGAGGATGCAGTGCGAGACCGAATCGTAATGCGTGTTCCCGGCCTCGCCGCCTAACGCGATGGTCGAGCGCTTCGCGTTCGAGGTGGCGTCGATCGCGACGTCGGCCTCCCCCGCCTCGTCGGAGACGAACACCTTCCCCTCGGCGGGCGCCCAGGCGATCCCGTCGGGGAAATCGATGCCGCCCACGCGCGCGGTGATCGCGAGAGTGCGGTCGTCGATCACCGCGAGCTCGTGGCGCCCCGCCGCCGAGACGTACACCGCGTGGCGCGCGGGCACGGCGAGGATGCCGGTCGCGCGCGGCGTGCCGCCCACTTCGGCCGCGACGCGCGATGAGTCGAGGTCGAAGGCGACGACGGTGCCCGCGTTCATGTGGCTGATGTACAGCCGGCGCGCTTGCGCGTCGATGGTCTGGTAGTCGAAGCGGCTCGCCGGGCCGGGGAGCGGGACGTCGGCGACGACTCGCAACGCGCCGCGCGGCGCGTCCGTCGGTGTGGCGGGCGTCGACGCCGACCACCCGGCCGGAGTGAGCGAGCCGCGCGTCGCGCGGCAGGTGGGCTGCGCGGCGTCGACACGGGTGCCGTCGCACGCGGCGAGCGTGCACAGCGCGAGGAGAGTCACGCACGAGCGGCGCGAGCTCATTCGTGGCCGTGCCTGTGATGGATGTCCGGGTAGTGCGGGTGCGTGTGGACGAGCGGCTCGTGCCGGTGCGGGTGCGAGTGCGGCGTCGGGTCGGTGACCGGGGGATCGTCCGGACCGTGCGCGTGCTGGTGATGCGCGTCGTGGACGTGCGCGTGCTCGTGCGCCATCGCCTCGTGCGCGTGCTCGTGCTCGTGGCGCTCGGTGACGTGGAGCCAGACGCCGACCGCCATGAGCGCGGCCGCGACGACGAAGGCGACGCCGGGCCGCTCGCGGAAGACGACGAGCGACACCGCCGCGCCGACGAAGGGCGCGGAGGAGAAGTACGCACCCGTGCGCGCGGTGCCGAGGCCGCGCAGGGCGAGCACGAAGAGGACGAGGCTCACCCCGTAGCTGAGGAAGCCGAGCACGAGGGCGCCGGCGAGCCGTGACACCGACGGCCACGCGGCGCCGAGGGCGAGGGCGATCGCGGTGTTGACGCTCCCGGCGACGAGACCCTTGAGCATCGCGATCTGCACCGGGTCGCCGGCGGAGACCTTCTGGGTGAGGTTGTTGTCGACCGCCCAGCAGAGCGTCGCCCCGCCGACGAGGAGCGGACCGGCGAGCCCGCCGAGCTCGACGCGCCCCTCCCAGGAGAGCACCGCCCCGCCGGCGACGATCGCGACCATGCCGAGCGCGATGCGCCGGTCGAAGTTCTCGCGGAAGACGAACCAGGCGAGGAGCGCGGTGAACACGCCCTCGAGGTTCAGGAGGAGCGACGCGCTCGACGCCGGCGTGCGCGCGAGCCCCGTCATGAGGAGGAGCGGCCCGAGCACGCCGCCGAAGACGATCGCGCCGGCGAGCCACGGTGCGTCGCGACGCGTGAGGGGCGCCTCGCGCGCTGCGCCGCGCCTCCGCGCGAGCCAGACGAGCGCGAGCCCGACGCCCGAACCGAGGTAGAGCAGCCCGGCGAGGAGCTGCGGCGTCGCCCCGCGCAGCAGCAGCTTCGCGAATGGGGCGCTGACGCCGAAGAGCAGCGCTGCGCCGAGCGCGAGCCCGACTCCGCGATGGAGACCGCGCGTGCTCCCGCTCATCGCTCCCAGATCCGCTCGAGCTTCCCCTCATCGATCACCGCCTTCGCCGCCGACTCGGCGGCGCTCATCGCGCAGCGGTACCAGCCGCCGCCGAGGCTGACGCGGCGCACGCCGAGCGCGGCCAGGGTGCCTAACGGCGGGACCCCGGGGAGCCAGAGGATGTTCACCGGCGCGCCCGCTCCCTTCACGAAGGCGCCGATGGTGTCGCGGTCCTTCAGCATGATCGGGAAGAGGCAGCTCGCGCCCGCCTCGACGTAGGCCGCGGCGCGCTCGAGGGCGAGGTCGAGCCGCGCCTCCGGCTCGCCGATCTCGCGGAGGAAGACGTCGACGCGCGCGTTGATCACGGCGTCGCGCACGCCGAGTGCGTCACACGCCTCGCGCGCCGCGCGCAGGCGCTCGACCTGCTCGGCGATCGCGCGCAGCGGCGGCCCGCCGGCGGCGCGGCGCTCCGCGGGAAAGCTGTCCTCGAGGTTGAAGCCGGCGACGCCGATCTCCAGCGCGAGGCGGATGGTCTCCGCGACCTGCTCGGGCGTCGCGCCGTAGCCGCCCTCGAGGTCCGCGGTGACGGGGAGGCTGGTGGCCGCGGCGATGCGCTCGACGGCGGCGAGCATCAGGTCGCGCGGGATGCGCTCTCCGTCCTGAAAGCCCAGCGCGGCGGCGACTCCGGCGCTGGTCGTCCCGACACAGCGCGCGCCGACACGCTCGGCGACGCTCGCGCTGCCGGCGTCCCAGGCGTTGAGGACGACGAGCGGCTCGGCGGCGTGGTGCAGGCGGGCGAGCGCGGTGGCGTGGGCGGGGCGAGGGGGCATGGATGGAAACTATACACCATCCTGCTTCGGCGTTTGGACGGGAGCCATGGACTTTGGTGCCGCGGGACGTAGAATCGGGAGACCGTTATGACGGATCCCCGATGACACGCTCTCTCCTCGCCCTCGCGCTCCTCGCCCTCGCCGCCCCGCTCGGCGCCCAGCAGGGCGCATCGGCGACTCCTCCGTCGACGAGCGCGGTGATCATGCAGCCGGCACGCTGCCTCGACTCGATCCCGCCGAGCGCGATGACGCCGCTGCCGGTGTTCGTCGTGCCGGTGCTGCGCGACACGACGCAGCGGTTCTTCCTGCAGCAGGTCGGGACGCTCGCGCAGGACCTCGTCGACCGCACGCGCGTGATGCTCGGCGCGCCGGGCGATTCGCTGCCGCGCGGGGAGCCGGTCGTCACCTGGCGCGGGCTGCACCGGTCGCTGAGCGTGGCCTGGAATCGCGACGGCGCGGCGCGGTGGTGGATCACGCCGGACAGCATCGGGAGCGACCCCGCGCCTCCGCTTCCCGGGACGACCGAGGCCGCGGCGCTGCTCGCTCGCGCGCTCGAGGGCGCGCGGACGGCGGGGACGGCGGCGCTCTTCTGGCCCGAAGGTCCCGCGCCGGATTCGGTGGTCTTCGACCTCACCCTCCAGTCGCCGCTCGTCGACGACACGAACGGGGTGCAGCCGATCCGCGCGGAGATCGCGGTGCCGATGATGGTCGTGCAGACGCCGCGCATCCACGCCGTGCGCGGGATCCACATGCGGGCGCCGTCCTACCCCACGGGGCCGTTGATGGGCTCCGCGACCGGGCGCGTCATCCTGCAGTTCGTCGTCGACACCACGGGGCGCGCCGACATGTCGACGCTCCGCGACATGTGGCCGAGCGACAAGCCGCGGCTCGAGGGCAAGCTCGGGGACTACTACGCTTCCTTCGTCAGGGCGGCGCGCTCGTCGATCCAGAAGGCGACCTTCGACCCGGCACGCATCGGCGGGTGTAAGGTCCGCCAGGTGGTGCAGCAGCCCTTCACGTACTCCTTTCCGTAGCCTAACGTGTGGCGGCGGGGCCCGGGGAGCTCGCGGCGCTCGTCACCTCGCGCAGGATCTCGTGCAGGGCGTCGCCGTCCACCGGCTTGCGGACGAAGCGCGCCGCGCCGAGGCCGACGATCGCCGCCTCCTCCTCGGGGGCGACGCTGCCGCTGACGACCACCACGGGGATCTGCGCGGTCTTCACCGACGCCTTCAGCTTGCGCAGCGCGTCGATCCCCGTGCCCCCGGGCATCTGGATGTCGAGGACGATCACGTCCGGCTGGCCGCGCATCGCGAACATCACCGTCTGCATCGCGTCCCCGGCGAGGTCGATCGCCCAGCCCAACGCGCGCAGCCGCGTGGCGAGCATGTGGCTCAGCACCCGGTCGTCGTCGGCTATCAGGACTTTCATCGGCATTCCCACGAGCTCCTCTTGTCTTCGAGATTCATCGATTGGCTGTTGCTTTGAATAACGGGGAGCCGGGGAGGGACGGGAGGCGCTTTTGTGAGGAGCAAACAGCCCCCTGAAAGCTCCTCCCCCGGCCTCCCCGCCTCCCTGTTACGTAGCCGAGCAGAATGGTCGTCACGCCACCCGCCGTGCACCCGCCAGCCGCCGCAGCTCGGCGTTCAGTCGCTCGGCGTCATGCGCGAGGCGTGCGATCGCGGCGGGCAGCTCCGGCGACGCGCCGCGCCGCGCGAGCAGCTCGAGCTCGAGCGCGGTCGCGGCGAGCGCGGTGCCGGCCATGCTGCCGGCGCTCCCCTTCAGCGGGTGCGCCGCTTCCTCGACGCGGCGCATGTCGAGCGCGCTCGCGCCGGCGCGGATCTCGGCGACCAGCCGCGGACATTCTTCTGCGAACAGCTCGACCAGCTCGGCGAGGAGTGTCGCGTCCCCGCCGACGTTGCGGTGCAGCGCGTCGCGATCGACGATGGAAGTCTCCTCGACCGCTGCCGGAGCGGGCGCCGCGGCCGGCGCGCCTTCATGCTTCGCCGCCATCGCCTCGTCGATCGCGCGGAAGAGTGCCTCCGGGTCGATGGGCTTGGCGACGTAGCCGTCCATTCCCGCGGCCAGGCAGCGCTCGCGGTCCCCGCTCATCGCGTGCGCGGTCATCGCGACGATGGGGAGCCGCGCGCCGCCCGCGGATTCGGCGGCGCGGATCTCCGCGGTCGCCTCGAAGCCGCCCATCTCGGGCATCTGCACGTCCATCAGCACGAGGTCGAATCGCTCGCGCGCGACCGCGGCCACCGCCTCGCGGCCGTTCGCGGCGATCGTCGCGACGTGGCCGCGCCGCGTCAGCAGGCTCACCGCGAGCCGCTGGTTCACGACGTTGTCCTCGGCGACGAGGATGCGGAGCGGCCCCGCTTTCGCCGGCGCGATCACCGTCACGGGACGCGAGGCGCGGCGGCGCGTGGCGGTGGTGTCGACCGCGGTCATCAGCATGTTGAAGAGCTGCGACTGGCGCACCGGCTTCGTCAGGTGGAGCGGGATCCCGAGCTCGCGGCAGCGGGCGATGTCCGCGGTGTGGTCGCTCGAGCCGAGCATCATGACGATCGCGCCGCGCCAGTCCGGGTCGTCGCGCAGCCGGGCGGCGACGTCGAAGCCGTCGAGGCCGGGCATCTGCGAGTCGAGGAGAAGGAGCCGGAAGGGCTGCTCGCGGCGGCGTGCGTCGCCGAGCGCGGCGAGCGCCGCGTCGCCCCCGTCGACGATGGTCGGGCGCATCTCCCAGCTGACGAGGATGCGCTCGAGGATCGTGCGGTTGGTGGCGTTGTCGTCGGCGACGAGGAGCGACATCCCGCGCAGGTCGGGGGCGACGGCCCCGCCGGGAAGGGTGAGCGCGGGATCGAGCAGGATCTCCGGCTCCTCCTTCGTTCCGCGCGTCATCCGCGCGGTGAAGTGGAAGGTGCTGCCGGTGCCTGACGCGCTCTCCACCCAGATGCGCCCGCCCATCGCGTCGACGAGGCGCGCCGAGATGGCGAGGCCGAGCCCGGTGCCGCCGTAGAGACGCGTCGTCGAGCTGTCCGCCTGCGCGAACGCCTCGAAGACGTGGCGCTGCTTCTCCGGCGCGATGCCGATCCCGGTGTCGCGCACGGCGACGTGCAGCTCGACGTCGTCCTCGCACGCCTCGACGACGCTGACTTCCACGGAGACCTCGCCGCGCTCGGTGAACTTCACCGCGTTGCCGACGAGGTTGACGAGCACCTGCCGCAGCCGCCCCGCGTCGCCGACGATCGCGTTAGGCACGTCCGGGGCGACCTCGATGGTCAGCTCGAGCCCCTTGCGATGGGCGCGCAGGGCGAGCGTGCGCACGGTCTCCTCGAGGGTGTCGCCGAGGTAGAAGGGATGCGGGTCGAGCTCGAGGCGGCCGGCCTCGATCTTCGAGAAGTCGAGGATGTCGTTGATGATCGTGAGCAGCGCCTCCGCCGACGACTTCGCGATCGAGACGTGGTCGCGCTGGTCCTCGTCGAGATCGGTCTCGAGCACGAGGTCGAGCATGCCGAGCACGCCGTTCATCGGCGTGCGGATCTCGTGGCTCATGTTGGCGAGGAAGTCGCTCTTCGCGCGGCTCGCGTCCTCCGCCGCCTGGCGCGCGGCGCGCTCGGTCTCCGCCGCGCGCACGCGGTCGGTGACGTCGACGACGGAGGAGACGGCGGCGTAGGGCGCGGCGCCCCCGCGCCCGAAGAGCGGCACCGCGGTCACCGAGATCCAGCGCAGCGGATTGGTCCCGTCCTCGATCCCCATCATGCGCGCCGAAGGACGCCCCGTGCGCAGGGCGACGATCGAGGGATGCTCGCGCATGTCGAAGCGCGTGCGGTCCTCGCGGACCGCGAGCCATCCCTCGGGTCGCGGGGCGCGACCGGTCATCTGGTCGCCGGTGAGCCCCGTGATGCGGACCGCGGCGGCGTTGCAGGTGACGATGGTGCCGTCAGCCATCTGCAGCACGACACCGTCGGCGAGGGAGTCGACGAGCGTCCGGAAGCGCTCCTCGTTCTCGCGCAGCGCCTCCTGGGCGCGCTTGCGGTCGGTGACGTCGCGGATGACGGTGTGGATGCAGGCGCGGCCGTCCATGATGAACGGCGCCGAGGTGGCCTCGATGTCGCGGACGGTTCCGTCGAAGCCGACGAACTGCACCGGCGCCGGGGGAAGAGGCTCGTGGTCGCCCGCCTCGAAGCGCGCGACGCGGCGCTGGACGGCGGCGCGGGAGTCGGGGTGGACGAAGTCCATCACCGAGCGCCCGACGAGCGCGTCGGGGTCGGTCACGCCGGCTACACGCGCGACGGCGGCGTTGCAGTAGACGACGCGTCCGCCCTCGTGCACGAGGATCCCGTCGGGGGAGAGCTCGACGAGCTGGCGGTAGCGCGCCTCGCTCTCGCGCAGCGCCTGCTCCGCCTGACGCTGCGCGGTCACGTCACGGCAGTGGATGACGAGCCCGTTCACGGCGGGATCGCGGCGCAGGTCGCGCGCGGTGAAGATGAGGTAGAGCATCGCGCCGTTCGTGCGCAGCCAGCGGAGCTCGAAGCTCTGCGGACGTTCGGCGGAGTCCATCAGCTCGCGCAGCTTCGACGCGACGCGCGCGCGGTCGTCGGCGTGGATGCGCTCGTAGATGGCCGTCCCGATGGCGGCCTCGGGGCGGAGCCCGGCGATGCGCGCGTAGGCCGGCGTCGCGTACTGGATGACGCCGTCGGGGTCGACGATGAGAGTCGGGTCGAGCGAGCTCTCGACGAGGGAGCGGAAGCGGCGCTCCTCGTGGGTGGCGAAGCGCGCGCCGGCGAGTCGTGGAGCGGTCACTGCTGCCCGCCGCCGGAGAGGTCGATCATCCGCTTCCCACCGAGGTACTCGACGGAGCGCGGATCGCCGAGGGTCGACATCGAGCGCATGAGGGCGCCGATGCGCGCGAGCTGCTCCTTCGCGACGCCGATGTGCTCGCGGCTCTCGGCGACGCTGTCCGACTCCGCGGCGAGCCCGAGGTGCGCGACGGCGGCGAAGAGCGGATTGTTGATCTGGTGCTGGACCGCGGTCACGGTCTCGCCGATCCCGGCGAGCCACTGCGCGTGCACGAGGGCCTGCTCGGCGCGGCGGTGCGCGGCGGCGAGGGCGAGCCGTCGTTCGGCGAGGACGACGCGGGCGCGGAGCTGGGCCTGGGAGATGGGCTTGATGACGTAGTCGTCGACGCCCGCCTCGAGCGCGGTAGCGAGGTCGTCGTCGGCGTCGCGGCCGGTGACCATGAGGACGTAGCTCTCCGCGCCGGCGCTCGAGGCGCGGACGCGGCGGCAGACCTCGAGGCCGTCGAGGACGGGCATGTGCCAGTCGAGGATGACGAGGGGAGCGGGCTCCTGCTCGAAGGCGCGCCAGGCGGACTCTCCGTCGCCCGCGGCGGCGACCGTATGTCCCAGGCCGACCAGCGCCGCCTCGAGGAGGCGGCGCGCGGTGACACTGTCTTCGGCTAGCACTACTCTCATTAGAACCGCCTAACGCTTCGCGGGCACCACGGGTCACAGCGGGGACGCGCGGGGGGAGGGCGGGGTCACGGGGAGCTCTTCCCTCTGATTCCGGGTCGCGTCGGGGGCCGTCGCGGAGGGGAGATCGCGCGGTTCAGCTGGGGAGGACACCGAGGCACCGAGATCATGAGATCTCTCGGAAATCTCGGTGCCTCGGTGATCTCCCACCACCAACCGCGCGATGCCCGGATGCGCGCCGAGCCCCGACGCGACCCGGGGCGGAGCACGCGAGTGGACATTTCGCTCCTCCCTCTTAAGATCGCTTCATGAAGAAATCGATAGGCGACAACATGATCCCGCGGGACTGGGGACTCGAGCGCGGGCTGGAGCTCATCAGGCGCGCGGGGTACGACGGCGTCGAGCTCTGGCTCGGCGACATGCCGTGGCTCCAGATGAGCACGAGCGACGCCGAGGTACGCGAGCTGCGGCGGAAGGTGGAGAGCGCGGGGCTCGTCGTGTCGAACGTCTCGACCGGGCTGCACTGGGCGTCCCCGCTCTCGGCGCGCGATCCGAAGGTGCGCGCCCAGGCGATGCGCATCGTCGAGCGGCAGATCGAGACGGCGCAGCTGCTCGGCACCGACGCGGTGCTCGTCGTCGCCGGGCTGGTGACGGAGGAGGTGCCGTACGACGAGGTGTACCGGCGCTGTGTCGACGCGCTGCGGACGCTCGCTCCGACGGCGACGAAGGCCGGGGTGCGCATCGGGATCGAGAACTGCAACTCCGAGCAGCGCTTCCTCCTCAGCCCGCGCGAGTTCCGGACCTTCCTCGACGACGTGAACAGCCCCGCGGTCGGGATCCATCTCGACGTCGGCAACATCCACGACACGGGGTTTGCCGAACAGTGGATCGAGATGCACGGGCCGCGCATCACGCGCATCCATCTGAAGGACGTGCTGAAGCACCGCGGGCGGAGCGGGGATCAGAGCGTCTACACGAACCTCTTCCTCGGCGACAACGACTGGGCGGCGATCCGCGCGGCGATGCGGAAGGTGGGCTACGACGGCTGGCTGATCGCCGAGATGGAGGCGCGGTATCGGTTCGCGCCCGACCAGCAGTTCCACGACACCGCGGCGGCGATGGACCGGCTGATCGCGGGGACGCTGTGAGATGGTGACGCGGCGGCGGTTCATCGGGGGCGCGTTAGGCGCGGCGGCGGCGGCGGCGGCGGCGGCGGCGGGGGTGCCGCTCGAGCTCGCGGGTGAGCTCGCGGATGCTGGAGACGCCCCGAACGCGTCTCCGGCAGCGTCTTCGCCGGCGGGCGCTGGCGCGGAGTGTGTGCTGCTCGATCTCGGATCGCGCCGCGAGATCCGCGAGTCGTTCGCCGGCTACGAGTCTGCGCTCACCTCCATCGCCGTGAGCTGGTCCCGAAGCACCGGCGAAGTGCGACACTATCCCAGGCTGATCGTCGCGCCCGCCGCGACGGGGCTCGACTCCGCCGCGGTCACGTTGCTCGCGATTCTGGCGTGTACCGGATCGACCGTCGTCGTCGAGCTGGCCTCCGCGTTCGCCGAGGACGCATCGTCGTTCGACTCGGATCGCGAGGCGCTGCGCGAGATGATGGGCGTCGAGATCGGTCAGCCCGTGAACCTCTGGCCGCGCCGGTCGAGCGGGATGCCATACGTGAATTATCTCTGGCCGGCGAGAGTCAGCGTGCGCGACTTCAGCCGCGTCCTGCCGCTGACCGTGCCCGACGGAGATGCGATCGCCCACGTCGGCGACATGCCTGTCGCGGTGCGGTGCCGGAAGGACCTGGGGACGATCCTCATCCTCGGCTCGCCGCTCGGCGCGGCGCTTCGGAGTGGCGACGCGGAAGCGCGACGCTGGCTGGGCCGGGTCGTCGAGAGCTCACGAGGGCGGATGGTGGACTACGAGGCCCGCCAGCGCGAAATCATCGCCGCGCGGGCCGCGCGCTGATAGCCCTGGCAACAACTTCCCGAACACGAAAGTCACGAAGGTTCACGAAGCTTGTGCTCGACGAGCGTTCGTTGACCTTCGTGACCTTCGTGTTTCAATGGCGAGCGCGGCGGCCGGCTCGTTAGCCAGGATGCCAGTCCCCAGGCGACGATCAGCTCCGGTCCCCCCAGATCTCGCCCAGTTTGTCGCTCGCGAAGACGTTCGCGTGGACCATCCAGCCGAAGAGGTGCTCGAGCCAGCGTCCGTTCGCGGCGTCGCAGTCGGCCTTCGTCGTAATGGAGCCGGCGGGGCCGAAGCGGAGCTGGCCGTTCAACGTCTCCTTCCACCGCTCGGCGTCGCCGCGCTTCGGGATGCAGATGTCTACGTGCTCGTGCCAGCGCGCGATGGAGAGTGGGATGCGTGCGTTCAGGTCCTCCTCGCTCGCGCGGCGCGGCGCGGTGTACATCGCGCCGACGAGATCGAAGCGGCCTGACGCATCCTTCGTGTAGAGGAGCGACGTCGGCTGCGCGGGATCGAAGGCGAAGGCGGCCTTCACCGCGTTGAAGTTGCGCGTGAAATGGTAGACACGCTGGTTCTTCACCTGCGGCGCGAACATGCGGAAGCCGTCGGACTCCGCGGCCTTCACGTCCCGATACTTCGCCAGCGCACGACGCAGGGTGTCGACGAGCGCACGAGCCCGCACGCTGTCCGCGTGCGTCGCCGGCCGTGCGGCCGTCATGCGCATGTGCGGGTTCATCTCCATCGCCGCGCTCATCGACTGCTCGGCCGCCGACTGCATCGACGGCATGGCCATGCCCGAGTCGGCCGACATGTGGTGCTCGTGCTGCGCGGCGGAGGGCCGGGCGCAGGCGAGTGACGCGAGAGCCAGTGTGAGTATCGCGAGGCGCATGGAATTCCGGTTGGGTATGGCGGTGCGACGAGTGGCTCGACGGGGGCCAGGGGCCAGGCGTCAGGAACGGCGTCGACTGCAGTTGACGCAGTTCCTTCCGCCTGGCGCCTGGCCCCTGGCACCCGAAGGTAGACGCCCTCCCCCGCCCCGATGTTAGTATCCAGACATGGACACCGCGTCCCTCACCGCGCATCTCTCGGATTCGCCGGCAGTTGCGATCCCGCTGCTCTTTCTCGGCGGGGTGCTGACGAGCCTCACGCCGTGCATCTACCCCATGATCCCGATCACGGCGGCGATCGTCGGCGGGCAGAGCGTCGCGGCGGACGGGACGCGGGCGCCGCGTCGTCGCGTGGTGGGGCTCACACTGACCTACGTGCTCGGGCTCGCCCTCGTCTATTCCCTGCTGGGACTTTTCGCGGGACTCTCGGGTACCATCTTCGGGTCGATCAGCGCGAACCCGTGGGCGCTGTTCGCGATGGCGAACGTCCTCATCATCGCGGCGCTGGCGATGCTCGACGTGATCCCCGTGCGGCTCCCGGCGACGCTGACGACGCGCGCGGCGACGGCGGGAACCGCGGGACGGTACTCGGGCGCTTTCATCATGGGCGCGGTGAGCGGGCTGGTCGCCGCTCCCTGCTCGGCGCCGGTGATGGCGGCGGTGCTGACCTGGGTGACGCGGACGAAGAGCGGAGTGCTCGGCTTCTTCTATCTCTTCGCCTTCTCGCTGGGGATGTGCACGCTGCTCGCGGTCGTGGGGATGTCGTCGGGATCGCTGGCGCGGCTGCCGCGCGCGGGCGGATGGATGCTCTGGGTGAAGCGCGTCTTCGCGATCGCGATGATCGGGGTCGCGGAGTGGTATCTGGTGCAGGCGGGACAGCTGTGGCTGTAGCTTCAGGGGTCAGGGGGCAGGCGGAAGGAACGGCGTCAAACTGCCGTCAACGCCGTTCCTCACGCCTGACACCTGGCCCCAAAACAAGAGGAATCACAATGCTCGCACGACTTCTGATCGCCACCGCGACCCTCGCGCTCCTCGGAGCTCCACTCCACGCCCAGACCGGCCTGCCGTTAGGCACGACGCCGCCGAATGCGAGCGTCGAGACGGTGGACGGGAGGCCGGTGCAGCTCGCGCAGTACGTGGCGAAGGGGAAGCCGACGCTCATCGAGTTCTGGGCCACCTGGTGCCCGAACTGCCGCGAGCTCGAGCCGCAGATGGCCGCGGCGGCGAAGAAGTACGCGGGCAAGGTCGCGATGGTCGGCGTCGCGGTCGGCGTCAACCAGAGCGCAGAGCTGGTGAAGCGCTACGCAGCGAAGCACGAGCTTCCGCTCACCGTCCTGTACGACAAGACCGGCGACGCCGCCGACAAGTACGACGTCCCGGCGACGAGCTACATCGTCGTCCTCGACCGGACGGGGAAGGTCGTGTACACGGGCGTCGGTTCGGATCAGAACATCGAGGCGGCGATCGCGAAGGCGATGTGAACTGCAGGGGTCAGGGGCCAGGCGTAAGGAACGGCGTCAACCGCAGTTCCTCACGCCTGGCCCCTGGCCCCCAAACTTGCCAGCCCGTCCACGAGTCTTCGGACATGCTCTGAAGTCGTCCGCGGGTTCATCAGCGTCACCCGCAGCACGCGCTGGCCGTCGAGCAGCGTCGTCGTGATCCAGCCGTCGCCGCTGCGGTTCCAGCGCTCGCGCAGGCGGAGGTTGAAGGCGTCGTCGGCGTTGCGGCCGACGTAGCGGAAGCAGAGGATGTTCGACTCCGGCTCGTGCAGCGTCTCGAAGTCGGGGCGTGACCGCAGCTCCTCCCACAGCGCGCGCGTCGTCGCGCACAGACGATCGTACAGGGCGCCGAAGCCGTCGGCGCCGTAGCGCTGCAGGGCGACCCAGAGCTTGAGCGCGTCGGCGCGGCGCGAGCACATGAAGCTGCGCGGCCCCTGATCCCAGACGCGCTCGTCGCCGCGCGCGCCGTGGAAGAGATACGGCGCCTTCTGGGCGAAGGCCACGTCGAGCAGCCGCTCGTCGCGCACGAGGAGGACGCCCGCCTGCAGCGGCATGAGCATCATCTTGTGCGGGTCCCACGCGACGGAGCTGGCGCGCGAGACTCCCGCCATCCGCGCCGCATGCGTCGCCGAGTAGAGCGCCGAGCCGCCGTGCGCGGCGTCGACGTGCAGCCAGATGCCACGCTCGGTGCAGAGCGCCCCGATCGCGGCGAGGTCGTCGAAGCTTCCCGTCGGCGTCGAGCCCGCGGTGGCGACGACGGCCATGACGCGCCGCCCCTCGCGCTCGAGCCGGTCGAGGGTGTCGCGCAGCGCGCGCACGTCCATCCGGTAGTCGCGCGACGGGACGGCGATGGCGTTCTTCATGCCGAGGCCGAGCTCGCCCGCGGCCCGCGTCGTCGCGTAGTGCGCGTTCTCGCCGTGGACGAGCACCGGCGGATTCGCGGACACGCCCTCGGTCCACACGTCGGGGAGCGCGGCGGCGCGCGCGGCGAGCAGCGCGGTGAAGGTCGCCTCCGTGCCGCCGGTAGTGAGCGTCCCGCCGCTCTCCGGCGGCAGCCCCGCGAGCTCGCAGAGCCAGCGCACCACGCGATGCTCGATCACGGTCGCGGTCGGCGCCATCTCCCACACCGCGGTCGAGTTGTTCACCGCTGCGGTGACCATCTCCATCCACACGGCCGCGGGCACGGGCGCCGAGACCTGGTGCCCCATGTACATGGGGTGACAGAGCTTGTTGCTGTCGGCGATCACGTCGCGCTCGACGCGCGCGACGACCTCGGCGAGGGGCTTCCCCTTTCGCGGGAGCGGCTCGTTGAAGCGGATCGCCAGCGTGCTCGCGTCGTGGGGCGTGGAGACGGGCACGACCTCGGCGCGGGTCTGCTCGAGGTAGCGCGTGGTGACGTCGAGAAAGAGCGCGCCCGCGTCGCGCGTGGCGTCGGACTCGAGCTCGTGGAGGATCTCATCGGACATAGCCGCAATTTAGTATCGGGGTTTCACCCCGACGTGGAAGTGAACGTGGGACGCGCTGGAGCGAGTTGGGGATGCGGCGACGACGGGGGACGTGGGAGGGCGGACTCACACGTCAGACGTCGTCCCAGCCCCGCCCTCGCTCCCCCGTCCCACGTCCACTTCCACGTCGCAGTCGACGGGCGTGGATCACCCGCCGAGCAGCACCGACGCGAGCTTCACCGGCGCCTGCGGCTCCCTCGTTCGCCACGCCTCCAGCCGGTCGATGACGATCTCCTCGTCCATGCGCAGCGCGAGCAGCTCGCGCGCCCGCTCCCGCGTCAGCTCCGGGTAGAAGCTGATCGTCACGTGCGGGGTGAAGGTAAACTTCGCCTGCTCGAACTTCAGCCCGCTGCGCGCGAGACGATCGTGCAGCTCGCGGATCGGGCCGTGGGGATCGAGCGGGAAGCTCACCACGTCGCTCTGCATGAAGCGGTGCGGGGTGCCTAACGCGAGGCGGAGCGGCGCGCTCTCCGCGGCGACGCGCGCGAGCGCGGTCCGGACATCGAAAGCAGAGGTCCCCGCGTGCACGGGCCCGAGCCCCGAGGAGCCGGCGAGCGTGACGTGCGGCGGGAAGGCGCGGGCGAGCTTCGGGTCGTACCTTCGCTGCAGCTCGTGCAGCCGCTCGGCGACCTCCCCGGAGAGCGCGGCGAGGACGAAGATCCGCCCCGCCGTCGCGCTCACTCGCCGTTCTTCGAGTCGCGGCGGATCGTGACCGTCTTGCCGCGGATCGTCGTCTTCTTCAGCGCGTCGATCACGCGGTCCGCCTCGTCGCTCGGCACCTCGACGATGGAGAAGCGGTCGGAGATCTCGATCGCGCCGATGGCGCGCGCGTCGAGCCCGGCCTCGCCGATGATCGCGCCGACGAGGTCCGCCGGACGCACCTTGAGCTTGCGTCCCGCGCCGACGAAGACGCGCGCCATGTCCCCCCCGCGCTTCCGCGGGATGCGATGCTCCTTCTCCTTCACCCGGCGCTCCGCGCCGCGCGCGGGACGCTCCTCGAGGTCCGGGCGCTCGCCGCGCGCGTACGCCTTGTCCCGCGTCCGCTCGGCGCGCGAGGGCTTGCCGCCCTTCCTGTCGAAGCCGCCCTCGCGCTCGACGCGCGGCGCCACGGAGGGGATCTCCACCTCGTCGCCATCGGCGGCGACCGCCTTGTGCGCCAGCTTCATCGCCGCGGCGGCGACGTCCATCACGTCGTACTCGTTGGCCAGCGACTCCACGGCGACGCGGAAGTGGTCGAAGTCGCCCTCGGTGAGCACCTCCTCCAGCGAGGCCCGCGTCAGCTCGAGCCGGCGCGCGCGCAGATCGGCGACCGTCGGCACGCTCTCGACGGTGATCTTCTGCTTGGTGACGTGCTCGATGTTGCGGAGCAGCCGGTGCTCGCGCGGCTCGATGAGCGAGATGGCGACGCCTTCCCGCCCCGCGCGCCCGGTTCGCCCGACGCGGTGCACGTACGTCTCCGGCGCGCTCGGCACGTCGTAGTTGACGACGTGCGAGAGCTGCGGGATGTCGAGCCCGCGGGCGGCGACGTCGGTCGCGATGAGGAGCTCGGCGTTGCCGCTGCGGAACTTCTTCATCACGCGGTCGCGCTGCTCCTGCGACATCCCCCCGTGCAGCGACTCGGCGCGGTAGCCGCGGCCGTTCAGGCTCTCGGTGAGCTCGTCCACCTCGTGGCGCGTGCGGCAGAAGACGATCGCCGACTCCGGCGCCTCGACGTCGAGCACCCTGCCTAACGCGGTGAGCTTGTGGGCCCGCGGGACGACGTAGGCGACGTGCCGCACCTTCGGCATCTCGCCGGCGGCCAGCGCCTTGCGCGCGATCTGGATGCGCAGCGGCTCGCGCAGGTGCGTCACCGCCAGCTCGGCGATGCGCGGCGGGAGCGTCGCCGAGAAGAGCGCCGTCTGCCGCTCGGCCGGCGTCGCGCCGAGGATCGCCTCGAGGTCCTCGGCGAAGCCCATGTCGAGCATCTCGTCGGCCTCGTCGAGGACGACGAAGCGGACGTGCTCGAGCTTCAGCGTGCGGCGGCGGATGTGATCGTGCGCGCGCCCCGGCGTCGCGACGACGACGTCGACCCCGCGCTTGAGGGCGCGAAGCTGCTGCTCCATCGACTGGCCGCCGTAGATCGGCAGCACCGTCACCCCGCGCGACCGCCCGTACTTGTGCGCCGCCTCGGCGACCTGCATCGCCAGCTCGCGCGTCGGCACGAGGACGAGCGCGCTGGTCGACGCGCGCTGGCGCTCGGTGCCGGCGATCTTCTCGATGAGCGGGAGCGCGAACGCCGCGGTCTTCCCGGTGCCGGTCGCCGCCTGGCCGAGGACGTCGCGTCCCTCGAGGAGCGCGGGGATCGCCTGCTCCTGGATCGGGGTCGGCTCTTCGTAGCCGAGCCCGGAAAGGGTCGCCACCAGCTCGGGGCTGAGCCCGAGCGCGGCGAAGCCCGCGCCGTCGACGGTGGGAGTGCTCTCGTCCTGCGCCGTCGCGATGCCGGCTTCGTCCTGTTCTGTCATTACCTGATCACTGATGGTGGTGTCGCCGAGAAGGCGAGCGCCCAGCCGTTATCGGTGGGAACGATCGACGCGCCGAGGAGCCAGCGGTCGATGCGGTTGTGCGGATGCGAGTGGTGGTACTGCACGACCTTGCGGCCCGAGAAGGTGCCGATCAGCGCCCCCATCGCGACATCGCTCGCCCAGTGCTTGTTGTTGTACATGCGCGAGAGTCCGATCAGCGACGCGCCACCGTACATCACCGGTGCAATATACCACGTCGAGCTCGGCCACCATCGATGCGTCTCCGAGGTCACGGCGGACGCCGCCGCAAACCCGGCCAGGGTGTGCCCGCTGGGGAAGGAGGAGTAGTCGCCGTTTCCGAAGCCGCGGCCGAGCTTGAAGTCGTGCGGCTTGTCGGTGCCGAGGAAGGGGCGCGCGCGACCGGCGGTGCCCTTGATCGCCCCGGTGACGATGGTCCCGACGATGATCGCCTCGGTGCCGTGCAGTCCGAGATCCGCCATCCGCTCGACGTGGGCGAGACGGCCGACGGCGTACATCGACCCGCCGATGATCAGCGCTCCGGGCTGCGCGATGAGCCGGACGTTCGTCGCCTGATGGTGGAAGAACCTGTTCGACTGGTTGTGCTGGTCCTGGAGGTTCTGGGCGATGTGCTTGTCGAGCGGGAAGAGCAGCACGGTGGTGACGACGAACCCCCCCGCGATCCACGCGTCCCGGCTGGTGAAGAGCGGCTCGGTCGAGCGCTTCACTCCGGTGGTATCGGGCGCGGTCTGCTGGGCGGGAAGCGCGGCGGCGAGGAGCGCGCTCGCGAGGAGGAGGGCGCGAAGGCTTTTCGAGGTGTCGAGCACGTTGGTCCGGGTGAGGTTGTCCGGACTGGGCCGTGCACCCTGCGTGCCGTCGTCTCACGCTCGTGGCATCGGATCGCTCCGTGCGCGTGCCGACGCGCCTCGGCGGCTGGGCGGACACTTGTTTCTCGTGCCTTTACATGAACACACGAAGGCCACGAAGGTCCACGAAGGATGTTGCTGAAGCACCCTTCGTGGACCTTCGTGGCCTTCGTGTTCAAATGACCAGAGCCAGGCTAGAGCACGATCCGCCGAATCCCGTCCTTCATGCGTTCGACGTTGAAGTTCAGGATCAGACCCACGTGCAGGCCGGACAGGCGAAGATAGGTCACGACCTGAGCCGTGGTGATCGGATGCAGGCGCTCGACGGACTTCACTTCGACCAGAACGGTGCGTTCGACGAGAAGATCGATCCGGTAGCCGACTTCGAGATGACAGCTCTTGTAGACAAGCGGTACCGGGACCTGCCGCTCGACCGATAGCCCGCGAAGGGTCAGCTCCCGTGCAAGGCACGCCTCGTAGGTCGACTCGAACATCCCGTTCTTGAGGAAGTCGTGGACCTCGAACGATCCGCCGATGATCTCGTGCGTAAGCCTGTCCTCAGCGGGCGAGAGCGGAGAGGTTTCCATGGAGCCAAGCTCGCCACCGGCGTCATTCGGGCGTCATCCCGCTGTAGTCGAACCCCCTGCGGTTGAACCTCCTGCAGTTGAACCGCTGCAGTTGAACACGAAGGCCACGAAGGTCCACGAAGGATTGGGCTGAAGCACCCTTCGTGGACCTTCGTGGCCTTCGTGTCTCAACGCCAAGGCAGATAGCCGGCTCGTTGCGGCGAGGAGCCCGAGCGCCACACGGAGCGATCCGAGGCCAATCCCGCCGGGTCCTAGTCCTCCGCCCGGCGATACCAGTAGTGGACCGCGATCAGGAAGAGCGAGACGATGATCAGCGTCCCCGCCTTGATGCCGACGCTCTCCAGGTTCCAGACGCGGGAGATCGCGTAGAGGGCGGCGACGATGCAGAGGCCGAGGCCCGTGTGGCGGACGATGGGGACCTCGCGGCTGCGCCCGTAGTGGATCGCGCCGACGCCGACGACGGCGAAGTAGAGCGTCACCAGCGACGTCGCGACGTCGTGGGAGATCGTGCTCCCCAGCTCGTACCAGCCCCAGATGAAGAGCGCGATCGGGAGGAAGGCGCGCGCGAGCACCACCCAGCTCGGGTCCGGCTCGCGCTCACCGAACTTCGTCGTCGCGAGGACGTCGAAGAAGCGCCACCAGGCGAGCAGCGTCACCAGCAGAAGGACCGCGCCGGGGTTGATGAACGGGTTCGAGACATATGGCGGCCGCGCGGCGAGCAGGTCGCGCGCCTGGGCGAGCGCGACGATCAGCCCGATCGCGATCGGGGCGCCGACGAGCTGCGCGCGCTCCTTCCGCATCAGGTAGGTCATCGCGACCGCGTGCGCGACGAGGCCGAGGCCGAGCGCGAGATCGTCGCGGCGGAGGAGATAGGCGACCGAGACGAGCGTCGTCAGCGCGAAGACGAAGTAGTGCGGCCCGCGCCGCTCCTGCTCGTTCATCAGCGCCGCGCCGGCGGCGGCGACGCCCCAGATGAGGGTGATCGCCACCCCGTTCGGCGCGTCGATCCCGCCGTTGGCGAGGAGCGCGGCGCCGAGCAGGCCGAGCGGGAGCGCCACCGCGTCGAGGAGCCACTCCTCGGCGCGCATGCCTAACGGGCGCTGGATGAGGTAGAGCGACACCGTGCCGGCGAGGGCGAGCGGGGCGACGTCCACCGGATGCGAGCTCGCCACCGAGGCGGCGGCGATCAGCATCGCGAGGGTCATCGTCGTCATGTACGACCGGACGAGCGTCGTCCGGTACTCCGCCGCCGCGAGCAGCGCCGCCGACCAGGTGCAGGCCAGCGCGAAGAAGGGTGGCGACATCCGGTCGCTGACCATCGAGAAGGTCGCGCCGATCAGCCCGACCCCGGAATACAGCACGCCGGCGAAGGTCATCAGCCGCGTCGCCGTCTTCCAGCGATGGCCGCGCATCGCGAACAGCCCGGCGGTGATCACGATCCAGCCGTAGACCAGCGTCAGCGGACCGCTCGACCGGCCGCTCGAGGTGACGAAGGGCGCGAGCAGCGCGCCGCCGATGCCGACGACGTAGAGCGTCTCGTCCTCGTCGGCGAGCGCGAGCGCGGCGAGCGCGACCGACGCCAGCGCGGCGAGACCGAGCGCGATGCGCGGATCGATGATCTGCAGCTTCGGTCCCGCGCCCCACGCCACGGTGTGCGTGATGGCGAGCGCGAGGGAGAGCAGGACGTTTCCGAACTTCCGCTCCTTCCGGTTGCGGAAGTAGAAGCCGGCGGCGACGAACGCCCCCGCCGCGAGCGCGCCGAGTGCGACGCGGCCCACCGGGGTGATGACGTTGTTCGCGATCGCCCAGCTGATG
Organism: Gemmatimonadaceae bacterium; assembly: GCA_013361935.1. Lineage (GTDB taxonomy): Bacteria > Gemmatimonadota > Gemmatimonadetes > Gemmatimonadales > Gemmatimonadaceae > JABFXC01. The sequence continues at coordinate 22,072 of JABFXC010000057.1, forward strand.
AAGGTGCCGATCCCCATGAGGAGGAGGAGCACCGCGCCGCCGATCATTCCATAGCGGCCGATCAGCGTCTCGAGGCTCATCCCGCGCGGGGTCGAGATCTCGAAGGCGACGTTCGACGGACGCGGCCCGCGCGTCCCTCCCGACGATGGAAGCGGGGGCGGGGGTGGAACGCGCGCGCCTCCGCCGCCC
>JABFXC010000080.1 GCA_013361935.1 Gemmatimonadaceae bacterium
CGCCGGCGCGCGCGCGTCCACGGGCACGTCGCCGCGCGCGGCCGCCGCGGCGGCGAAGGCGTCGCGGAAGTTCTCGCGGGTGACCGGCGCCGCGAAGGAGTCGACGGTCGCGCCCGCGGCGCGCAGGTCGCCTAACGCGCGGTCCCAGGCCGCCACCGCCTCGGCGGTCATCTGCGCGCGCGGCGCGTGCACCCCGACGATGCCGAGGCGCACGCCGGCGAGCGCGTCGTCGCGCAGCGAGAGCAGCGGCGTGGCGCTCCATCCCTCGGAATGCGACAGCGGATCGCTCGCGTCGGCGCCGGCGATCGCGGCGAGGAGGAGCGCGGCGTCGGCGACGCTGCGGGCGAGGGGGCCGTGCGTGTCCAGCCAGGGCCAGGTCGGGATCACGCCGGTGCGCGGGACGAGCCCGAAGGTCGGCTTCATCCCGACGACGCCGGTGAACTGCGCGGGAATGCGGTTCGACCCGCCGTCGTCGGTGCCCAGCGCGGCGAACGCCATCCCCGTCGCGACCGCGACCGCCGAGCCGGCGCTCGAGCCGCCGGGCGTGCGCGTCCCCGTCGGATCGTGGGGGTTGAGCACCTGGCCGGTGCGGCTGCTCGTCCCGTTGCCGCGGTATGCGAAGTCGTCGGCGGCGGTCTTGCCGAGGACGACCGCGCCCGCGGCGCGCATGCGCGCGACCTCGATCGCGTCGCGGTCCACCGGTTCGGGGAAGAGCTTCGCCCACTCGGCGCTCGCCCCAGTGGTCGGTAAACCGTACACATCATAGATCGCTTTCGCGAAGAGCGGGACGCCGTCGAGTGGGCCGAGCAGCGTGCCGCGGCGGAGCCGCGCATCGGAGGCCCGCGCCGCGGCGAGAGCGACGTCGGCGTCGAGCGCGTCGATCGCGCGGTAGCGCGCGCCATCGGTCATGCAGCGGTGCAGGGCGGCCGCCGCGACTTCCGCGGCCGACCATCGCCCGCGGCGACGGCCTGCCTGATAGCCGGCGATGCTCCCGTCGAGCGGATCGGCGGCGGCGTCGGGAGACGAGCCTCCGACGCCGCGCGCGCAGGCGACGGCGGCGAGCGCGGCGAGCTGCGCGAGAGCTTCGCGTCTGGTGGGCGACATGGCGCATCAATTGGCGCGCGCGCCACGTCGCGGTCAATGGGTGGCGTCGTATCTTCACGCATGGACAACGTCACTCATTCCCTCGCCGGTCTGCTGCTCGCCGAAGGAGCGGTGCGACTGCGCGCGCGCGAGCGGCGTCGAGCCAGGGCCACGCTTCCGCGCGACGGCGGCGATCGCGTCGGTGATCGCGGCCAATCTTCCGGACTTCGATCTGTTCTACACCGGTGTCGGCGGCGACCGGCTGGCGTACATGCTCCACCATCGCGGCTACACGCACACCGTGGTGCTCGCGATCGCGGGGGCGTTCCTTGTGTGGGGAGTGGCCTGGTCGATCCGGCGCTGGCGCGCCGGAGAGGCGCCGCCGCGCGGGGACGCGCGCTGGCTCCTCGCGCTGCTGATGGTGAGCACCCTGAGTCACCTCGCGCTCGACTGGACGAACAGCTATGGCGTCCATCCCTTCTGGCCGATCGACGATCGCTGGTACTACGGCGATTCGGTGTTCATCGTCGAGCCGTGGCTGTGGGTGGCGTCGGTCCCGGCGCTCGTGATGGCGACGCGGAGCCGCGTCGCGCGCGTACTGTTGTCGCTCGTGCTCATCGCCGGACTCGCGCTGGCGTGGCTGACGAGCATGGTCGGTGTCGGCGCGGCTTCGGCGCTGACGGCGGGCGCGATCCTTTCGGTGCTGCTGGCGCGAACCCTCGGCGCGGACGCTCGCGTCTCGGCGGCCTTTGCCGGCTGGCTCGCGGTGACGGGAGCGATGGGCGCCGGCGCCGCGACGGCGCGCGGCGCGGCAACTCGCGCCGTGCACGCGCTCGACCCGACCGCGGAGCTGCTCGACGTCGTCGTCAGCCCGCTTCCGGCGAACGCTGTGTGCATGAGCGTGATCGTCGTCGAGCGCGACGGGGCGACATATCGCGTGGTGACGGCACGAGCGAGCGCCATCCCGCGGATCGCCGATGCGGCAAGATGCGGCACGGCGCGTGGAACGGCGACCGTCTTCCGTGCATCGTCGCGCCCCTCGACGCGCGCGCTGCACTGGGATTCAGAATGGAGCGCGCCGGTCGCCGAGCTGGCCGGTCTGGCGCGCGAGAGCTGCGTGGCGCGCGCCGCGCTGCGCTTCATCCGCGTCCCCGCGTGGAGCTTCGCCGGCGACTCGACGGCGCACCTCGGCGACGTGCGCTTCGGCGGCGGTGGAGGCGGTGGCTTCTCGGACGTGACGGTGAAGCGGGGGGAAGCTCGGTGCGACGTGAACGCTCCGTGGGTGCCGCCGCGATCGGCAGACATGGTGCGGGGTGCCGGCGGGCGCGTTTCATCAGGAGCTGTTTCACCTGCGCTGAGGGAACTCCCGGCGGTCGCTCACGCGGCCCGGCGTCGCGAAAGTGCTTCTGCCGGGCAGCCTGACGCGGTCCGGCCGATGAACTGCCGTCGCGGCGTACGGGGGCGCACAGGGTGTTGCGTGTTTGTCTCTCGGGCGTATTATAGTGTCTCTTGGGATATTATAATATCCCAAGAGACACTATAATAACCTCACCGGAACGTTCCGCCGATGCGTCCTCCCGCGAAGCGCCAGAGCGCGCTGCGTAATCCCCTGAACGCGTTTCTCGGAACCGAGGGGACTGTTCGGGTGCTCCGGATTCTCGCGAAAGAAGACGCGCCGATTGGTGCCGGAGAATTGGCGCGACGCGCTCAGCTCACACCTGTGGCAACGCGACGCGGCCTCGCGGCCTTGGTCGACGCGGGCCTGGTCGAAGTCCACGGCCGGCCAGGGACCGCGTCCTATGCGCTCCGAGGTTCGCATCCGCTCGTGCCCGCGCTGCGCGCACTTTTCGATGCTGAAGTTCGCCGCGCCGAATCATTGTTCGCTAAGATCGGCGACTGCGTCAGGAAGCTGAAGCCCCCGCCTATGGCGGTGTGGATCGAAGGGCCGGTAGCGACCGGAAGCGATGAACCGGGAGAACCGCTGGTTCTCCGCGTGGTGGCGCCCGCGCCCCTTCTCGCCCAGATCCAGAGACAGCTTCGCGAAACGACGCGATCGCTCGAGCAGTCACACGACGTCACGATAGAAGTGGCTGGTGCGACGCCCGCCGACTTCGCGGGCTCGCGCGCTTCGAAAGCGTGGGACGAGAGATTGCGTACCGCCCACGGCCTGGCAGGACTGCCTCCGAGCGCATACCTCCGAAAGACGGCAACACCGGAGCTCGGGAATGTCGCACGTCGCATCCGCTCCCACCTCGATCTCGATCGGGAGGGGCGCGCGATCGCGCACGCGATCGCGCAACGGGTGCAGAAAGACCCGACGCTCATCACGCGCGCGAAGGAGTTCATCGGTCGCCGCCTGCCCGAGGCATCAGGTCGCGAGCGGCACGAGCTCGAGGAATGGCGTCATCTTCTCGATACTGCCTCGCCAGCAAGGATCCGGCGCCTGCTCATCGATCCTGGGGAACGAGCAACACGCCTCCGGCAGACGCTCCCGTTCCTGGGTGTGCTGACAACTCAGGAGCGGGAGAGGATGCTCGCCGATGCGGCAGGCATGTCTGAGTCAGAGGGCGAGCCGTGACGCGCGAGGAGCTGGAGCACGCAATCCGCGCGGCATGCGACCTTACCGATGAAACCGAGATGATCGTCTTCGGATCCCAGGCGATCCTTGGCCAGCACCCCGATGCGCCGGATGAGCTGCGACAGTCCGCTGAAGCGGACATGGCTCCGAAGCACGCCGTCGCCAAAGTCGATCTGATCGACTCAGTTCTCGGTGCTGACTCGCTGTTTCATCGAACGCACGGCTTCTATGTGCACGGCGTCCCGATCGAGACCGCCGTGCTCCCAGCGGGTTGGGAGCGTCGCGCGGTGAAGCTCCAGAACGCGAACACGCGGGACTATATCGGATGGTGCGTCGAGGCACACGATCTGTCGGCGAGCAAGCTCGTGGCGTATCGCGAGAAGGATCGGGAGTTCGTCCGCACCCTCCTCCAGCATCAGCTGGTCAAAGCGCCGAAGCTTCGCCGGCGCATCGGCGAGCTACCCAATGACCAGGCGGATCCCCAGCGCCGCGAGCGCCTCACGACGTGGCTCCAGCAGACCCTGAGGGAGCTCGCCGAAACTCGGCGCTAGGCGCTCGCCCGCCTCTCCTCGTCGCCGGCGAGAGCCAGCACCTCCTCCGCCGTCATCCCGCGCTTCCTCAGCTCCCGCACCGACAACGCGTCGTGCCGCTTCGCCAGCCGCCGGCCGTGCGCGTCGCGGACGAGCGGGAGGTGGCACCATGCCGGCGGGCGCGCGCCTAACGCGCGGTAGACGAGGAGCTGCCGCGCCGTCGAGCGCAGGAGATCCTCGCCGCGCACGACCTCGGTGATCCCCATCGCGACGTCGTCGGCGACGACGGCGAGCTCGTAGGCGGGAACGTCGTCCTTGCGCCAGACGACGAAGTCGCCGAAGTCGACCCCCGCGGCGAACGCCTGCGCCCCGCGCCGCGCGTCCGAGAAGCGCACGACCTCCCCGTCGGGCACGCGAAAGCGCCAGACGACTCCGGCCGGCGACGTGGCGTCGCGGCCCGCGCCGGCCGCGGGGCGCAGCTCGGGCGGGAAGATCGGCTCCGCGCCCTCCTCGTCCTCGTGGGGCGCGTGCGCGGCATCGCGCACCTCGCGCCGCGAGACGGTGCACGGATAGATCGCGCCAGCGTCGCGCAGCCGGCGCCACACCGACTCGTACACCTCGCGCCGCAGTGACTGATGGAGCGGTCCTTCGCTCCACCGCACCCCGAGCCACTCGAGATCCTCGATCGCGCGCTCGGTGTACTCCGCGCGGCAGCGCAGCGGGTCGAGGTCCTCGACACGCAGCACCATCTCGCCGCGGTGTTCTTCAGCGCGGCGGGCCGCGGCCACGAAGGTGCGCGCGTGGCCGACGTGCAGGTCACCGGTGGGAGTGGGAGCGATGCGGCCGCGGTAGATCATGCGGAGAGAGACAGCGTGAAGCGCGAACAGGTCACGCCCCCCTCGCGTGGCCACAGGTTGCTGTTCGCGGGGAGCACGGGAGTCCGGGAGGGTGCGGGGAGGAAAACAAAAATGAAATCGTTCTCCCCGGTAGTTCTCCCCAACTCCGAATCTCCCCGCGAACAAGCCGCGTTGAACCCAGTTGCGCCAGGCATCCTCGATCGGCGAAGCTATGGCATGCGAAATTTCCGGAGCCCGCAGATGAAGACGACAGCATCGCTCGCCGCCGCGCTCGCCCTCACGGCACAGGCCGGCCTCGCCCAGCAGCCGCAGCCGACGACGCAGCCCTACGTCACCGGCAACGCGCTCGGCCTCCCGATGACCCCCGCGCAGCCCGGCACCTTTGCGCCGATGTCCTCGAACGTGAAGGTCTACGGCGCGATCTACTCGGCGGAGAGCTGCTCGTACGACGCGACGCGCGGCGTCCTCGTCGTGCCGAACCGCGGCGTGACGCAGAACGTGCAGGCGAACGACGCGTTCGTGTCGTTCATCAACCACGACGGATCCGTCAACACCGCGCGCTGGATCGGCGTGCAGGCGCCGGCGGACCGCGCGAAGCTTACCCCCGCGCTCGTGCTCAACGAGCCGTACGGCAGCGACATCGTCAACGGGAAGCTCTACGTCGCCGACCGCGACGGCGGCACGTCGCCGAGCGACACGAGCGTCGCCGTGATCCGCGCCTTCGACATGAAGACCGGCACCCCCGCCGGCGAATGGCGGCTCCCGGGGGTCGAGTGGATCAACGACATCGAGGTCGCCGAGGATGGAACGATCTACGCGACGCGCACGGTCGGCGGCTCGGGCGGGACTCCCGACCCGAACACCTTCCAGGTCTGGAAGATCGCGCCTGACGGGACCACGTCCGTCTTCGCTCAGGGCGCACCGCTCGCGCTTCCCAACGGAATCGCATTCGACCCGCAGGGCAACGTCGTGGTCGTCAACACCGGCGACGACGCGGTGTTGACCTTCTCCACGGCCGGCAAGTTGCTGAAGACGGAGCACGCCGCGCAGCCGGGCAGCGACGGCCTCGTGATCATGAAGGACGGGACGAAGTACATCAGCAGCGTCCGCAACGGCGGCGTCTCGCGCATCCGCCCGGGCAAGGCGGCCCAGTTGATCGCGCGGAACATCCCGAGCGCGGCGTCGATGTGCTACGACTCCGGCGCGAACCAGCTGGTGATCCCGATGAATCCGAACAACGGGCTGGCGTTCGTGAAGCTCGCGCGCTGAGGATTGGGGCCAGGGGCCAGGCGTTAGGCACCGCGTCAACTGCAGTCAACGCCGTTCCTCCCGCCTGGCCCCTGACCGCTGCCAAGGAGACCGAGATGCTGAAGACGCGCACATTGGGCAGCGAAGGACTGACCGCCTCCGCCATCGGGCTCGGCCTCATGGGGATGAGCCAGGCGTACGGCGCGCCCGAGGAGTATTCCGAAGGCGACTTCCGCCGCGGCGATCCGCGCTACCAGGG
>JABFXC010000139.1 GCA_013361935.1 Gemmatimonadaceae bacterium
AGCAGTACCGCTACCTGAGGAAGCTGGGCAAGGACCCGCAGTGGTTCGCCGGCATCACCACCAGCGACTGGGGATTCCGCGTCGCCAGCGACCTCGCGCCTAACGCGACGCTCGGCGTGCACTACTCGCTCTTCGCCGGCGACGTGCGCAGCGACACGGCGCGCTTCAGCCCGTACTTCACGGGGCTCGAGGCGAGCTTCTCGGTGAACCGAAAGTCCAGCATCTTCGCGCTCTTCAACCGGATCTTCGGGGGCGCGACGAAGAACGAGAGTCCGGTGCTCGACCACGCCGCGCCGACGTCGCAGGACGTCGAGGCGCAGCGCATGGCGTACAATCCGCAGTTCGGCAGCAACTCGCGGCGCAACCAGGTGCCCCTCCCCGACACGCGCGGCGGCTGGAACGCGAGCTTCACCTTCAGCTCCAGCCGCTCGCGGCCGGTGAACGGCGCCACCGTGATCGACCCGCTCGCGCAGTGCACCGTGCTCACCGATCCGCTGCAGCGCGAGGCCTGCCAGATCGAGGCGCGGCAGAACCTGCGTCCCGATTCGCTCGTGCTTTCCAGCGCGGCGCGACAGGTGTTCGTCGCGCCGTCGCGCGCGAACCTGAACGCGAACACCTCGTTCAACCTCACGGAGAAGTGGGCGGCGCAGTGGACGACCGGCTACGACTTCGAACTCCACCAGTTCAACGCGCAGATGGTCTCCCTGCGGCGCGAGCTGCACGACTGGGATCTCGTGTTCAGCTTCTCGCGCACCCCGTACGGGACGTTCGCCTTCACCTCGTTCATCTCGCTGCGGGCGCAGCCCGACCTCAAGTTCGACTACCGGCGCACCGATACTTCCCGGTAGCAGGCGTCCCCCGCGGCGGTCACACGGGCGTCCACCAGGCTGGGCGCCCTTCGTCTATCGGTGATGTCAAGTCGTTGCGCGGCAACGATATGGCCGGCAGGGTGCGGCGGCGCGTGCTCTGCTTTTTCATCGGGCACCCATCACCGGAGCACGACCATGCGCCGCCTCGTCACCGCCGCCGCTCTCCTCACGCTCGCTGCGTGCACGGACGTGGCGACCCAGCCCCGCAGCACCGATCTCCCCGTCCCCACGGGGCTCACCTACCAGCTCGTGCCGAGCGGCTACCCGGACAGCCCGGACGGCGTCCTCCTGTCGTGGAACGACGTGTCCGACACGCGCGTGAGCGCTTACGTCGTCTACTCGCGCGCTTCCGACGGGCACTGGCAGCGTCGCGCCGAGACGACGTCGCCGACCTTCAGCGACGCCGGCTATCCCGCGCCCGCCTACTACGTCGCGACGCGCGACGACGCGGGGAACGAGAGCCAGGGCTCGAGCTCGGTGACGATCGACGTCCGGCTCCGCATGCCCGCCCCGACCGCGCTCACCTCCGTGTCGCTCTACCGCGCGGCGCAGCTCTCCTGGTCCAGCGCGTCGCGGCTCAGCCAGCCGTCGCAGTTCGCCTACTACCGCGTCTACTCGACGGTGTGGTCCGCGACAGCCCGCAACTGCGACAACGATCTGTGGGTGCTCGAAGGCACCACGATCTCCGACGACTTCCTCGTGACGGGGCTGACGAACGGCGTCCGCTACTGCTTCGCGGTGAGCATCGTCTCCGTCGACGGGCACGAGAGCCTCTGGAGCATTCCGCGCGACGACACCCCGCGCTACGACTCGCGCAACGTCATTCTCGACGCCTTCGAGGTCGCGCCGACGACCAGCGGCTTCGACTTCTACAACCCGAACGCGAACCCGCAGTTCGGCATCGTCACCAGCGGCTCGAGCACGAACATCGATTTCCGCCTCGAGCGCCACGCCGACGGGCTGCTCTACTTCGTACCGATGCGCAGCGACGTCGCGATCGCGCTCTACTCGGCGGATCCGGTCACCGATCTGACGTCGATCGACATCGCGCCGCTCGACAACGCCTTCAGCAACGGCTCCATCTCCGCGTCGCCGGGGTACGCGTACGTCTTCCGCATCGGGCCGGTGGGAAGCGCGAACTACGCGGCGGTGCGCGTGTCGCACGTCGGCTCCGACTACGTGATCCTCGACTGGTCGTACCAGAGCCAGCCGAACAACCCCGAGCTGACCGTCGGTCGCTGACGACGACATCGCGCGCGGCGCATGACGAGCGGCGGCCGGGATCGATTCCCGGCCGCCGCTCGCAGGTTTCGCCTCGCGCCGCCGCTTTCAGCGGCCGCACGCGCACGATATAATCCCGCCATGACAGGCAAGATAGAGATCGACGGGCAGTCGCTGACCGTCGACGACGTGGCGCGCGTGGCGCGGGGCGAAGTCCGCGTCGAGCTCTCGGCGGGCGCCCGGACCCGCATGAACGCGACACGGAGGGTCGTCGAAGGGATCGTGGCGCGCCACGAGGTGGTCTACGGCGTCACCACCGGCTTCGGGAAGCTCTCCGAGGTCGCGATCCCCCCCGACCGCCTGGCCGAGCTCCAGGTCAACCTCGTGCGTTCGCACGCGGCCGGGGTCGGCCCGCTCCTCCCGGAGCGCGAGGTGCGCGCGATGATGCTCCTCCGCGCGAACGTCATCGCCAAGGGATACTCCGGCGCGCGCGCCGATCTCGCCGATCTGCTCCTCGCGATGCTCAACGCCGGCGTCTGGCCGCCGGTGCCGGAGCAGGGCAGCGTCGGGGCGAGTGGAGACCTCGCCCCACTCGCGCATCTCGCCCTCGCGCTCATCGGCGAGGGAGTGCTCATCCGCGACGGCCGCGCCGCCGCCGCGCGCGACGTTCTGCGCGAGGTCGGGCTGTCGCCGGTGACGCTCGGCCCGAAGGAGGGGATCACCCTCATCAACGGCACCCAGGCGCACACCGCCGTCGCCGCGCTCGCCCTCGTCGACGCGCACACGCTCTGGCAGACGGCGCACGTCGCCGGCGCGATGTCGCTCGAGGCGCTGCTCGGGACACCCGTCGCCTTCGATCCGCGCATCCAGGATGCCCGCGGCCAGCTCGGACAGGCGGCGTCCGCGGCGCTGCTGCGCGAGCTGCTCCGCGACAGCCAGATCCGCGAGTCGCATCGCCACGACGATCCGCGCGTGCAGGATGCCTACGCGCTGCGCTGCATGCCGCAGGTGCACGGCCCCGTGCTCGACGCGATCGACTTCGCCGCGGGTGTCATCGGCCGCGAGCTGAACGCGGCGACCGACAACCCGCTCGTCTTCGAGAACGGCGAGATGCTCAGCGGGGGCAACTTCCACGGCCAATCGGTCGCGATGGTCCTCGATTTCCTCGCGATCGCGATGACCAACCTCGCCACCATCGCAGAGCGGCGGATCGACCGGCTCGTGCATCCCGAGCTCAATCAGGGGATGCCTGCCTTCCTCAGCCCCGAGCCCGGCGTGAACTCGGGGTTCATGATGGCGCAGGTGACGGCGGCGTCGCTCGCCAGCGAGTGCAAGGTGCTCTCGCACCCGGCGAGCGTCGACACGATCCCGACCGACGGGAGCAAGGAGGACGTGGTCCCGATGGCGATGGGCGCGGCGTGGAAGCTGCGGCGCATCGTGCAGAACGTCCGGCACATCCTCGCGATCGAGCTGATGTGCGGCGCGCAGGGGATCGACTGCCGCGCGCCCCTCACGCCGGGGCGCGGCGTCGCTCGCGCCCACCGCGTGGTGCGATCGCTGGTCGCGCCCCTCGGCGCGGACCGCGTGCTCGCCGGCGACATCGCGACGCTCGCCGACGCGGTGGCCGACGCCCGCTTCACCTCCACCGAGCTCGCCTCGTGAGCCGCGTCGTGCGCGCGCCGCGCGGATCGACGATCTCCTGCAAGGGCTGGCAGCAGGAGGCGGCGCTGCGGATGCTCTGCAACAATCTCGATCCCGACGTCGCCGAGCGTCCGGGGGACCTCGTCGTCTACGGCGGCACGGGGAAGGCGGCTCGCGACTGGCCCTCGTTCGACGCGATCGTACGCGCGCTCCGCGCCCTCGAGAACGACGAGACCCTGCTCGTGCAGAGCGGCAAGCCCGTGGCCGTCTTCCGGACGCACGAGTGGTCGCCGCGCGTGCTGATCGCGAACAGCAACCTCGTCGGCCGGTTCGCGAACTGGGAGGTCTTCCGCGAGCTCGAGCGGAAGGGGCTGATCATGTACGGCCAGATGACCGCGGGCTCGTGGATCTACATCGGCTCGCAGGGCATCGTACAGGGGACGTACGAGACCTTCGGAGCCGTGGCGCGGCAGCATTTCGGCGGGACGCTCGCCGGGCGCTTCGTGCTCTCCGCCGGGCTCGGAGGGATGGGCGGCGCGCAGCCGCTCGCCGCCACGCTGAACGGCGCCGCGTTCCTGGGCATCGAGGTGGACGAGACGCGGATCGTCAAGCGCATCGCGACCGGCTACTGCGACCGCAAGACGCGCGACGTCGCCGAAGCGTTAGGCTGGATCCGCGAAGCCGTCGCCGCGCAGCGGCCGCTCTCGGTGGGGCTGGTCGGCAACGCCGCCGAGCTGCTGCCGCGGTTCGTCGCGACCGGGGTCGTCCCCGACGTGCTCACCGACCAGACCAGCGCGCACGATCCGCTCAACGGCTACGTCCCGGCCGGCCTCTCGCTCGAGGCGGCCGCCGCGCTGCGCCGGACCGACCCGACGGCGTATCTGGCCCGTGCGACGGCGTCGATCGCCGAGCACGTGCGGGCGATGCTCGCGCTGCGCGACCGCGGCGCGGTGACCTTCGACTACGGCAACAACATCCGCACCGTCGCGTTCGACGCCGGCGTCGCGAACGCGTTCGACTTTCCCGGGTTCGTTCCCGCCTACGTACGTCCGCTCTTCTGCGAGGGGAAGGGTCCCTTCCGCTGGGCCGCGCTCTCCGGCGATCCGCGCGACATCGCCCGCACGGACGAGCTGGTCCTCGAGCTGTTTCCCGAGGATGCGCATCTGCGCCGCTGGATCGACGCGGCGCGGAAGCACATCCACTTCCAGGGACTGCCCGCGCGGATCTGCTGGCTCGGCCAGGGCGCGCGCGCGAAGTTCGGCGTCGCCCTCAACGACCTCGTCGCCCGCGGGGAGCTCTCCGCGCCGATCGTGATCGGCCGCGACCATCTCGACACCGGAAGCGTCGCCTCGCCCTTCCGCGAGACCGAGGCGATGAAGGACGGAAGTGACGCCATCGCCGACTGGGCGGTTCTGAATGCGCTGCTCAACGTCGCGTCCGGCGCGTCGTGGGTGTCATTCCACCATGGCGGCGGGGTCGGGATGGGGAACTCCCTCCACGCCGGGCAGGTGATCGTCGCCGACGGAACGCCGGAGATGCGCGTTAGGCTCGAGCGCGTCCTGACGAACGATCCGGGGCTGGGGGTCGCGCGCCACGCCGATGCGGGCTACGATACAGCGCGTGAGACCGCGCGTGCGCACGGTTTGAAGCTTCCGATGATCGACTGACCCAGGAGGTCGCGATGCTTTCTGCCCGCTTCAAGCCATGGGATGTTCCCGTCTTCCTCGCGAAGTACGCCTGGCTCACCGCCCGCCGCCGACCGATCTCGCTGCAGTTCGAGGTCACCCTCCGCTGCAACGCCAAGTGCGGGTTCTGCGACTACTGGAAGACGGAAGCGGCCGCGAAGGAGCACGAGCTGAAGAGCTTCGCCGACGCGGCGCGCTTCTTCAACCCGATGCTCATCACCTTCACCGGCGGTGAGCCGACGCTCCGCCGCGACCTCGAGGATGTCGTCGCCACCGTGAACGCGGCGGTACGGGTGAAGTACATCTCGATGATCACCCACGGCGGGATGCTCACCCCCGAGCGCGCGCAGTCGCTCTGGGACGCGGGGATCAACCAGTTCAACATCTCGCTCGACTACCTCGACGGCCGGCACGACGTCGCGCGCGGCATCCCCGGGCTTACCGCCAAGATCATGCGCGTCGTGCCCCAGCTCCGCGAGCGCGGCATCGACAACGTGCGCTTCAACACGGTGATCAAGGACGACAACCTCGATCAGATCCTGCCCATCGTCGCGCGCGCGCAGGAGGTCGGGGCCGGGGTGAACTTCAGCGTCTATACCGACTCGAAGAACGGGAACACCGCGCACCTGCTGAAGCCGGAGCAGATGCGCGAGCTCGACGCGATCATCGCCGAGCTCCTCGCGTTCAAGCGGCGGAAGCGCGGCGTGATCGTGAACTCCGATCACTACCTCGAGAACATCCCGCGCTACGCCCGCCGTGAGATGACCGAGCCCTGCCGCGCCGGGCTGCGAACGGTGCACATCAGTCCCACCGGCCACGTCAAGCGCTGCCCGGACTTCCCGACGGACTTCCACTGGTCGGAGTACAAGCCGTACGCGCCCATCGACTGCAATGCCTGCTACTACGCCTGCCGCGGTGAAGCGCAGGCGCCGCTCCGGCTCGTGTCGCGCGTTCGCGACGTGATGGCGTGAGCGCGCCGCCCGCCGGCGGCGCACTTCTCCTCGTCGGGGCTCGCCAGGTCGTCACCTGCGCGGGCCCCGCGCGCGCCCGACGCGGCGCCGAGCTGCGCGACGTGGGGCTCCGCACCGGTGTCGCGGTGCTCGTCCGCGACG
>JABFXC010000078.1 GCA_013361935.1 Gemmatimonadaceae bacterium
ACGACCAGCGCCGGGAGCGCGGTGAGCGCGTCCGCCGAGACGACCGAGACATCGCCGCCGGTCGCCACGACCCCCGCCGAGACGAGCGCGTCGAGCGCGCGCGCGACGAACGGCCCCGCGTCGCTCGACACGCGGGGCGGCGAGCCGCTCCACGCCGCCGTCCAGCGCTCATCGTCGGCGGGGAGCTCGTCGGGTGGGAGAACGCCCCGCACCGTGCTCCATCCCGCCGGCGCCCCGGCAAGGGCGACGTCCGCTTCGACCAGCGCGCTCGTGGATGGAGCGAGGCTCGCGCGCGCAGCCGCGCGGCCACCGATCTCGATCCGCAGGGGCAGCGTGTCGGAGGCGGCGTCGAGCCGGGCCGTGAGGTGGATGGAGCCGCGCCCGTTCCACCGCCGGGGTCGCGGCTCGATCGCGACGATCGCATGGTTGGGCGGCGGAGTGCTCGCCGGGGTCCAGAGCGCGTCCACCTCGCCCTCGATCGTGCTCCACGTGCTCGCCTGGCCGTCGGTGAGGACGACGACGGTCGGAGACGCGTCGCGAGCGCCGCGCGCGAGCGAGCTCGCCGCGCGCAGCGCCGTGCCGACGTCGCCCGCTCCGGCGAGCGGGTGCAGCGTGTCGAGCACGGCGCGGAGCGCGGCGGCGTCGCCCGCGATGACCGTGCCGTCGGCGGTGACGAGCCACAGCCGATCCTCGCGGCCCGCGGCGTCGAGCACGGCACGCGCCGCGTCCCGGGCGTCGTCGAGGGTCGAACGGCCGGCGACGACCGCGCCGCTGCTCAGCGAGTTGTCGACGAGCAGGGCGAGCGCGGCTCGGCCATGGCCGGAGCCGAAGCGGGCGAGGGGGCGCGACGCGGCGAGCGCGAGGACCAGCACGAGCAGGATGCGAAGGATGGCGAGGAGCGAGCTGCGCGCGCGAAGCGTTCGCTCGTGGTCGCGCGTCGCGCGCGCGAGGTATCGGGCGGCCGGAAAATCCACCGTTCGCGCGACGCGCCGGCGACGGAGATGGAGGAGGAGCGGGACGAGCGCGGCCGCGGCGAGCGCCAGCGCCAAGGGCGAGAGAAAGCTCACGTCACCACACGAGCGCTCACGCGAGCCCCTCCCGCGCGGCGAAGGCGGCGCGCAGCGGGATGCCGAAGGGCGCGTCGGTCATCACGGTCGCGTAGCCGGCGCCCGCACCCGTGAGCAGGCGCCGCCAGTCCGCGATCGCGCGCTCCACGGTGGCGGCGTACGCGTCGCGCACTTCCGCGGGCGCGACGGGAACCTCGAGCCCCGTCTCGGGATCGACGTACACCGCCTCCGGACCCGGCTCGAGCGAACGCTCGGCGGGATCCATGATGTGGAGAACCACGAGCTGGTGGCCGCTCGCGCGGAGCGCGCGCGCCGCGCGCGCCACGTCGTCGGTCTCCATCAGCAGATCGGAGACGAGGACGATCATGCCGCGACGGCCCACCGCGTGCGCGGCGCGCGCGAGCGCCGCAGGCCCGGCGGAGGCGCCGCCTCCATCGCCGGTCGCCAGCGCGGCGATCAGCCGCTGCCAGTGACCCTCGCGCGCGCGCGGGGGCACCGCGGTGCGGATCGCGTCGTCGAAGCGAAGCAGGCCGACGGCATCGCGCTGCCTGATGTAGAGGAGCGAGATCGCCGCCGTCAGCCGCTCTGCATAGGCGAGCTTGTCGAGCCGGCGGTCGCTCCCCGTCCAGCGCATGGAGCGGCTGACGTCGAGGACGATGGTAGCGCGGAGGTTGGTCTCCTCCTCGAACCGCTTGACGACGAGGCGATCGCTGCGCGCGGCGACCTTCCAGTCGAGGTAGCGCAGCTCGTCCCCGGGGAGATACGCGCGATGCTCCGCGAACTCGGCGGCCCCTCCCTTCCGCGGCGAGCGGTGCAGCCCGCTCATGAACCCGTCGACGATCCAGCGAGCCGTGAGCTCGATGTGGCCGAGCGAGGCGAGGATGGCAGGGTCGAGCAGATCGGCGCGGGTCATCGACGAAAAGGTATCGCGCGTCACGTGCGGACGGGGGCCTGCGATCCGTCCTGTGTCAGCTGTCACCGGAGAGGGACAGATGCCCCCGAAGTGGGCGGTCCGAGCACACGAAAGATGTTGCCGAACAAGCACTTGGCTGTCCTAACACAGAGGGCATGTGCCCTGCCCCTCAGTCTGGTCGATCACCCATCCAGGGGACGAACAATGCGTAGCCGAATGATCAGCATGGCGCTCCTCGCGGCCCTCGCCGCCTGCGCCACGACCGTGCAGCAGAGCGAGCCCGCGTCGGCTCCGCCACCGATCCCGGTCCGCGGCTTCGAGCCGAAGATCGACCTCGTATCGTCGTCGGGGGGCTCGATCGTTCGGCGGGGCCAGGACGTGCGCGTCCGCTTTCGCACGACGGACGACGGTTACGTGATGGTCGGGCGGATCGACACCGACGGCCGCTTCGAGGTGTTGTACCCGAGGCGTCCGTCGGAGAGCTCGCACGTCTGGGCGAACCAGATCTACGAGGTCGGGCCCGAGGTGAGCCGCGCGTTCCGCGTCGACGACCAGCCCGGGATCGGCTACGTGTTCGCGATCGTGAGCCCGACGCCGCTGCGCCTGAACCAGTACGCTGGCGGCGCCGGGTGGGACTATCACGAGGCGGCCATCGTCCGCGGCGATCCATACGTCGCGATGAACCACATGGCGCAGGCGGTGCTCTTCGACGCCAACGACTACTACTCGATGGACTACTTCGAGTACAACGTCGAAGGCCAGTACGCCTATCCGCGCTTCGTCTGCTACGACTGCCACCGCGGCCGCCCGACGTTCGACGTCTACGATCATTCGTGCGTGCGCTACCGCGTCGTCGTCTACGACGATCCGGAGTACTACCCCTATCGACATGGCGGCCGGCGGGTGGTGTACGCGCGTCCGCGCTACGAGTTCAAGGACGTGGTCGTCGCCCGCAACGGCGCGACGGACCGTGGGACGATCGAGCATCGCCGTCGGGACGATGGCGACGTGGTCGACCGCCGCCGTCCGGGCAGCCCGGGGAGCGATCCGAACGTGCAGCCGCCTAACGGCGGGAACCGCGGCAACGACGGCGCGACGCGTCCCGGCGACGACGTGGGCGGCGGGAACCGCGACCCGCGCGACGATCGCCTTGGCCGCGGCGTCGGGAATCCGGGGAACCCGGGCAACCCCGGAACGCCGGGCACGGGGGGCAACCCCGGGAACGGCAACGGGAATCCGGGCAACGGCGGCGGGAACGGGAATGGTGGTGGAAACGGCGGTGGAAACGGGAACGGTGGCGGGAACGGCAACGGGGACAATCATCACAACCCGCCGGTCACCGGTGGCGGTAACGGGAACTGCGGGAGCGGTGGCGGCAACTGCGGCAACGGGAACGGCAACGGTGGCGGCAACGGCACCGGCAACGAGGGGAACGGCAACGGTCCTGGCCACGGGAACGGTGGCAACAACGGGAACGGTGGCAACAACGGGAACGGTGGCAACAACGGGAACGGTGGCAACAACGGCAATGGAAATGGCAATGGAAACGGCAACGGCGCCGCGCGCCCGAGTCAGCCCATCGTCGAGCCGGGTCGCCGGCCGGCAGTCCGGAGCGGCGTCGACGAGGCGCCCGCGCCCCGGCCGACGGAGCCGCAGATCGAGCGGCGCCCGGTGACGCGCGATCAGCCTCGCGTGGAGGCGGAGAGCCAACCGGCCGTCGAGCGGCGGCCCGAGCCGCGCAGCGAGCCTGTCGTCGAGCGTCGCACCGAACCCGTGATCGAGCGTCGCAGCGAGCCCGTGATCGAGCCACGCGCCGAGCCACGCGCCGAGCCACGCGCCGAGCCACGCGCCGAGCCACGCGCCGAGCCACGCGCCGAGCCGGAACGCCGCAGCGAGCCGGAACGCCGCAGCGAGCCGCAGAAGGACAGCAAGCCCTCCGCGCCACGCACGCAGCCGGTGAAGCCGAAGGAGCGTGATACGGAGCGCAAGCCGTAATCGGACGGCGGCAACAGCACGCGGGCGGCGCCCGCGCCTCTTCGGGCGCGGGCGCCGCTTCGTTAGATTGGATGGCTACCCGAACACCGCCCCTTCAGCCGGACCCGCGTGAAGCTCGATCACATTCGCAACTTCTGCATCGTCGCCCATATCGACCACGGGAAATCCACCCTGGCCGACCGCCTCATCGAGGCGACGGGGATGCTGCAGAAGCGTGAGATGCAGAATCAGGTGCTCGACACGCTCGATCTCGAGCGTGAGCGCGGCATCACGATCAAGCTCAACGCCGTCCGCATGTCGTACACGGCGAAGGACGGCGGCAGCTACGAGCTGAACCTGATCGACACCCCCGGCCACGTCGACTTCACGTACGAAGTCTCGCGCTCGCTCGCCGCATGCGAGGGCGCGATCCTCGTCGTCGACGCGTCGCAGGGGATCCAGGCGCAGACGCTCTCGAACCTCTTCCTCGCACTCGACGCGGGGCTCGAGATCATCCCCGTCCTCAACAAGATCGACCTGCCGGGCGCCGAGCCCGAGCGGCGGCGGCAGGAGGTCGTCGACCTCCTCGGCTGCGCGCCGGAAGACGTGCTGCAGGTGAGCGCGAAGGCGGGGATCGGGATCGGCGAGCTGCTCGAGGAGGTCGTGAAGCGCGTGCCGCCGCCGAAGGGCGACGAGACCGGGCCGCTGCGCGCCCTCATCTACGACTCGTATTACGACCGCTACCGCGGCGCGATCCCGAGCGTGCGCGTCGTCGACGGGTACATCCGTCCGAAGATGAAGATCACCTTCGGCGCGAGCGACGCGGTGTACGAGGTCGACGAAGTCGGCTACAACCAGCTCCGCCAGGTGAAGGCGGACGAGCTCGGACCGGGCGAGGTCGGCTACATCGTCGCGAACCTGCGCTCGGTGAGCGAGACGCGCGCGGGCGACACTGTGTTCGACGCGACGAACCGGGCGCCGGAGCCGCTCCCCGGCTACCGCGAGGTTCGCTCCTTCGTCTTCGCCGGCATCTACCCGACGGACACCACGCAGTACGAGACGCTCCGCGACGCGCTGCAGAAGCTCCAGCTCAACGACGCCTCGCTCCAGTACGAGCCGGAGACGTCGACGGCCCTCGGCTTCGGCTTCCGCTGCGGCTTCCTCGGGCTGCTGCACATGGAGATCGTCCAGGAGCGGCTCGAGCGCGAGTACGAGCTCGACCTGGTCACCACGGTGCCGAGCGTGGAGTACCACGTCTACCACACCGACGGGCGGATGGAGCTGATTGAGAATCCGTCGCTCATGCCGCAGCCGGGCGAGGTGGACCGCGTCGAGGAGCCGTACGTCAAGGCGCGCATCATGGCGCCGGCCGAGTACATCGGCCCGATCATGACGTTAGGCACCGACCGCCGCGGCGTCTACAAGAACATGACGTACCTCGACCAGGAGCGCGTCGAGTTCGACTGGGAGTTCCCGCTCGCCGAGATCATCCTCGATTTCTTCGATCGCCTGAAGACGATCAGCCGCGGCTACGCCTCGCTCGACTACGACATGCTCGGCTACCGGCCGAGCGATCTCGTGAAGCTGGACATGCTGATCAACGGCGATCCGATCGACGCCTTCAGCGTGATCATCCACCGCGACAAGGCGTACGACTGGGGCCGCAAGATCGCCGACAAGCTGAAGGACCTGATCCCGCGCCAGCTCTTCGAGGTCGCGATCCAGGCGGCGATCGGGCAGAAGGTCATCGCCCGCACTACGGTGAAGCCGCTGCGCAAGGACGTCCTCGCCAAGTGCTACGGCGGCGACATCACCCGCAAGCGCAAGCTCCTCGAGAAGCAGAAGGAGGGGAAGAAGCGGATGAAGCAGGTGGGCGCGGTGGAGATCCCGCAGGAAGCGTTTCTCGCCGTGCTGCAGGTCGAGTGACTTCAGGGGCCAGGGGCCAGGCGTGAGGACCTGCGGTTGACGCGGTCCCCGACACCTGGCCCCTGACCCCCTTTTCAGCGCGATGTCGAGTCTCGTCATCCAGACCTCCTTCCTCGGCGACACGGTGCTCACGACGCCGCTCGTGGCCCGGCTCGCCGAGTCGGGGCCGGTGGACGTGCTGGTGACGCCTGCGTCGGCCGGGCTGCTCGCGCACGATCCGGCGATCCGCGAGGTCATCGTCTACGACAAACGCGGGCGCGACCGGAGCATCGCGGGGTTCGCGCGGCTCGCCCGCGCCCTGCGTGCGCGGCGCTACACGGCGGCGTACCACGCCCAGGGCTCCGCGCGGAGCGGCGCGCTCGCGCTTGCGGCGCGGATCCCGCGGCGGATCGGGTTCACCACCTCGGCGGGGCGCGCGTTCTACACGACGCGCGTCGAGACCCCGCGGGCGATGCATCACGCCGAGCGGCTCTTCACGTTAGGCACGGCGGGGGGCGCACGTCCGGCCTCGCGCGGCGAGCTCCGCCCGCGCCTCTATCCGGGCGCTGCCGAGCGATCGGCGGCCGACGCGCTCCTCGCCGGCGCCGGACATCGCGGCGAGCCGCTCGTCGCGCT
>JABFXC010000037.1 GCA_013361935.1 Gemmatimonadaceae bacterium
GGACGGGTGGGTGCTTCCCGAACCGGTGTCCGACGGCTAAATTGATTCCAACAATGAGGGTCCCCCGTGGCGATTTACGGCAACTTGCGGCCACGTTAAACAAACGCTAAAGCGCCATCCCCCCGGCGCACCTCCGCCGGGGTTTTTTCGTTTTTCCGGCATCACCCGCGCAGCCCACCGCGCCCGCACCGATAGCAGGTCATGACCGAACAACAGCAAGCAGGCACCAGGAGCCAGGCGGCAGGAACGGCGCAACAGCGGCGATCGGCGTATCTGGATGCGCTGCGCAAAGGCATCCTCGTCTACGACGGCGCGATGGGGACCAACATCCAGCGCTGGCACCTCACCGCCGAGGACTACGGCGGCAAGTCGCTCGAGGGCTGCAACGACAACCTGGTCCTCACCCGGCCGGACGTCATCCAGTCCATCCACGAGTCCTTCCTCGCCGTCGGCTGCGACGTCGTCGAGACCTGTACCTTCCAGTCCACTCCCCGCCGGCTCGAGGAGTGGGGGCTCGGCGACAAGGTCCGCGACATCAACGTGGGCGCGGCAAGGCTGGCGAGAGCGGCGGCCGACAAGTACGCCACCCCCGACAGGCCGCGCTTCGTCGCCGGATCGATCGGGCCGACGGGGATGCTGCCGTCGTCGTCCGATCCGGTCCTCTCCGCGATCACCTTCGGCGAGCTGGCCGAGAACTACTACGTCCAGGCGAAGTACCTCGTCGAGGGCGGGGTCGACGTGCTGCTCGTCGAGACGGCGCAGGACATCCTCGAGGTGAAGGCGGCGATCGCCGGCTTCGAGCGGCTCTTCGCCGAGCTGGGGTACCGCGTCCCCATCCAGTCGCAGGTCACCCTCGACACCTCGGGACGCATGCTGCTGGGCACCGACATGGCGTCGGCGCTCACCACCCTCGAGGCGCTCCCGGTCGACGTCGTCGGCCTCAACTGCTCCACGGGGCCGGAGCACATGCGCGAGCCGGTGCGCTTCCTCAGCGAAGCCGCGCGACGCCCGCTCTCGGTCATCCCCAACGCCGGCCTTCCGCTGAACACGGGGACGGGCGACGCGGTCTATCCGCTCGAGCCGGAGCCGATGGCCGAGGCGCTGCGGGAGTTCGTCGCGTCTTACGGGGTTCGTATCGTCGGTGGGTGTTGTGGCACCACTCCGGAGCATCTGGCGGCGATAGTTCGCGCGGTAGAACCGTTCCGCGCGGGGGTGCCGGGTGCCGGGTCTCGGGTGCCGGTCACTGATGCGCGGTCACCGGAACCTGGCACCCGGTACCCGGGACCCTCCTTCGTTCCGGACTATCCTGGCGCACTGGCCGCCGACCGCGGCGACGAGCCCAAGGTCTCGAGCGCCATGCGGGCGACTTCCCTGCACCAGGATCCCGCGCCGCTCCTCGTCGGCGAGCGCGTCAACTCGCAGGGGTCGCGCAAGATGAAGCGGCTGCTGCTCGCCGACGACTACGAGGGGATCCTCGAGGTCGCGCGCGATCAGGTGGACGCGGGCGCGCACGTGCTCGACGTCTGCGTCGCGCTCACCGAGCGCGCGGACGAGGCGGCGCAGATGTCGGCGGTGGTCAAGCTGCTCTCGATGAGCGTCGAGACGCCGCTGATGATCGACTCGACGGAAGCCAACGTCATCGAGGCGGCGCTGGAGCACGTGCCGGGGCGCGCGATCATCAACTCCATCAACATGGAGAACGGTCGCAAGCGCATCGATTCCGTGGTGCCGCTGGCGAAGAAGCACGGCGCGGCGCTCGTCGCGCTCACCATCGACGAGGCGGGGATGGCGAAGACCGCCGAGCGGAAGCTCGAGGTCGCGCGGAAGATTCACGACATCGTCGTCCACGAGTACGGGCTCGCGCCGCAGGACCTGATCTTCGACGCGCTCACCTTCACCCTCGCGACCGGCGATGCGGAATGGCTGCCGAGCGCGAAGGAGACGGTCGACGGGATCCGGCTCATCAAGAAGGAGCTGCCGGGGGTCATGACCATACTCGGCGTCTCCAACGTCTCGTTCGGCCTGTCGCCCGAGGCGCGCGGCGTTCTCAACTCGGTGTTCCTCCACCACTGCGTGGAGGCGGGGCTCGACGCGGCGATCGTCAATCCGGCGCACATCAAGCCGTACGCGGAGATCTCGGCGGAGGAGCGGGAGCTCGCGGACGACATGGTGTTCAATCGCCGGCCCGACTCGCTGCAGCGGTTCATCGAGCACTTTTCGAATGCAGGTGACAGGGGCCAGGCGGCAGGAACGGCGTCGGCAGTAGTCGATCCGTTTGCGGGGTTGTCGCCTGATGCTCGCGTGCACCAGATGGTGCTCCTGCGGAAGAAGGAAGGGGTCGAGGACGCGCTCGATGCGGCGGGCGTCCGCGAGAATCCGGTGCGCGTGCTCAACGAGGTGCTCCTTCCGGCGATGAAGGAGGTCGGCGACAAGTTCGGCGCGGGTGAGCTCATCCTTCCCTTCGTGCTGCAGTCGGCCGAGGTGATGAAGAAGGCGGTGAAGCACCTCGAGCAGTTCCTGGAGAAGAGCGAGGGCTACACCAAGGGGCGCGTGGTGCTCGCCACGGTCTACGGCGACGTGCACGACATCGGGAAGTCGCTCGTCAACACGATCCTCAGCAACAACGGCTACACGGTCTACGACCTCGGCAAGCAGGTGCCGGTCAATACGATCATCGAGAAGGCGGTCGAGGTGAACGCGGACGCGATCGGGCTCTCGGCGCTGCTCGTCAGCACGAGCAAGCAGATGCCCCTCTGCGTCCAGGAGCTCGACAAGCGCGGGCTCAAGTTCCCTGTCATGATCGGCGGCGCCGCGATCAACCGCCGCTTCGGCCGGCGGGCGATGTTCGTCGACGGGGAGCGGCCGTACGACGCGGGCGTCTTCTACTGCAAGGATGCCTTCGAGGGGCTGGAGACGATGGACGCGCTGCAGGGCGGCGACCGGCCGGGCCTCGTCGCGAAGCTCATCGACGCGGCGCGCAAGGACGTCTTCCTCCACGCCAACGTCGGCAAGGACATCCGCGCCGGCGACGACGCGGGGGCGCGCAGCGACGTCAAGGCCGACGTCAAGCCGCCGACGCCCCCCTTCTGGGGGCCGGCGGTGGTCAAGGACATACCGTTAGGCGAGGTTTTCGCGCACCTCGACCTCGACGAGCTCTATCGCCTGCAGTGGGGCGCGCGCGGATCCGGCCCGCAGTACGAGGCGACGATCAAGAACGAGTTCGAGCCGGTGCTGAAGCGGCTGAAGGAAGAGGCCGAGCGCGACCGGTGGCTCAGGCCGCAGGCGGTGTACGGCTACTTCCCGGTGAACTCGCAGGGGAACGAGCTGATCGTGTACGATCCGGTGGAGTACGCGAAGGACCTGAGCCGCGTCGAGATAGCGCGCTTCGGCTTCCCGCGGCAGGAGGGACGCGAGCGGCTCTGTCTCGCCGACTACTTCCGCGCCGCCGACGGCGACGTGGTCGACGTCGCCGCCTTCCAGGTGGTGACCGTCGGCGAGGAGCCGACGACGCGCTTCGAGCGGATGCAGGCCGCGGGCGAGTACACGGAGGCCTACTACTCGCACGGCCTCGCCGTGGAGACCGCCGAGGCCGTCGCGCAGTGGATGCACGCGCGCGTGCGGCACGAGCTCGGGATGCCCGCCGGGCGCGGCAAGCGCTACTCGTGGGGCTACGGCGCCTGTCCGGATCTGGAGGACCACCAGAAGGTCTTCGCGCTCCTCCCCGCGCGCGAGACGTTAGGCATGGACCTCACGATCTCCTGCCAGCTCCTGCCCGAGGCGAGCACCGCGGCGATCGTCGTGCACCATCCGGAGGCGAAGTACTACGTGGTGCGCGAGGACGCTACCGCCGGGGCGCGGGGCTGAGCGTGGCCGTCTCACGACTGTCGGCTCTGGCGGGTTTACCACAGGGGACACAGGGGGCACAGGGCTGCGCGAGCGGAGAGCTCCCTGAGTGCCCCTGTGTCCTCTGTGCCCCCTGTGGTCAAAATGCTGTTCGCCGAGCCTCGTCAGCACCCAAGTCGTCGAGCCCCGACGCGACCCGCGACTGGA
Source organism: Gemmatimonadaceae bacterium (assembly GCA_013361935.1). Lineage (GTDB taxonomy): Bacteria > Gemmatimonadota > Gemmatimonadetes > Gemmatimonadales > Gemmatimonadaceae > JABFXC01. The sequence goes on from JABFXC010000037.1 coordinate 4,051, forward strand.
GCCGTTGCTCGACAAAAACCCTCCCTGCCCTCCACGCCTCCTGTGAAAATCCGCAGGTGCGATCAGTGCGACGTGGTATCCACCACGACCCCTCGCACGGAGCCACCGAGCGCTCGCAGCTTGCTCGAGATCTTCCAGAGCGCGCGCGTGGTGTCGGAGTAGGCGGAGGCGGACACGTTCCCGGGCGCGACGTTCGTGCCGCTCGTGAATGCTCCGCTGTCCGGACTCGCGAAGAGGATCGCGATGGTCAGGTGCGTGCTCTCGCCGGGGGCGAGCGACGCGATCGGGCCGACGCTCCACGCCATGCGGATGTCGCTCTCCGTCTCCGGGGCGCAGAGGAGCGCCGCGGGCGCCTGGTCGGTGCAGCCGTCCACCGATCCGGCGCGGCCGGCGCTGAGCAGCCGGTAGGTCGTGTGCTCGTTGGCGGCCGTTATGAAGTCGGGGGTGGTGCCGGCGTCGAAGACGATCGCCTTCGCGCTCGTCCCCGCCGGTCCGTCGACGAGGCGGACGCCGAGCAGACCGGGGGCGACGTCGTAGCCCCCGCCGAACTCCGGCACCGAGAAGGCCTCGTCGTAGGCGACGAGGAGCGAGTCGCTCGCGAGGAGCGTCGCGTTGTCGTCGGCGCGCTCGACGCCGCTGCATCCGTACGGGCCGCAGGCGATCGCCGGGTCGAGGGTCGGTGCGAGGTAGACGTTGTACAGCGTGTGGCCGGTCGCCGGCTCCTCGGGATGGACGCGGCGGTAGTCCGCGCTCGAGCTGACGTTGGTGACGTCGAAGCGGACGAGGATCGCGTCTGGCATCCCGGCCGGGAGCGAGTACGTCGTGCGCACGGCGAGGCCGAAGTTGTCGCCGGCGCGGTCGTCGGCGCCGAGTATCGGGCCGGTGCTGCCGGAGCTGGGGAGCCGGCGCATGTCGGTGACGACCTCGCCCTGCCAGCGCGAGGTGTCGGACGCGAACGGGTGCAGCGGGACGCGCGGCGCGTAGTCGCCGGCGCGGAGCAGGGCCATGGCGAGGGTGTCGCCGCCGCGCGACATCGGCGCGTCGGGGCCAAGCACCGCGCCGACGAGAAGCCGAGCGTGGGCGAGGTACTGGTTGTCCGCGTTGTCCGCCGGCCACGAGAGGCCGAGCTGGTAGGAGTCCGGGAACCAGCTGCAGAAGTCACCGAAGTCGTTCGCCGGGCACCAGGTGCGCTGGTGGCCGCGCCAGAGGATGGCGCTGTTGCGGCCGCACCAGGGCGCGTCGTAGGCGTAGATGCGGCAGCTCGCCGGAACGGGGACGAAGACATCGTAGCTGCGTCCCGAGGGATCGACCTTCCCCGACATGGTCGTCGGGATGTAGGCCACGTCGAGGAGCGCGCTCAGCGAGTGCTGTCCGCGGGCGAGCGCGGCGATGGAGTCCTCGGGGATGCGCAGGGTGTCCACGCCGTCCATGACGAGGGTGCCATGGCTGACGACCGCCGCGCCTCCCGGACCCGGGTAGGTGGGCGTGCTGAAGGTCACCGTCACCGGCCCGGACGGATGGACCACGTCCTGATAGCAGCCGGCGGAAAGCGCGAGGAATGTGACGAGGGTCGCGCGAAGATGTTGACGCATGTGGCACCACGGTCAGGCGCGCCCGTCATGGGCGCGCGCAACAGGAGAGACGAGTCGTGAACGAGACCCGCAACCGCGCGCTCCAGCGCCTGCTCGACCCCGAATCGGTCGTCGTCTTCGACGGGGCGATGGGTACGATGCTGTACAGCAAGGGCGTCTTCATCAACCAGTGCTACGACGAGCTGAACGTCCGCTCGCCGGAGCTCGTGCGCGAGGTGCACCGCGCCTACGTGAAGGCGGGCGCGGAGGTGATCGAGACCAACTCCTTCGGCGCGAACCGGATCAAGCTCGCGCAGTACGGGCTGGAGGGTCAGGTCGCGGAGCTGAACCGCGCCGCGGCGGGGCTGGCGCGCGAGGCGGCGGGTGAGAAGGTGCTCGTCGCCGGCGCGGTCGGGCCGTTAGGCGTTCGGCTCGAGCCGCTGGGCCCGACGAGTCTCGGGGAGGCACGGGAGGTGTTCCGGGAGCAGATGCAGGCGCTGAAGGATGGGGGCGCCGATCTCTTCGTCCTCGAGACCTTCTCCGACCTCGAGGAGATCGAGCAGGCGATCCGCGCGGCGCGCGAGGTCGACCCGGCGATGCCCGTCGTCGCGCAGATGACGATCGGCGTCGACGGGCTGACGCCCTACGGCGCGACCGCGGCCGACGTCGCGCGCACCCTCGACGAGGTGGGCGCGGACGTCATCGGGCTCAATTGCAGCGTCGGGCCGCAGACGATCCTCGAGGCGGTGGAGAAGATGACCCCGGTGACGCGCCGGAAGATCAGCGCGCAGCCTAACGCGGGGATGCCGCGCGAGGTCGGGGGGCGCTCGATGTACATGGCGAGCCCGGAGTACATGGCGAGCTACGCGCGGCACCTGGTGCAGGCGGGAGCGAAGATCGTCGGAGGGTGCTGCGGGACGACGCCGGAGCACGTGCACGCGATGGTCGAGGGGATAAGGCCGCTGTCGCCGCGGACTGCGGGTGCCAGGGGCCAGGCGTCAGGGACGGCGGCAACGGCGGGTGCTGCGGGAACAGCGACGGCGGGGAAGCGGGTCGAGCCGACTCCGTTCGCGGAACGCTCCCGCTTCGCCGCGAAGATCGCGCGGGGGGAGTTCGTGAAGACGGTGGAGATCGTGCCGCCGCGGGGGACGGACGCGACGAAGCTGATCGCGGACTCGACGACGCTCAGGAACGCGGGGGTCGACGCGATCAACGTGCCCGACGGGCCGCGGGCGCAGTCGCGGATGGGGGCGGTGCTGACGTCGCTGCTCATCGAGCAGCGCGCGGGGATCGAGGCGGTGACGCACTACTGCTGCCGCGACCGCAACCTGCTCGGCATGCTCTCCGATCTGTTGGGAGCGTCGGCCATGGGCCTCCGCAATCTGCTGCTCATCACCGGCGACCCGCCGAAGATGGGGCCCTATCCCGACGCGACGGCGGTGTTCGACATCGACTCGATCGGGCTGACGAACCTCGTCCGCAACCTGAACCACGGGCTCGACCCGGGTGGCAACGCGATCGGCGCGCCGACCTGCTTCGCGATCGGCGTCGGCGCGAACCCGGCGGCGATCGACCTCGCGCAGGAGATCCGCCGCTTCGAGTGGAAGGTGGACGCGGGCGCCGAGTACGCGATCACGCAGCCGGTGTTCGACGCGGACCAGCTCGAGCGCTTCCTCGAAAGGATCGAGCACGTGCGGATCCCGATCATCGCCGGGATCTGGCCGCTGATCTCGGTGCGCAACGCGGAGTTCCTCGCCAACGAGGTGCCCGGGGTGAGCGTGCCGAAGGCGATCATCGAGCGGATGCGAAAGGCGAACGAGAAGTCGAAGGAAGCCGCGCTCGCCGAGGGGATCGCGATCGCGCGCGAGATGCTCGAGCGGGTGCGGCCGCTGGTGCAGGGAGTGCAGGTGTCGGCGCCATTCGGGCGGGTGGAGCTGGCGCTGCAGGTGACTGGGTAGTCCGACTCGTCTGGTTGGCATCGGATCGCTCCGAGCGCCTGTCCGAGACCTCCGCGGCAGAGCCGCGGTTTGCTTCGGCAACGGCTGTTGCGACAGCGCCAGCCGGCTCGTTGCGCTGAGGAGCCTTCGCGCCACACGGACCGATCCGATGCCACCCCCGTCACACGGGCGAGGCAATTAGCTTCGATCCATGACGCTCGCCCTCTTCGCGCTCCTCGTCGCGCTCGGGTCGTTTCTCGCCGGCCTGCTCGGCGCGCTCACGGGGCTCGGCGGCGGGATCGTCGTCGTGCCGATGCTGACGCTGCTCTTCGGGGTGAACCTGCGCTACGCGATCGGCGCGTCGCTGGTGTCGGTGATCGCGACGTCGTCGGGCGCGGCGGCGGCGTACGTGCGCGAGGGGTACACCAACGTGCGCGTGGGGATCTTCCTCGAGGTCGCGACGACGACGGGAGCGCTGATCGGCGCGGCGCTGGCGGGGCTGATCCCGACGAGCGCGCTCGCCGTGCTCTTCGGGCTCGTGCTCCTCTATACCGCGTGGCGCTCCTTCCAGCCGAGGGAGGAGCACATCACCCAGGAGGCGCACCCGCTGGCGACGGAGCTGCGGCTCAACGGGTCGTATCCCGTCGGCGGGCGGATGCAGTCGTACGCCGTGCAGAAGGTGCCGTTAGGCTTCGCGGTGATGGGAGTGGCGGGCGTCCTCTCGGCGCTGCTCGGGATCGGTTCGGGGGTCGTGAAGGTGCTGGCGATGGACCGGGCGATGCAGCTGCCCTTCAAGGTCTCGACGACGACGAGCAACTTCATGATCGGCGTGACGGCGGCGGCGAGCGCGGGGGTCTACCTGCACCGCGGCTACATCGAGCCGACTCTCGCCTTCCCCGTGATGCTCGGCGTCCTCGGCGGCGCGCTGCTTGGCGCGCGGATCCTCGCGCGGGCGAACACGGTCTGGCTGCGGCGGCTGTTCACGGCGGTGGTCGTCGTCCTCGCGGCGGAGATGCTGTACAAGGGCCTGACGGGCGGCCTGTGACCGACGAGCGCAACCTGAAGCGGGGCCGCTGGAGCGACCACCAGGTCGAGCAGGTGATCGGCCGCCTCCTCCAGATCGGCGTCCTCCTCGCGACGGCGGTGGTGATCGTCGGCGCGGTGGGCGTGCTGCTCCACCACGGCGCGACGCCGGTGAGCTTCCGCGACTTCGCCGGCGAGAGCTCCCCCTGGCGCAGCCTCGGCGCCGTCGTCCACGGCGCCGCACGCGGCGAGTTCCCGGCGATCGTCCAGCTCGGCCTCGTGCTCCTGATCGCGACGCCGGTCGCCCGCGTCGCGTTGACGTTAGGCGCCTTCGCCGCGCAGAAGGACCGGCTGTACGTGCTGCTCACGGCCGTCGTGCTGGCGCTGCTGCTGTACGGGTTGATCTGGGGGAAGGCGTAGGCTTTTCGACGGACAGTATTGGCATCGGATCGCCCCATGTGGCGGTGCAGCTCCCCACCGCGACGAGCCGGCTGTCGCTGTTGTAGTTGGAACACGAAGGGCACGAAGGTGCACGAAGAGGTTGCTGACGCAGCCTTCGTGGTCCTTCGTGTACTTCGTGTTCCAATAGCTGTTGCCAGCGCCATCAGAGCCCTGGCGGTGAGGAGCTCCGACACGCGCTCGGAACGTTCCGATGCCATCACCGCCGAGCCGTATTCTCCAGCCGCCGCGCGCGACGAAATGGTGGCGCTCGTCACAGGATCTTTGTAACTTCACGGCAGAGTCCGGCGTATTTCAGACGACACCCGGGCTGCACGATGCTCGTCGACGACGATGAGCCGTGGGACGCGTGGGGGATTCCGCGAGCATGGCCATGGTCGACGAACGCTGCTTCAGGGATGCCGCCGGCAACGAGTGGGAGGTCTTCGACGAGAGGACCGACAGCCCGAGGCGCGCCCTCGAGTGCGACTATCCCATCCAGCGCGCCGATCCCGGGCTCGTCTTCGTCTCCCGAGCCGGACGGAAGCGGCTCTGGCCCTGCCCCGAGGACTGGCAGCGGCTCCCCGATGAGGTGCTCGCCGATCTCTGCGCGAGGGCCGCGGAGCTGCGCTGAGCGCTGGCCTTTGGTCTGCATCTGCGCGGCAGCATGCCGCTGGAAGCAAACGACGATCAGTCCCTCGCCACAGTAGACACACTCACCCCCGAGGACGCCGAGCGAGAGCGCGCGCGGCGTCGCGGGCTCGCGCGTGCCGCAGCGCGCGCCGAGGGGCGCGCCGATCCGGAGGAGGCCTTCGTCCGGCGCGCGACCCGTGGGGTGCTCGAGCGCGCCTTCACCGCGCTGTCCGACGGCGTCCGCGAGTACGCGATCTTCCTCATGGATCCCGACGGGATCATCACCTACTGGGGTGAGGGCGCGCGTCTCATCAAGTGGTGGACGAAGGACGAGGTCGAGGGCGCGCATCTGCGCGTGCTCTACCCGGGCAACGGCTCCGACGACGGCACCGCCGAGGAGCATATGCGCCAGGCGGCGGAGCGCGGAGAGTACTCGGGCGAGGGACAGCGGGTGCGCGCCGGCGGCTCGACCTTCTGGGCGGGGGTGACCCTCACCGCGCTGCGCGACGATTCCGGCGATCTGCTCGGCTTCGCCAAGGTCACGCGCGACCTCACCGCGCGGCGCGCCGCCGACAGTCTCCTCCAGGCCGCCGCCACGGCGGCCGAGGAAGCGCGCGAGGCCGCCGTCGCCGCCGACATCGCGAAGAGCGGGTTCCTCGCGACGATGAGCCACGAGATCCGCACCCCGATCAACGCGATCATGGGGTACCAGGAGCTCCTCGACCTCGAGATCGGCGGGCCCCTCACCGCGCAGCAGCGCGAGTATCTCGCCCGCGCGCAGGCCGGGGGGCAGCACCTCCTGCGGATCATCAACGAGGTGCTCGACTTCTCGCGGCTGGACCACCGGCAGCTCGAGGTGAAGCTCGGTGCGGTGCGCGTCGGCGATGTCATCGAGGCGGCGCGGACGCTCATCGGTCCGCAGGCGGCGCGGGCGGGGATCACGATCATCGACTCCGTCGCCGCGTACGCCGCGGGGCTGTCCGCCCTCGGCGACGAGGACGGGATCCGGCAGATCCTCGTGAACCTGCTCTCCAACGCGGTGAAGTTCACCCCGGTGGGCGGGCGTGTCGTGCTCAGCGCGGGGACCGCGGACCGTCCCCCGGCCGACGTCGGCGCGACGGCGACGGGGGTCGCGCCGTGGGTCTACATCCGCGTCGAGGACACGGGGCCGGGGATCTCGCCCGAGCGGCTGGCGCAGGTGTTCGAGCCCTTCGTCCAGGCAGACATGTCACTCACCCGCGAGCACGGAGGTACCGGTCTCGGTCTCGCGATCAGCCGCCGGCTCGCCCGGCTGATGGGGGGCGAGGTCACCGCGCGGAGCAGCGTCGACGTCGGCTCGACGTTCTTCATCTGGCTGCCGGCGGCGCCGCTCGAGTCGATGCGCACCGGCGGTGTCGAGGGACACGGGCCCGGTTCGCCGAGCGTGGGCCAGGCGCTCGCGCGTGCGGCGGCACAGTCCGAGGTGCCGGTGGTCGGCACGCTGCGCGGGATCGCCGACGCCGTGCTCGCCGAGCTCGAACGGATCCTCCGACGCTACGTCGCCCGGCTGCGGACGGACGCCGAGACGCCGACCGCACACGGGATCGGCGAGGAGCTGATCGAGGACCATCTGGCGACGTACGTCGCCGACATCGGGAGCGCGCTGCAGATGATCGACGTCCCCGCCGGGGAGGCGACCCCGGGGGCGATCGACACGACGGTCATCCAGCGTACCCTCTGCGAGCGGCACGGCGCGCAGCGCGCCCGGCTCGGCTTCACGGAGAGCGAGGTGCGGCGGGAGTTCGCGATCCTCGGCGAGGAGGTGATCGCCGGCGTGCGGCGCCGCGCGCCGCACTTCGTGCGCGGCCCGAACCTCGAGGCGCGGGCGAAGGAGGTGGAGCGCTCGATCGACCTGCTCGCGCAGCTCTTCGTCCTCGCCGAGCGGATCAGCGTCGCCGCCTTCCACCGCGCGCTCGAAGCGGAAAGCGGATCGGCGAATTAGCTTGGAACGAGGCGGACGCGAGGGCGCTTGAGGGGCAGTCGTCCCTACCCTCCCCTCCACCCTTCCGGACCCTGAAGCATGAAAAAGGCGATCCTCATCATCGATCACGGCTCCCGTCGCGCGGAAGCGAACGAGATGCTCGACTGCGTGGCGCAGCTCGTCCAGGCGATGGCCGGCGACGCGGCGATCGTCCGCCACGCGCACATGGAGCTCGCCGAGCCCTCGATCGACGCCGGCTTCGCCGCCTGCGTCGCCGCGGGAGCGACGGAAGTCGTGGCGTTCCCCTACATGCTCTCCCCCGGCAAGCACTCGACGGCGGACATCCCGCGCCTGGTGTCCGAGGCAGCCGAGGCGCACCCGCAGGTCCGCTGGTCGGTGACGCCCGCGTTCGGGGTGCACGAGAAGCTCGCCGAGCTCATTCTCCTGCGCGCGGGGGTCGAGTCGCGGTCGGTGGGCGCGAATCGCTGCTGGCACCCGAGCGAGGTGCCGGGGACGTGCGGCGACGCGTGCCGGTGCGTGAGTGGTGCGGGTACCGTTGGAACCGGCGGCGCGGAGGGCGGAATACTGCGGAGCGCGGAGCGGGGAGCGGGAAGGGACCTATGAGGACTGTGGCCGACGCGCGGCGCCTCTGGCGCCGCAGTCGGCCACTTTCCTTGCGGGGCGTTTCCCGCTCCAACTAACTCGCCCTGTTTCTTCCCGCCCCGCGGTATTCCGCCCCCCGCCCCGCCTTGTCCCACGGTACCCGCCCCGTCATTTCCCTTTCTCACTTCTTTCCCAGATGCCTGCACTGACCACGTTCTCTGACGAAGAGGTTCTCTTCCGCGACGCCGTCCGCTCCTTCGCCGAAGAGGAGGTGCGTCCCCGCTCCGCCGCCATGGAGCGTGCAGGCAAGATCGATCCGGCGCTCATCGCGAAGTACTTCGAGATGGGCCTCATGGGGATCGAGGTCGAGGAGAAATACGGCGGCGCGGGTGGATCGCTGACGATGGTCGCGCTCGCGGTCGAGGAGATCAGCAAGGTGGACGCGGCCGCGGCGATCATGGTCGACGTGCAGAACACCCTCGTCAACTTTCCGATCTCGAAGTACGGCACCGAGGAGCAGAAGACGAAGTATCTCGGGCGGCTGACCTCGGGGACGATCGGCGCGTACGCGCTCTCCGAGCCGGGCTCCGGCTCCGACGCCTTCGGCCTCGCGACGCGCGCGGAGAAGCAGGGCGACAAGTGGATCCTCACCGGGCGGAAGCTGTGGATCACCAACGGCGCGGAGGCGGAGATCTTCGTCGTCTTCGCGAACGCGAACCCGAGCGCGGGCTACAAGGGGATCACCGCGTTCATCGTCGAGAAGGGCTTCGCCGGCTTCAGCGTCGGGAAGAAGGAGGACAAGCTCGGCATCCGCGCGTCGAGCACGACGGAGCTGATCCTCGACGGGTGCGAGGTGCCCGACGCGAACGTCCTCGGCCCGGTGGGCCAGGGCTACAAGGTGGCGATCGAGACGCTGAACGAGGGGCGGATCGGGATCGGCGCGCAGATGATCGGCGTCGCACAGGGCGCGTTAGGCGCGGCCACATCGTACCTGAAGGAGCGCAAGCAGTTCGGGAAGCCGCTCGCCGAGTTCCAGGGGATCCAGTTCCAGGTCGCGCAGGCGGCGACGGAGACGGAGGCGGCGCGTCTCATGGTGTACAACGCGGCGCGGATGAAGGAGGAGGGCCAGGACATCGCGCTCGCCGGCGCGATGGCGAAGCTCTTCTCCTCGCAGGTGGCCGAGCGCACGACGTCGGTCGCCCTCGAGCTCTTCGGCGGCTACGGCTACACGAAGGACTACCCGGCCGAGAAGTTCTACCGCGACGCGAAGATCGGCACGATCTACGAAGGGACGAGCAACATGCAGCTGTCGACGATCGGGAAGATCGTGCTTCGCTAGGGGCCAGGGGCCAGGCGTCAGGAACGGCGTCACCTGCAGTTGCGCGGTTCCTTCCACCTGGCCCCTGACCCCTGACCCCCGCCGTTCAGCAGTTCCGGACTTCCGATCGCTCGACGAACACCACCTTCCCCGTCGTCTTCTGCGTCACCACCAGATCGACCGGCGCGGTGAGGGAGGCGCTAGTCATGCAGCCGCTGCCGGGGGAGGATGACGTGACCTCGACCCAGACCGTGTTCGCGCGCCGCGCGACGCGGTCGATGCGGATCGCGAAGCCGCCGGTCGGCCGCGTCCCCATCGCGGCGACGATGACCATCTCGGTGGCGAAGTCGATCTCCGGCGCTTCCGGCGGGGGCGTCGCGTTCCCGGCGACGCGCGCCCAGATCTCGTTCCACTGCGACTGCGTGCGCACGGCGACGCGCGCCGAGTCGCTGAAGCCGCTGTAGACCGCGAAGGGCTGCGCGGCCTGCTCGCGGCGCACGTCGAGATTGTCGGCGTCGAGAGGCGTGCCCGGCTCAGGCATCGAGGCGCCGCTCCCGGCGCAGGCGAGTATCGCGAACGGCGCGGCGATGAGGATCGAGGATCGCATCTCGAGCGGGGAGAAGGACGGTGACTGCCATCATCGGTCGGCGATCCGGACGATAGAGCGGGTGCGAGGCGTTGCCAAGAGCACCGTGGCGTCAGAGGGAGATGCGGGTTTCGGGGAAAACGCGATGCGGGGGGGGCGCCGCGCGCTTCGCGCCGCCCCGCATCGCGTTTTCAAAATGGCACCCGCATCCCCACAAGAGCAGGGGCCGTCATGCCCGCTTCAGCAACTTCCCGATCTTTTTCACGTCCCGCATGAACTCCTTCTCCGCCGCCGCGCGCTGATCGCTCGGCGCGCGCAGCACGGATGACGGATGCACCGTCGCGATGACGAGGGGCTTCGCGCCGAAGGGGCGGAGGAGCTTGCCGCGCTGGGTGCTGACGCGGAAATCCTTGCCGAGGAGCGACTGTGCGGCGGTGGCGCCGAGGCAGACGATGACGTCCGGCTTCAGGACGTCGAGCTCGGCCTCGAGCCAGGGGTGGCAGGCCTTCACCTCGCGCGCGTTAGGCTTCTTGTGGATGCGCCGCTTCGTGCCGGCCTGCGCGTCCCACTTGAAGTGCTTCACCGCGTTGGTGACGTAGGCGTCGCCGCGGTCGATCCCCGCCTCCTCGAGCGCGGCGTCGAGGAGCTTGCCCGACGGGCCGACGAAGGGATGGCCGGCGCGATCCTCCTGGTCGCCGGGCTGCTCGCCGACGATGACGACGCGCGCCGTCGCCGGTCCCTCGCCGAAGACCGTCTGCGTCCCGACCTTGTAGAGGTCGCAGCCCTTGCACGTCTTCGAGGCCGCCCGGAGCTTCGCGAGCGTCGGCTTCGGCGGAACGAAGTCTTCCGCCGAGCCGGTGGTGCCCGCCCACGAGGCGCTCGACGCGCTGACCGGCGTCATCGCTCGCGGCCGCGACGGCTAGTGGCCCGCGCTTCCGCGACCCGGGCCCGAGTCCTCGCGATGGTCGGGGCGCTCGCGACGCAGGTCGCCGCGGTTCCGCTCGCTGTTCTTCTCCGCCTCGTCGTGCTGCTCGCGATCCTCGTCGAGCCGCGCCCCACCGGCGTGCTGCGCCTTGCGGACTTCCTGCGGTCCCTTCTCCCCGCGTCCGCTCGTGTTCGTCGCGCGCATCACCTGCTGCTGCTCGCGCGTCTTCGAGCCCTGCCCGCCCTCGTATTTCGTCGTGCTCTCCTTCGGGACTTCCTCCTCGTGCTGCTTGTCGCGCTTCGGCATCCTTGGCTCCTGTCGGATTGATTGTTCGGGACGCCAATTCGGGCAACTCATGTGCCCTTTGCGAGCCGGGGGACGGAGCGGGCCTGTCATGCGATATCGACTCGGTGAATAGCAGGGCTTTAATTGGGTAACGACAACCACTCTTTGGTATGCCGAGGCCGGGGAGTTTTGGGAGTTTTGGGAGTTCCGGGAGTTCCGGGAGCTTCGGGAGGACCACCAGGAGCCATTGCTCCTGACCTCCCCAAGCTCCACGGCTCGGGCACTCCTCGATGCGGTTGCAGTTACCCTATAAAAGCCCCTGCAGTTGGAAGAGCCGGCCGCGTATCGCAAGGCAGTTCCATCTCCCGACCGTATCTTGCTCCCATGCACCGCAAAGCGATCAATCATCTCCGCCGCGCCGATCCGAAGCTCGCCGCGGTCATCGACACCGTCGGACCCTGCCGCTACGAGGCGCGCGCCGAGGGCACGCACCTCGGCGCGCTCGTGCGCGCGATCGTCTACCAGCAGCTCTCGGGGAAGGCAGCGGCGACGATCCATTCGCGGCTGCGCGCGCTCTTCGGCGATCGCGATCCCACCGCGGCCGAGCTGCTCGCGGCGCCCGAGGAGACGCTGCGCGGCGTCGGGCTGTCGCGGCAGAAGCTGAGCTACCTGCGCGATCTCGCGGCGCGCGTCGAGCAGGGGCAGCTCCCCGTCGACTCCCTGCACGAGCTCGACGACGACGCGCTCACCGAGGCGCTCGTGGAGGTGAAGGGGATCGGCCGATGGACCGCGCAGATGTTCCTGATGTTCCGGCTCGGCCGGCCCGACATCCTCCCGGATCTGGACCTCGGCATCCAGAAAGGACTCCAGCGCGCCTACGGGCTGCGGACGAAGCCGACGCCGAAGGAGGTGCTGCGCCACGGGGAGAAGTGGGCGCCGTACCGCACCATCGCGTCCTGGTACCTCTGGCGGCTGCTCGATACCGGCGAGGTGGAGCGCGTCGGGGACGGAGCGGGTCGGCGATCCACGAAGAAGCGCGATCCGCGATCCGCGAAGAAGCGCGATCCGCGATCCGCGAAGAAGCGCGATCCGCGATCCGCGAAGAAGCGCGATCCGCGATCCGCGAAGAAGCGCGATCCGCGATCCGCGAAGCCTTCCCCGCGAGCGTAGCCCTCGCGCATCGCGAATCCCGGCGTTTCGCGCATCGCGGATCGCGCATCCTGCCGTTTCGCGCATCGCGGATCGCGCATCCTGCCGTTTCGCGCATCGCGGATCGCGCATCCTGCCGTTTCGCGGATCGTGGATCCCGCCGTTTCCCGCATCGTGGATCGCGCATCCTGCCGTTTCGCGGATCGTGGATCCCGCCGTTTCCCGCATCGTGGATCCCGGCATTTCGCGCATCACCCCAGCCTCGACCCGCCGACCTAACGCTCTGGCGCCCCGCTCCTGCGCGCGTAATTTTGTGGGACCCCCCACCCCCCGAGATCATGCCGATCGTCACGCTTCGTCCGCGCACCGGCGTCGAGCTCATCGACGCGAGCTTCCAGTTCCTGCGCGAGAACTTCGCCCTGCTCTTCACCGCGGTCGTCGTCGCCTTCGTCCCCGTCGCGGTGATGGGCTACGTCGCGGCGATGAACCCCGGGGACGTGCTGCTCAACTTCGTCGCGCGCATCGCCGACTGGGTGTTCAGCTCCGCGGGTCAGGCGGCGGCGATCATCATCGTCGCGAAGCGGTACCTCGGCGAGCCGATCACCCCCGCCGACGCGCTGCGCGCGGTGAGCGCGCGGCTGGCGACCGTGCTCGGCGTGAGCTTCCTGTACGGACTCGGCGTCGGCTTCGGGCTGATCTTTCTGATCGTCCCCGGCATCTGGGTGGCGGTGACGTACTTCGCCGGGATGGCGGCGGCGATGGTCGAGGGGACGGGCGCGAACGCGTCGCTCGAGCGCTCGAAGGCGCTGACCAAGGGATCGCGACTCCGCATCTTCGGGATCTTCGGCGTGTCGTACCTGGTGTACTTCATCGCGACGGCGTTCGTCGGCGGGATAGCCGGCGCGGTCTTCGGCGTCGCCGCGGGGACGCTCGTCGCGACGCTGCTGATGGCGTGCATCTATCCCTTCATCGCGGTGCTCGTCACCCTGCTCTACTTCGACCTGCGCATCCGGCGCGAGGGGCTGGACCTCGACCTCATGCTCGACCCGCAGGCGGCGACGGTGCCCGCGGCGGGGTGACCCCGCGGGCGCCCGACCAGTCCTGATGGACGGTCCCCCCGCTCGCCGCAGGCCACCGACCTTCACCCCCCGGCTCCCATGGAAGCTCCAGCGATCCGCCCGCGCTCCGCGATCGAGATCGTCGACGTCGCGTTCTCGATCTTCCGCTCGAACTTCGCGACGATGGCGGTGATCGGGCTCGCCGCGTCTGTACCCTTCGTCATCCTGATCTCGCTCGGCGTGTTCTCGATGGCGAGCCTGAGTCCGCGCTCGCTCGAGGCGAGCATGATGGCGATGCTGCCGATGCTCGTCACGGTCGGCCTCGTCGCGGTGCTCTGGATGTCGGTGATCGACGGCGCGATGACCTTCGCCGCCGCCGAGGCGTACCATGGGAACCGGCCGTCGCCGGGGGACGCGATCCGCGGCGCGCTGTCGAAGGGGATCTCGCTCGTCGGCGGGAACGTGCTCCGCGTGCTGATCATCGGAGCGGTGGCGCTGCTCATGGGCGTGGGGATCGCCGTGCTCGGGAAGCTCAACGCCTTCCTCGGCTTCATCGTGGCGGTCGCGCTGCTCGTGCTCTTCGTGCACGTGATCGCGCGGACCTTCGCCATCACCAGCGCGATCGTCATCGAGCGCAAGGACGCGATGGACGGCGTCAGCCGCTCCTTCGCCCTCTCCCGGGACTCGACGCTGCGCATCATCGGCGTCGGGTTCCTCTGCCTCTGCGTCTACTGGGTCGCGCAGGTCGCCGGCGCGCTCGTCGTGCAGCTCGTGATCGGCTTCATCCTCCGCAACCCGATCGTCGCGGCGATCATCGGCAACCTCGTCGGGATGCTGATGTATCCCTTCCTGAACATCGCGCTGATGGTGCTCTACTTCGACCAGCGCGTGCGCAAGGAAGGCTACGACATCGACGTGCTCTCCAGCGCGATGGCGCCGGCGCCGCAGAGCTGAGCCGATGCCGGCCGTCGCACTTCGCCCGCGCTCGAACACCGAGCTGCTCGACGCGACCGTCGAGTTCATCCGCGCGCACTTCGTGACGCTGGCGAGCGCGATCGCGCTCGGCCAGCTCCCGGGGCTCGTGCTCAGCGCGCTCTGGCCCCCCGACCCCGCGCATCCGTTCGCGCTCTGGCAGACGCAGCGTCTGGTCGCCGCCGCGCGGATGCTCCTGCTCCTCCTGGTCTGGGGCTGCTGGGCGACGACCTACGTGCACCTCGTGGACGATCTGATCCACGGCCGGCCGGCGACGCTCGGCGACGCGCTGCGCCGCGCGCTGCCGCGCACCGTTCCGGCGACGGGGCTGTATCTGCTGAAGTATCTCGTGATCATCCTCTGGAGCATGCTCTTCCTGCTCCCGGGGATCTGGGCGTTCGCGCGCTACTTCGCAGTCTTTCCCGCCTTCGTGATCGAGAAGCTCGGCGTCTTCGGCGCGATCCGCCGCTCGAAGGAGCTGGCGCGGGGGAACAATCTCCGAGTCATCGGCGTCGCCGGGATCCCCGGGGTGCTGGTGATGGTGCTGATCGTCGTCATCCAGCAGACGGCGACCGGGATGGGGGCGAGCTCGCGGGCCCTCGCCTTCATTGGGGCGGTGGCGAGCACGGTGCTCTATCCCTTCATGTCGCTACCGGCGATCTTTCTCTACTACGACATCCGGACTCGTCGCGAGGGGCTCGACCTCGACGTGACGAGCCTCCCGTCGCCCACTCCGTCTCCCAGCGCCGCCGCCTGACGATCGGTGCAGCTCCGACTCCCCGTCGACGAGACGGCAATACGTGACACGATGCGGGCCGTCTTCAATCAGGCGGCCTACGTCAAGCGTCAGCCCAGCTGGCTCGCGCGGATGATCCAGCGCGCCCTCGACTGGATCGCCGAGCAGCTGAGCCACATGACGGCGATGCGCCGCGCCAGCCCGACCGCGTTCTGGACGGTGATCGCCATCGTCGGCGCGATCGCGCTGGCGATCGTCGCGCGCCTCGCGTGGGTGAGCTACATGCGGCGCAAGCGCGGGATCGCCGCGCGCCCCGTGCTCGCGGGCGGCGGCGCGGGCGGACACGCGCGCGATCCATGGACGGCGGCGCAGCAGTACGCGGCGAGCGGGGACTTCACCGCGGCGGCGCACGCGCTCTACGCCGCGCTCCTCGCGACCATCGCGCGGCGCGGGCTCGTGCGGCTCCATCCCTCGAAGACCGCCGGCGACTACGCGCGCGAGCTGCGCGCGCGCTCGGCGGCGGGGTTCTCGCTCTTCCGCGACTTCGCGCGCGCGTACGATGTGGTGGTGTACGGCAGCGGCGTCTGCGACGAGGAGCGGTGGGAGCGGCTGCGGCAGCTCGCGATCCCGATCGTGCAGGGCGATGGCTGACCGGCTCCTCGACCGGCTGCTCAGGCCGAAGGTCGTCTTCGGGACGCTCGCCGCGATCATCGTGCTCGCGAGCCTGCTCGTCCCCAACGACAACGCCGACGAGGCCAGCGGCACGCTTTCCTCGCTGAGCTACGAGAGGTCGGGCGTCCGCGGGTGGTACGAGGGCGCGCAGCGGCTCGGCTGGAAGGTGAAGCGGCGCGAGGAGCGCTTCCACGGAACGCTGTCGGACTCCGCGCTCTACGTGGTGCTCGCCCCCGAGATCGAGCCCACGGCGTCGGAGGTGGGCGTGCTGCTCGCGGCCGTGCGTCGCGGGGCGGGTCTCATCGTCTCCGCGGAGAAGCGCTCGCCCCTCGCCGACTCGCTGCATCTCTTCAGCGACGACTTCCAGTACGGCGGGTATCCGGTGGTCGCCGGGCGGATGCCGACGCCGCGCCCGCCGGCCGAGATCACGATGGAGGACGTCGCCGCGATGGACTCCGCGGCCGACCGCGCGTCGACGGACGACAGCGCCGCGGTCGCCGACAGCGCGAGCACGGATGAGGACGAGTACGAGACGACGCAGGAGGAGGTCCAGTCCTTCGACAGCGCTGTCTCCCGGAGCCAGCGCACGCGCGACAGCCTCGCCGACGTCGTGCGGCGGCGCTCGCGCGTCGCGCCGGCGCTCGCCGCGTACTCGTATCACGTGCACGCGGCCCTCAGCGCGACGCGGCCACTGCCGCGCGACACGAGCACCTTCCTCACCGTGATCGCCGTCTCGCGGCTCGTTCCCGCGGTGAAGCCGGCGGCGATCGGGCTGCCGTTAGGCGCGGGCCGCGTGGTCGTCCTCGCCGACCCCGGGATCGTCCGCAACGCGCTCCTCGACGAGCACGACCTCGTCGTCCTCCCGCAGCGCTTCCTGGAATGGGCCGCGCCCGGCGCCGGCGCGCCGGTCGTCTTCGACGAGTATCATCACGGCATGGGACGCCACGGGAGCATGAGCGCGGCGATCGGCCGCGCGCTCGCCGACACCAACGTCGGGCGCGCCGGGCTGCAGGTGATGCTCGCCGGGCTCGTGCTCCTCATCGCGCTCGGCGCGCGCCCGATCGCGCCGCGTCCCCACATGCGCCTCGAGCGACGCTCGCCGCTGGAGCACGTGGGCGCGCTCTCCCGCGCGTACATGCAGAAGGGCGCGACGCGGCTCGCCGCGCGCCGGCTGGTGCACGGGCTGCGGCGTCGCCACGGCACCGTCGCCCGCAGCGGCGACGACGAGGTCTGGCTCCGGCGCATCGCCGAGCGCCATCCCGCGCTCAGGCCCAGCGTCGAGCGGCTCGTCGCCGCGACGAAGCTCCCCGTTTCCCCCCGCGACTTCACCATGCTCGCGGACGACATCGACACGATCGAGAGGACCCTTCGCACGTGACCGCTCCCATCCCTGGCAGCTCTCTCTCGTCTCCCTCGCCGGCCCCCGGCTCGGTGAACGCCGCCGAGGTCGCCGACACCATGCGCCGCGTGCGCGAGGCGGTCGCCTCGCGCGTCATCGGCCAGGACGAGGCGATCGACGAGGCGCTGATCGCCTTCCTCGCGCGCGGTCATGCGCTGCTCGAGGGCGTTCCCGGCACGGCGAAGACGCTGCTCGTCCGCGCCCTCGCCGGCGCGCTCAACGCGCGTTTCGGCCGCATCCAGTTCACGCCGGACCTGATGCCCGCCGACGTCTCGGGGACGAGCATCATCCGCGACGCCTCGCGCGGCTTCGAGTTCCGGCCCGGCCCGGTCTTCACCGACCTGCTCCTCGCCGACGAGATCAACCGCGCGCCGGCGAAGACGCAGGCCGCGCTGCTCGAGGCGATGGCCGAGCGCCAGGTGACGGTCGACGGAACGCCGCACGCGCTCGACGAGCTGTTCACGGTGTTCGCGACGCAGAACCCGGTGGAGTACGAGGGCACCTTCCCGCTCCCCGAGGCGCAGCTCGACCGCTTCCTCCTCAAGATCCGCGTCGGCTACCCGGCGAAGGAGGCGGAGCTGAAGATGCTCGACGCCTACGCCGAGGGGTTCGACGCCGAGCGCGCCGCGGACGCGACGCCGGCGCCGGTGCTCGACGCGGCGCAGT
>JABFXC010000158.1 GCA_013361935.1 Gemmatimonadaceae bacterium
GAGCAGGCGAAGGAGGAGCCGAAGCGCATCGCCCCGGGCGCCCTCGAGGTGCTCCAGTCGTATGACTGGCCGGGCAACGTGCGCGAGCTGGAGAACGCGCTCGAGCGCGCCGTGATCCTCACCCGCGGCGGCATGATCGAGGTCGGCGCGCTTCCCGCTCGCGTCGTCGAGCGCAAGGCGCGCCCGCTCGTCAGCGACGCCGCCCCCGCGAACCCGACGCTCGATGCCGTCGAGCGTGCTTACATTATGTGGGTTCTCCAGAGCGAAGGCGGCAACAAGTCACGCGCCGCCGACGTGCTCGGCATCGATCCGTCGACGCTGTACCGCAAGCTGTCGCGGTACGGAGTCGAGGCATGACGCTGCCTGACGTTCAGCGCCCCGCGCGACCCACCATGACCACTCCCAATCCGCTCCCGAGCTCGAACGCCCCCGCGGGCGACGGGAAGTCCGGGCGCCTCGACGGCCTGCTCGGCGGCAAGAAGCGCGTCCGCATGCGCGGCCGCACGCCCGTCGACCCCGCGACGCTCGTGCTCTCCGTCCTCGTCCCCGTCTACAACGAGCGTGCGACGATCGACATCATCCTCGATCAGGTCCGCAGCGCTGTCGACGTCAGGACGCAGATCATCGTGGTCGACGACTACTCGACGGACGGCACCCGCGAGGTGCTCACGCGCCTCCGCGACGAGGGACGCATCGACGTCCTCGTCTTCCACGACGTCAACCGCGGCAAGGGCGCCGCGATCCGGACCGCGCTCGCCGCCAGCACCGGTGACGTCGTCATCGTGCAGGACGCCGATCTCGAGTACGACCCCAACGACTGGCCCGCGCTCCTCCAGCCGATCATCGACGGGAAAGCCGACGCCGTCTTCGGCTCGCGCTTCCTCTCGGGACCGCACCGCGTGCTCTACTTCTGGCATTCGGTCGGGAACAAGCTGCTGACGACCATCAGCAACATGTTCACGAACCTCAACCTCACCGACATGGAGACCTGCTACAAGGCCATGCGCGGCGAGGTGGCGCGCTCGCTCCGGCTCACCGCCGACCGCTTCGGCTTCGAGCCTGAGGTCACCGCGCGGCTCGCCCAGGCGCAGGCGCGCATCTACGAGGTGCCGATCTCCTACTCCGGACGCACCTACGCCGAAGGCAAGAAGATCGGCTGGAAGGACGGCGTCGCCGCCTTCTGGCACATCGCGAAGTTCAATCTCTGGCTGAAGTGATCGCGCCGTGAACGAGCGCATCCGCCGCTGGGGACCCCACGTCGCGATCGTCCTCCTCGCGATCGCGGTCTCGTTCACCTCGCTCGGGAACACCTACGCGTACGACGACGGCTACATCGTCGCCGGCAACGAGCGCATCCGCTCGCTCGCCAACATCCCGAAGCTCTTCACCGACTCGTATTGGGGCGCGGGGACGACGGCCGGCGGCTACCGCCCGCTCACCCTCGCGATGTTCGCGATCGAGTGGTTCGTCGGCGGCACACGGCCGATCGCGATGCACGCGGCGAACATCCTCATCTACGCCGCGATGTGCCTCGCGGTGTTCCTCCTCGCGCGGCGCTTCCTCCCGCGCACCGCGGCCTGGATCGCCGCCGCACTGTTCGCGGTGCACCCGGTGCACGTGGAGGCGGTCGCGAACCTCGTCGGGCAGGGCGAGGTCCTCACCGGGCTCGCCTGCGTGCTCGGCGTCTGGCTCTACGTGCGCGAGCGCGATGCGGGGTCCATGCGCTGGCCCGTGGCGTTCGCGCTCGTCGGCTGCTTCGTCGTCGCCGTGCTGGCGAAGGAGAACGGGATGGTGATTCCGCTCCTTCTCCTCGTCGCCGAGCTGACCATCGTCGCCGACCGCCGCCCGATCGCGGCGCGCTTCGTCACCGTGCGTCCCTTCGTTCTGCTGCTCACGCTCGTCGGGCTGGTCTACATCCGGACGCGCGCCGCGGTGCTCGGCGATCTCGGCGGCATGCCTCCGCACACCGCGTACGTCGGGCTGCACCTCACCAGCGCGCATCGCGTGCTGACGATGATCGGGATGGCGAAGGAGTGGGCGCGCCTGCTCCTCTGGCCCGCGCGGCTCGTCGCCGAGTACTCGCCGCCGATGGTTCCCTTCGCCATCGAGATGGGGCCGGAGCAGCTTCCCGGTCTGCTCGTCCTGGTCGTCACCTTCGCCGCCCTCTGGGCCGCGATGCGGCGCGGGTGGCGGGACGTCAGCTTCGGCATCTGGTGGACGATCGTCGCGATGCTTCCGATCAGCGGCTTCCTCTTCACCACGGGATTCATCCTCGCCGAACGGACGCTTCTGCTCCCGAGCGTCGGCGCGATGTACGCCGTCGTCGCGCTCGGGCTGCGCGCATGGCGGGCGCTTCCTCGCGACGTCGAGACGCGTCGCCCCGTCCGTCTGGCCCTCGCCGGGGCGCTGGCGGCGATCATGCTCGCCGGGGGGCTGCACAGCGCGCAGCGGCAGCTGGTCTGGCGCGACAACGACATCCTCTTTCCCATCACGGTGCACGACGCGCCGGACAGCTATCGCGCGCACCAGATCCTTGGCGCGTGGCTCTTCGCCAAGGGCTTCAGAGGGGAAGGGGAGCGCGAGATGCTCGAGGCCATCCGGCTCTTTCCGTACGACCCGATCCCTCCGTATCTGCTGGCCGAGGAGTACCGGAAGAAGGGCGCATGCGACCGCGCGCTCCCCCTCTACAAGTGGTCCCTCGCCACGACCGACACCGCGCAGAGCTTCTCGCTCGCGCCCTACTCGCGCTGCCTGCTCAAGCTCGGCCGCCTCGACGAAGCGCGCCAGCACGCCCTCCTCGGCATCGAGCGCGGGAGCGAGGTGCGCCAGTACCGGCGGCTCCTGAGGCAGGTCGACTCCACGCGGATCGCCACGCTGCATCCCGATTCGCTCGACGCCTGGCTTCGCCGGCCGGGGACGCACATCCCCCCGATGCGGCAGGTCGCCGCCGCGCCGCGTTAGGCGGCGGTGCCGAGCGACGCCGGGATGACGAAAGACACGCTCGTCGAAGTGCTCCGCGCGCGCATCCTGCGCGGGTTGCATGCAGGGACGCTCGCGCCGGGCGACCGGCTGCCGAGCGCCCGCGAGGCGGGCGCGGAGTTCTCAGCGGACCATCGCCTGGTGCTCGCCGCGTATCGCGACCTCGCCGCGGAGAAGCTCGTCGAGATCCGGCAGCGCACGGGGATCTACGTCGCGCGCCGCTTCTTCCTCGGGGCGGACACGCCCGGGCTGGAGTGGCTGATCGATACGCTGCACGAAGGACTCGCGCGCGACGTCCCGATCGTTCGGCTCCACGAGTGGTTCCAGCGCATCGTGCTCACCCGGCGACTCCGCGCGGTCCTCGTGGAGGGCACGCTGGATCAGATCGAGGGGATCTGCTACGAGCTCCGCGCCGACTACGGCTTCGACGCGCGCGGCCTCGACGCCGGCGACCTCGCCGATCCGGCGGAGTCGGTGCTCGCCGACCTCGCCCAGGCGGACCTCCTCATTACCACGCGACCCTTCGCCGCCCTGGTGCGTCGCGTCGGGGAGCGGGTGCACGTTCCGGTGATCGTCGCCGAGATCGGGCTGAACCCCATGGGCGGCGACTGGCGCCAGCTGCTGCGCGAGCCGCTCCATCTCGTGCTCGGCGACGAGCGGTCGATCCCCGCGCTGACCCGCCGGTTCGAGGAGTTCGGCTGCACCATGGAGAACCTCCACATCGTCGTCGTCGGCCGCGACGATGTCTCCGCGATCCCCGCCGACGGGGTCGTCTACGTCACTCGCGGCGCGGCGCGCGCGTTAGGCAGCACCCCGATCCCCGGCCATCATGTCCCGCCGGCGCGCGGATTCACCTCGGCGACCGCGCGCGCGCTGATCGACCACGTCGTCCGCGCCAACGTCGACGAGGCGTTCGTCGCGCTCGGCGTTCCGCCGGTCGGCCCGCGCAGCAGACCGCGCCAGGCGTAGCGGCGCCGCCGCCCTGGCGCGCGCGTTCTGCGAGGAATCGTGCGATACGCGGCGATTACTGGTCGTTAATTCTGTACCAGATAATCATAAGATGTTGTCCAGCAACGGTTTGCCGTAGCCTAGAGCCGTGGTACACGCGTTGCTTTTCCATGGCCCCGGAGACGCCGGCCAATTGGACGGCGCCCAGCTCCACCCCCATCCGGAGACTTCCATGCTTCGCAACACGCGCAAGGGCTTCACGCTCATCGAGCTGCTGATCGTCGTCGTCATCATCGGTATTCTCGCGGCGATCGCGATTCCGAAGTTCGCCAACACGAAGGAGAAGGCGTACATCGCGGCGATGAAGTCGGATCTTCGCAACCTCGTCACCGCTGAAGAGGCGTTCTTCTCGGATTCGGTGAAGTACAGCACGGACACGGCGGCGCTGCGCTTCCGCCCGTCGACCGGTGTCGGCGCCCCGTCGATCGTCGTGGGCGCGGGCTTCTGGACCGCGGCCGTCACGCACACCCAGGTCTCGGGCCGCCGCTGCCAGATCGCGGTGAACACGCCGAACACGCTCGTCACGACGGCGGGCGACGGCGAGCCGGCCTGCAAGTAAACGGTCTCGCGGTGACGTAGTCGATCGTGGGCCGGGGCCACGCTCCGGCCCACGATCCATCTCCGATGCAGCTGTTACCAACTGATTGTGGGCGCAGTCTTTCGCGCGCGGTTGGCGTGCGGTGAATCACCACCTTGCCGGACGCCGCGGGAGCAAAGTGCGAGACCTCTTGCAGTTTGCTGCCGCGGTCGGCGGGCGACGGATTCACTCGCAATGAGTCAACCGGTTGCAGGACAGCATCTTACGACGCTGCGGCAACACCGGTACGGCCGTTGCCTTCTACCGGGCCAGAAGTCGAAGGACAAACGCACCACGCTGCCCCCTTTTCATCGGAGAGACACATGCTTCGCAACACGCGCAAGGGCTTCACGCTCATCGAGCTGCTGATCGTCGTCGTCATCATCGGTATTCTCGCGGCGATCGCGATTCCGAAGTTCGCCAACACGAAGGAGAAGGCGTACATCGCGGCGATGAAGTCGGATCTTCGCAACCTCGTCACCGCTGAAGAGGCGTTCTTCTCGGATTCGGTGAAGTACAGCACGGACACGGCGGCGCTGCGCTTCCGCCCGTCGACCGGTGTCGGCGCCCCGGCCATCGTCGTCGGCGCGGGCTTCTGGACGGCTTCGGTGACGCACACGCAGGTGTCGGGTCGTACCTGCCAGATCGCGGTCAACACGCCGAACACGCTCGTCACGACGGCGGGCGACGGCGAGCCGGCCTGCAAGTAAGCAGTACGCGGTTTGAATCAGGGGCGGGCCAGGCGATCATCGCCTGGCCCGCTCTGCTTTTCCCCCTGTAACGCACCGCCGGGTCCCTCGTCCCTCACAGGACATGTCCTCGACGCCCGGCCCCGCCTCGCACGCGCGACTTCGCTCGCTGCGCACCGAGCTCCTCATCGGGCTCGGGCTCACCGGCGCGGCGGCGCTCGTCATCGCGATGGTCACCACCGTCCTCTATTCGTGGACGCTGACCGACGATCCGTACGGCGCGCTCTGGCTCGTCCTCCTCGTCGCCGGCGACGTCGCGGTGTTCGTCGCGCTCGGCGCCTACATCGTGCGGCGGAGCGTCTCCGCTCCACTCGCCCTCGCCGTCGACGCGACCTCGGCGATCGCCGCGGGTGACCTCACGCGGCGCGTCCCCGACGCGACCACGCGCGAGCTCGCCGTCCTCGCCGCGAGCATCAACCGCATGACGAATCACCTGCTCGCCGAGCAGGTGCAGCGCGTGCGCGCGGAGAAGCTCGCCGGGATCGGCCGCCTCGCGGCCGGCGTCGCGCACGAGATCGGAAACCCGCTCGCCGCGATCAACGGCTACTCGCACGTCCTCCACAGCCGGGTGCGCGGTGACGCCGAGGCGCTCGAGGCCCTCGAGGGGCTCGAGCGCGAGAGCGCGCGCATCGATCGCATCGTGCGTGGACTGCTCGATTACGCGCGCCCGCGCCGCAACACTCCCGGACGCATCGAGGTGAACGACGCGGTGCGGTCGGCCCTCCAGCTGCTCCGCGACCAGGGACTGTTCCGGCGCGTCGAGCTCTCCCTGAAGCTCGACGAGAGCACGCCGGTCATCAGCGGCGAGCGGCACGAGATGGAGCAGATGCTGGTGAATCTCTGCCTGAACGCGACCGATGCGATGAACGGCGCCGGACGGCTCGCCGTCGTGACGCAGCGACTGACGCGGGCCTCGCTCGAGGAGAACATCGGCCGACGCGCCGGCGATCCGGAGGGCAAGGTCGTCCCGCGGCAGCCGTCGCCGCGCGTCCTGCACTGGCTCGACACGACGAAGCCGCCCGCCGAGGTGTTGAAGATCGTCGTCGCCGACAGCGGGCCGGGGATCGCCGAGGCGGACGAGGAGCGCATCTTCGATCCCTTCTTCACGACGAAGGAGCCGGGAAAGGGAACGGGGCTCGGGCTCGCCATCGTCGCCCGCGTCGTGGAGGATCTTGGCGGCACCATCTGGGTCCAGCGCGCGCGCGAGGGAGGGGCGGCCTTCCATGCGCTCTTCCCGATACCCGCGTATCTCCCCGTTCGCGCCCCCTCGGGCGTCTCGTTCGTCGAGCGGGCGCCGCGGGGCGCCGCACGTTAGGCGGCCACATGCGGAGCCTCGTTGTCGCCGCCGAGAGCGGGCTGCGGCCCACCCTCTCCCTCATCCTTCGCGACGAGGGGCATGACGTGGAAGCGGTCCCCGACGGGGAGGCGGCGCTGGCGAGCCTCGCCCGCGTCGACGCGTCGCTCGTCATCTGCGACGTCCGCATGCCGAAGGTCGACGGGCTCACGTTTCTCGACCGCTATCGCGCGTCCGCGGGCCGCGCGCTCGTCATCATGATGAGCGCCTACGGCGACGACGATGCGGCGATCGAGGCGATCCGCCGCGGCGCCTACGACTACATCTCGAAGCCCTTCCGCGCCGACCAGCTCCTGCTCGTCGTCCGCAAGGCGATCGAGCGCGAGCAGCTGCGCCACGAGGTCGAGCGGCTGAGCGAGGAGCTCACCGCGCTCCGCGGCGCCGACGGGGTCGTCGGCCACAGCGAAGCGCTGCGCGACGTCGTCGCGACGGCGCGGAAGGTCGCGCGCCATCCGTCGACGGTGCTCGTCACCGGCGAGAGCGGGACGGGGAAGGAGCTGATCGCGCGGCTGCTCCACGCCGCGAGCCCGCGCGCGGAGGCGGCGTTCGTCGCCGTGAACTGCGCGGCGATCCCGGAAGCGCTGCTCGAGAGCGAGCTGTTCGGCCATGCGCGCGGCGCGTTCACCGGCGCGGCGCAGGAGCGCGCCGGACTTTTCGAGGAAGCCAGCGGCGGGACGATCTTCCTCGACGAGATCGGCGAGCTGCCGCTGGCCCTGCAGGTGAAGCTTCTGCGCGTGTTGCAGGAGGGGGAGATCCGGCGCGTCGGCGAGAACGCGTCGCGCGCCGTCGACGTCCGCGTCGTCGCCGCCACCTCGCGCGACCTGGAGGCGGAGGTCGCGACGGGGCGCTTCCGCTCGGACCTGTACTACCGGGTGAACGTCGTCCGGTTGCACCTGCCCCCGCTGCGCGAGCGCCGCGACGACGTCGCCGAGCTCGCGCACCATTTCCTCGAGCGCCACGCGCGCCGCCTGAAGATCGCGCCCCCGAAGCTCGGCGCGGCAGCGCTGCGCGCGCTCGGCGAGTACGGCTGGCCGGGCAACGTCCGCGAGCTGGAGAACGCGATGGAGCGCGCGCTCGTCCTCGTCGACGACGGCGTGATCGACGTCGCGCACCTGCCGGCCGCGGTGCGCGGGGAGGTACGCCCGCCTCACGCCGGCCCGTCGAACGGCTCGGACGCCTCCGCCGCGGAGGATCTCTCGGTGAAGCGGCGCACGGAAAGTCTCGAGCGAGGCCTCATCGCGCAGGCGCTGCAGCGCACCGGGGGGAATCGCACCCGCGCCGCGCAGCTCCTCGATCTCTCCCATCGCGCGCTGCTCTACAAGATCAGGGAGTACGGTCTGGAGTGAACCCTTTCGTATGAAAGAAAGTTGCGGACCCGCAAGAAATTGCGGGGCGTGGCGCATGATCGTCAAATGCAAGTGACTGACATTCAACGACTTCGATCCTGGCCCCGATCGCGCAATGTGTCGGGCCGGCAATCCAGTGAGGTAGCGATGCGAAACACCCGGCGCGGCTTCACCCTCGTCGAGATCCTGACGGTGCTGGTGATCATGGGCGTCGTCATGATGATGGCGCTCCCGAAGATGGGCAACATGAACGATCGCAATCAGATGCGGTCGGCCAAGGACGGTATCTCGTCGCGTCTCGCCGCCGCGCGCGCCGCGGCCATCGCGACGGGGCGCCAGGCCTTCTTCTACTCCGAAGGCGACTCGATCCGCGTGACCGCGAGCAACGGCTCGACCCAGGTGGCGAAGGGGAACACGCTGAACCTCAAGCGCCAGTTCGGGGTGAGCGTCTCCTCGCCCACGTTTTCGATCATGTTCGACGGCCGAGGGATGACGACCGGCGCGAGAAACGTGATCAAGTTCGGTCGCAACGCGCTCGCCGACTCCATCTGCATCTCGGCGATCGGCCTCATCAACCGGCATGGGTGCGCCCAATGAAGCACGTCTCTCATGAACCGCCCGCCGCGGCGCGCCGCGACGGCTTCACGCTCGTCGAGGTCATGGTGGCGATCGTGATCCTGTCCATCGGCATCCTCGCCCTCGCCGCGACGGCGGGCGTCGTCGTCCGCCAGATGACCGGCGCGGTGCACCAGTCGGTGGCGGCCAACGTCGCGTATTCGCGAATGGAACGGATCCGCACCGGCAGCTGCGTCGCGATGAAGGATTCGAGCGGCTCGGCGACGACTCGTAACGTGACCGAGCGCTGGGTGATCGTCGGAACGCCGGGGACGCACGCGCTCGTCGTCTACGACACCATCACCTACAAGCTCCGCGGCGTGACGAAGAAGCAGGCCTACATCACGGAGTACCCATGCGATCCTATCTGAGCCGCCGCGGGCGCCGCGGCTTCTCCCTCCCCGAGATGATGGTGACGCTCGTGCTCCTGAGCATCGTCGCCGGGGGGATCATGACCATCGTCATGCGCCAGCAGCAGTTCTATCGCAGCGCGACGGAGGTCATCGACACGCGGCAGCAGATCCGCCAGGCGACCGCGGTCGTCCCCGTGGACGTGCGCGGCGTCTCGGCGGTCGGCAACGACATCCTCGAGATGACCGACTCCTCGCTCTTCGTGCGCGGGAACATCGGGAGCAGCATCATGTGCTCGCACGGCAACTCGGGTCCGGGGAGCAACATTGCGGTTCCGCCGACCGATCTCTCCGGGGGGAAGTACTTCACCACCTTCCTCACGAAGCCGCGCGTGAACGACGTCGTACTCATCTTCGACGACAGGACGCCGGGCAACCAGGACGACATCTGGGTGCCGTACACGATCTCGCAGATCGACTCGACGACCGCGGGCTGTGCGTCGTTCACCGACGCGACCGCCGACGCCGCGCGCTACCGCTACATCTACTACACCTCGACTCCGCTGAGCCCGACGATCATCGACGGGGCGCCGATGCGCTTCGCGCGCCAGGTGAAGTACTCGCTCTACCGGTCGCCCACCGATGGTCTCTGGTGGATGGGCTATCGCGAGTGCCGCGGCGACGGGTCGCTCTGCACCGGCATCCAGCCCGTCGCCGGCCCCTACCAGTCGTACGTCGCCGGCGACACGGTGAACAGCGGGGTGTCGTTCGTCTACAAGGACTCCACCGGGACGGTGACGACGAATCCGCTGAACGTCGCGCGCGTCGTGATGTTCGTCCGCGGGCAGACGCAGAGCAAGGTCGCGCTCGGGGGCGGGAAGGTGAACGACTTCTACCGCGACTATCAGAAGGTCATCATCGCGCTGCGGAACCGGCAGTAGGCGCTGACTCATCACGGAGACCGCAATCATGCGAGCACTCTACAGGAACAACCGCGAGGGGATGGCGCTGGCGATGGCGATGTTCGCCATCGTCGTCATCGGAGCCCTCATCGCCGGCGCCTTCTTCGCGTCGACGCAGGACTTCCGGATCGGGCGCAACTCGCTCATCGCCCAGCGCGCCTTCACGGCCGCCGAGTATGGGCTGAACAAGACCATGTCCAGCTGGGACCAGACGCTGAACATCAAGTTCGCCGTCGGAAAGGACACGACCTTCACGTACGACGTCGGTGACGGCTCGACGTCGAACGTCCGCGCGACGCGTATCAACGACTACACCTACTGGTTCGTGTCGGAGGGCGTCGCCGGGGCGGCGACCTCGCAGGAGGTCCGCCGTCGCACGAGCATGGTGATGCGTCTCGCGTATCCGGCGGTGAAGTACGGCGGTGCGCTCACCCTCGCCGGCGGCGGGACCATCAAGGGGAGCTCGCAGGTGTACGGTACCAACGCGAACCCGACGGGGTGGGACTGCGCGAACTATCCGGGACGCGACACCACCGCGGTGGCGTACGGCCCCAACTCGACGCTGACGGTCGCGAAGGCAAGCAACGCGATCGGCACCCCGGCGACCTACGCCGACCCGAACGCCGGCACCGACGGCACCTACGTGAAGTACGGCGACGAGAGCTGGAACTCTCTCGTCGCCAACGCCGACGTCAAGCTCGCCGGTGACCCGGGCACGGTGCTGCCCACGCTGAACGCGAGCGGCGCCTGCAACACGTCCTCCCCGACCAACTGGGGCGAGCCGCTGCGCGACTTGACCGCGGTCACGAAGTGCCAGACGTACATGCCGATCATCTACGTATCGACGGACGTGCACCTGAGCCAGGGTCGCGGTCAGGGTGTGCTCCTCGTCGACGGAAGCCTCTTTGTCACCGGCAGCTTCGACTGGTACGGCCTGATCATCGTCCGTGACCAGTTCACCAAGTCGAACGGGAGCGCGAACATCGTCGGCGCGGCCATGGCGCGTAACGCGAGCATCAGCGCCACGACGAACGACATCGTCGGCAACGTAACCTTCCAGTACTCCAAGTGCGCGGTCGAGATGGCGCTTCGCGGCTCGGCGCGTCTCGTCCCGGCGAAGCAGCGCGCGTGGGCGGAGATGTGGTAGCGCTCGCGCGAGCGGACCGTCGCTCGCGATGACCGGTGAACGGCGCGTCCCGCGGAAGGGACGCGCCGTTCTCGTTTCAGGTGAGTGATTCCGGTGAGGGGAGCGTGCGGCCCCGTCTGTTACCTTCTGGCCCCCAGTTCGTGTGTTTCGGTAGAAACGACCGCTCCGCCGGTCACGTTGTCCCGGCGCTCGACAACTCCCACGTCGCAAGGGTCAGTATGGGCCCGCGCGCCGCCATCTTTTCCCGCCAGTCTCATGGGCCTCTTCGGTCGCAGCAGGACGACAGTCGGTCTCGACATCGGCTCCGGCCTCATCAAGGTCGCCGTCGTCGACCATGGCAAGAAGCAGCCGGAGCTCGTGAAGGTCGCGGTGACTCCGCTGCTCGCCGACGCGATCGTCGAAGGTGAGGTCATGGATCCGGGAATCGTCTCCGACGCGGTGCGCGGCGCGCTTTCCGCGGCCGGCGTGAAGGGAAGCGCCGTCGTCACCGCCGTCGGCGGGCGCGACGTCATCATCAAGAAGATCCAGATCGAGCGCGTGAAGGAGCAGCAGGCGCGCGAGCTGATGCGCTGGGAAGCGGAGCAGCACGTCCCCTTCGACATGGAGTCGGTGGAGCTGGACTTCCAGATCCTCGATCCCGATGGCGGCGGCGACGAGATGCAGGTGCTCCTCGTCGCGGCGAAGCGCGAGCTGATCGAGAACAAGCTGCGCATCCTCACCGACGCCGGGTTGAAGCCGTCCCTCGTCGATGTCGACGCCTTCGCGCTGCACAACGCCTTCGAGGTGAATCATCCCGACGCGATGTCGGGGATCGTCGGCCTGGTCAACATCGGCCACGAGGTCACGAACATCAACATCCTCGACGAGGGCGTGCCGATCCTGACGCGCGACCTCACCGTGGGCACGCGCCGCTTCCGCGAGGATCTGCAGCGCGAGCGCGGCCTGAGCGCCGACGAGGCCGACCAGCTCCTCCAGGGCTACGACCGCTCGTCGCATCTCGACTCGGTGATCGAATCGCGCGGCGAGGAGATCGCGGTGGGTGTCGAGCGGGCGGCGGCGTTCCTCGCCTCCTCTGCGCGCACCGGCGGCCAGCTGAGCTCCGTCTACACCTGCGGCGGCGGCTCGCGAATCCCAGGGCTCACCGAGGCGCTCGCCAACCGGCTCCGCATCCGCGTCGATCAGGCGAACCCGCTCGCGAACCTGAAGGTGCGTGACGGCGCGTTCGGATCGCTCGTCACCGACGAGATCGCACCCCTGATGATGCTCCCCATCGGGCTCGCGCTTCGCAGCGCGGCCTGATCACACCGGCGACAGGCATGATCGAGATCAATCTGCTCCCCGGGTCGGGGAAGAAGAGCAAGAGCAGCGGGGGCGGGGCGTCCTTCGACGTCGGCGCGGCATTCAAGAGCTTCGCCGCGAAGGTGACCGATCCCTTCCTCATCGGCGCCGTCGTGAGCGGCGTCGCGGCGGCCGTCATCATCGGCGGTCTCTACACGCGCCAGGTCACGCGCCAGTCGAGCCTCGAGGAGCGCGAGCGCCGCGCCCAGCAGGATTCGCTCAAGTACTCGGTGATCGTGAAGAGCATCCGCAAGGCGCAGGCGAAGCGCGACTCGGTGATGCGGCAGCTCAACATCATCAAGGTCATCGACAACAACCGCTTCGTCTGGCCGCACGTGATGGACGAGGTGAGCCGCGCGCTCCCCCCGTACACCTGGCTGACGTCGCTCCAGCAGACCAACGCGACCGCCGCTCCGCAGCCCAATGCGCCCCCCGCGAAGCCGGCGAAGAAGGGAGAGAACGCCGACAGCGCCGCGGCCGCGGTGCCGGTGCAGCTCCTGATCGTCGGCAACACCGTCGACATCCAGGCCCTGACGCGCTTCATGAAGGCACTCGAGGCGTCGCCCTTCATCGAGGGCGTCACGCTCGTCAAGACCACGGTCATCCCCGTCGAGGGGAAGGACGTGACCGAGTTCCAGTTGACCGGAACCTATCAGCAACCGGACAGCGCGCTCGTCAAGCGCGTGCCGATCGCGCTCTCGGTGAGGTAACACCATGGCACTCTTCAAGAGCGAGCGGGACAAGGTTCTCGCGCTGCTCATCGTCGTCGCCATCTCGGCGGTCTACGCGTTCTACCAGTTCCGCTGGACACCGGTCAACGAGCAGCTCCAGACGGTCCAGGATCACGTCGACTCGCTCGACGTCTGGAACCGGAAGGCGCAGTCGGAGACCTCGCGGAACAACGAGAAGGCGCTCCTCCAGCAGGCGGCCCGCTCGGAGCAGAGCCTCCAGGTGATGCGCCAGCTCGTCCCCACCGGAAACGAGGTGCCGACGCTGCTCGAGCAGGTCTCGACGGCGGCGCGCCGCGTCGGGCTCGACGTCGGCGAGATCCAGCCGCAGCCGGTCACCCCGGGCGATCAGTTCGATACCTACCGGTACTCGCTCAAGGTGATGGGCGACTATCACGCGCTCGGCGAGTTCCTCACCAACGTCGGCTCGCTGACGCGCATCATCGCCCCGGTGAACGTGAAGCTGATGCTTCCGCCGAACCCGGTGGCCGCGGCGAAGCTCAAGCGGCGCAAGGACGACGCGATCATCATGGCGCAGTTCGACATCCAGACATACGTCGCCAAGGGCGCGGCCGCCTCCGCTCCGGCGGAGCACGGCGCCGCCCCGGCGGCCGCAGCCGCGGGAGCCAACTGATGAAGTGGTCGATGATGCTGCTCGCGGTCGGCGCCCTCGCGGTCGCCGCGCCGGCGCGCGCGCAGGGGATTCCGGCGCTCGGCGCCGCGAAAGCCGCCGCGCAGAAGGCCGCGAACGCGACGAACGCGAACATCGCCGAGCAGACGGGCCAGCCCGTCACGCAGCGGCCGGTGAACCCGGTGAATGGCGGCGCCTCGAAGAGCGCGCCGGCGACGGCGAACACCGCGAACGCGTCGAGCTCGAAGGGCACCGCGAAGGCCGCCGCGCCCGCACCCGCCACTCCCGCGAACACGGCTGCCGCGAAGCCCGCGCCGGCTGTGACCAAGGACACGGCGAAGAAGGGTGTGAGCAAGGACACCGCGAAGAAGGCGACCCCCGAAGTCGCCTTCAGCCGCGAGGTCTTCACCTATGAGGGCGAAGGCCGCCGCGACCCCTTCCTGTCGTTGCTCGCGAGCGGGGATCTGCGTCCTGCGTATAACGACCTCAAGCTTGTCGCGGTCGCCTACGACCCGACCGGCCGCAAGTCCGTCGCCATCATGCGCGACGTCAGCTCCAACGACCAGTACCGCGTGCGGGTCGGCCAGACCCTCGGACGGATGCGCGTCGCGCAGATCCATCCGAAGTCGGTGACCTTCACGATCGACGAATTCGGATACTCGCGTCAGGAGATCCTGGCGCTCGGCGATTCCACTCAGAGGAAACCATGACGCGTGTCGTGTCGCTGGCCGCCCTTGCGGCCGTCCTGATCTCCGCGCCCGCGCGAGGCATGGACCCGACCCCGCGTGCGACCGCGGTAACGTCGGTCAGCATCGTGCCCGCCACCGGCAAGGCCCAGGTGGTCATCGGGATCGCCGGGTCCGTCGACATCGAGGACTTCACCCTCGAGGCGCCCTATCGCATCGTGCTCGATCTGAGCGGCGCGACGCTCGGCGTGCCCCCGCAGATGTACGACAAGGTCGCCCGCGGCGGGATCCGCAACGTGCGCCTCGCCCAGTACAAGAAGGACGTCGTGCGGGTCGTCATCGACCTCGACACGACTCGCTCCTATTCGATCGACCGCGGCAGCAACGACGTCCGCGTCTCCATCAGCGCGCCGGGCAGCCGCTTCGACGCCTGGCACGGCGCGCGTGATGCCGCCCAGCCGGTGGCCGAGCGCCCCGAGCAGACCGAGGCCCCGAAGGCGCGCACGCGTATGGCGGCTCCGGCCACCTCGACGCAGCCGCGCATCACCGTCACCTACCAGGACGCCGACATCCGCGACGTCCTCGCCGCGTTCGCCGCGTTCTCCGGCCGCACCATCGTCGTCGGCAAGGGCGTGGAAGGGAAGATCACCGCCGAGGTACGCGACCAGCCCTGGGACGTCGCGATGAACGCGATCCTCCAGTCGCAGAACCTCGCGGCGGGTGAGGACAACAACGGCATCATCACCGTCGACAGCTACGGCAACATCCTCGCGAAGCAGGCGACGGAGCCGCTGGTCACGCAGCTGATCCCCGTCAACTACACCCGCGCCTCGTCGCTCGTCGAGACGATCGGAAGCCTGCTCTCCAAGGACTGCCCGCCGCAGGCGGCGGGCGCTGCGCAGGTCTCCGTGCAGAGCTGCCCGGCGCGCGGATCGGTCCGCGCCGACACCGCGACGAACACGCTCCTCGTCACCGAGGTGCCGTCGCGGATGAACGATCTGGTGAGCTACGTGCGCGACCTCGACGTCCGCACGCCGCAGGTGTCGATCAAGGCGAAGATCATCCTCGTCGATCGCACGGACATCCAGGACATCGGCATCGCCTACGACTTCGGCAGCAGCGGCGCGTTCTTCAACAAGCTGGTGCAGCGTCCGAGCGCCTTCGGTCCGATCGACACCAACGGCGACGGCGTGCCCGACGCGACCCGGCCGACCGAGTACTTCGATCCGTCGAAGACGCCGAGCGTGTTCCGCGTCGGCGGCAACTCGCTCGCCGCGATCGCCAACGCCAACCAGCGTGTCGCGAACCCCGCGCTCTCGCTCCTCTTCTCGACGACGCTCGGCAAGTTCTCGCTGACCTCGTTCATCGACGCGCTGCAGGAAGTGCGGCTCGCCGACATCCAGGCAGAGCCGAGCATCGTCACGCTCGACAACAAGAAGGCGCGCATCGTGGTCGGTGAAGAGACGCCGATCCGCGTGCTCGACGCCAACTCGGCGGGAACCGGCGCCGCGGCTCGCGCGACGGTCTCCTTCAAGGAGAGCGGCATCATCCTCGAGGTGGTCCCGCACATCACGTCGAACCGCCAGATCCTCATGACGCTGCACAGCGAGCGCTCCAGCCTCGCCCTCGCCGCGTCGGACCTCGGCTACACCTTCGCCAAGCAGCTCGCCGAGAACCAGCTCCTCGTCAGCGATGGCGAGACGGCGGTCATCGGCGGACTCACCGTCACGCAGGTCTCGGTCTCCAAGGCCGGCATCCCGCTCCTCGTCGACCTGCCGCTCATCGGCAAGCTGTTCGGGCACACGTCGAGTCAGGAAGACAAGCGCGACCTTCTCATCCTGGTCACCCCCCACATCGTCGATGACGGGGACAAGCTGGGCGGCACCGCGGCACCGCGGTAACCCGGCACTCACCCGGAGCATCTTATGACGTATCGGGCTATGCGCCTCGCTGCAGGGGCGCTCGGATTCGCGGTGCTGCTCGCCGCGTGCGACAACTCGGCCACGGGCAACAGCGGCGCACTGCCGTCGGCGCCCCCGAAGCTGAAGATCAGCATCCCCGGCCTGGACACCGTCCGGCACCGGATGCTCTTCGGCTCGCCGGTGAACGTCTCCGCCGAAGGGAGCGACGATCTCTCCTTGCTGAAGATGAAGGTGTTCGCCACGCGCGACACCGGCTCGACGACGCCGCGCGCGCTCGTCCAGATCGACGGCACGGACAAGACCTTCTCGTCGGCCACGCCGGACTTCAAGGTCACCTTCCCGGTGCCGCTCGACGGCGCGCGGTCGGGCGACAGCGTTCGCGTCTACGGGATGGTGGAGGACGGCAACGGCCAGACCTTCACCGATTCGATCAAGTTCATCCTGTTCGATTCGATCCCGCCCGCCGTCAAGCTCATCGCGCCGATCCGCGGCCAGACGATGAAGTCGCTCGCCGCGACCGACTCGGTGCGCCTCACGGCGTCCGACTCGTCGGGGCTCACCTCGGTGGGATATGACGTCCTCACCGTGGCAGGCGGCGTCCTCACGCCGCGCTTCACCTTCACGCAGCCGGTCGACAACCGCAAGACGAACGTCGCCGCGTCGATCCTCGCCAACTTCGACACCCTCCCCCCGGGCGCGTATCTCATCCGGGCGCGGGCGACCGACGCCACCGGCATCGTCTCGGTGACCGACACCGTCCGCTTCAACATCGCGGACGCCATCCCGCCGGTCATCTCCTTCGTCAGCCCGGCGCAGCGCGGCGCGCTGCTCATCGGCGACAGCATCGACATCAGGACGGCGCTCAGCGACAACGTCGCGCTGAAGAAGTTCACCATCAAGGGCTTCTCGGTCCGCGGCGATCCGCGCCTCGGCTCGACGGACACCGTGGTCTTCTACGACTCGGTGCTCTACAACTACACGACCCTCACCACGGTCGACACGCTCACGCGGCGCCTCCGCGCGAACAAGAACCCGGCGACCGCCGCCGACACCGCGGTCTACTTCCGCGCGATCGCGACGGACAACTCGGGGAACGCGGACACCGCGGTGCTCACCCAGGTGCTCGTCTCCGGGCCGAAGGTGATCGTCACCGCCGACAGCTCGGCGTGGCCGAACCGCGACCTCACGGTCACGCTGGTCGTGTTCGACTCGACGCCCTCCATCTCGCGCTACGGCTACACGGCGACGATGAGCAATGGCACGATCCTCAGGGATACGACCATCTACGTCACCGGCATCCAGAACCTGACCTCGCAGACCACCATCACCGTTCCCTCGAACGCACCGATCGGCGGCACCATCACGATCGTCCCGCGCGCGGTCGACGGCGGTGGGAACCTCGGGTCGGGGAACACGGTCGTCGTCCCGATCATCTCGGAACCGCGCGACAACGCGCCGCCGCTGGTCTACCAGACGGTGCCGCCGCGCTTCGAGATCGGCGCGACCCTCAAGGTCGACGGCCATGATCCGAGTCAGATCCGCGCGATCGGCTACGAGATGCGCACGCTCCCCGACAGCACGCTGATCGGCAGCGGGAGCGTGACGCGCGCCGCCGGCTCGCGGCGGGCGAACGACACCGCGAGCTTCGTGGTGAGCTACGACCGCCAGTATCGCGGCAAGCAGGCCTACGTCATCGGCTGGGCCGAGGACAGCCTGGGCAACCGCGGCTACACCCTGCCGGCCGGCTTCACGACGGCGCAGACGGACATGCGCGTCGCCAAGCGCGACACGGTGACGCTCGTGTACGGCGTCACCTATGCGCTCCCCGCCGGCAGCCTCGGCGCGGACATCGCCATCGACACGAACTCGACGCGCAAGCGCGTGTTCGTCAGCGACGTCGCGCAGGGCGGCGTGTTCGTCTGGGAGGATTCCTCCGCGACGCGCACGACGCCGGGGCTGCGCCCGACCAAGATCTCCGTTGGCGCTTTCCCCTGGGGGATGGCGGTCGACACCAGCGGCAACCGCCTCTTCGTGGCCAACTCCGGCGGCACGAACATCGACGTGATCGACCTGAACACGCTGTCGTCGCTCCGCGGCCAGCGCGTGCAGACGCCGAGCACCTCGGTGTACGACGTCGCCTGGAACGTCAACCAGACCACGGGGCAGCTGAAGTACAGCGGCTTCAGGGTGTACACCTACTCCGACCGCCCGCAGTACCTGGCGCAGTCGGCGAACGGCAACATCTACTTCTCGACGCGCCCGACGAGCGCCGCGCCGGCGGGCACCCTCCGCCGCATCGACGACCCGCTCGGCCAGCCGCGCATGCGCCAGGTCTGGCAGTACGCGAGCGCCATGTCGCAGAAGTACACCATATTCAACGCGGACAGCGTCTTCATCTACGTCTCGCTGGTCGCGGGCGCGAACGACAACATCCGCATCTGCGACACCGACGTGAACACGAACGTCCATTACTGCAGCGCGCAGTGGGTCACCGCCGAGCAGGCGATGGCGGATCCGGCGCTCAGCACGCACGCGGTGGACGTCGAGCTCGTGAACGACATCGACGTCACCACGCTCGCCCTCAACGACACGAACTTCGTGTCGGCGGGGACGGACGGCCGCCGGATCGCCTTCGGTGAAGGCGCGACGGGCGGCAAGCCGGGACGCGTCATCACCGTGCTCGACTCGCTCGGGATGACGTACAACCAGGCGGTGTACTCGCGGCCGCTGCAGATCAAGGACCTGGTGAACAACGCCTCGGACGCGATCTTCGGCATCGCCTACAACAAGAAGAGCAACTACCTGGCGATCCACGGTGCGGAGACCTACTTCGCCGACACCGCGCTCCGCCTGCAGGGCAAGGTCACGACCACGGCGCGCGGCTCGGGCATCGCCTTCAATCCGGGCAACGACTCGAAGTACGCGGCGGACGACGTCAGCCAGGCGTTCGTCGCCTCCTCGGACTCGACGCTCGAGGTGGTGGACTCCTACTTCTTCCGCCTCCGCCAGAAGCTGCCGCTGCGCACGAATCTCTACGGCGCGCTGCGAGTCTGGTACAACTTCAACCCGACGGCAACGGTGCCGCTGAAGATCTACGGGTTGACATCGGAGGGGCTCGTGGTGATTGATATTCGGCCGGAGGATCTGCTGCAGCTGCCGTGATCCGCGGCAGGTCCTGATGCAGAAACCAACGCGAGCCCGACCCCGTGTCGGGCTCGTGTCTTTGACCGAGTCATGATTCGCTTCACAACCGCGGGAGAGTCGCACGGGCAGGCGCTGGTCTGCGTCCTCGAGGGGATGCCGGCCGGCGTTCCGCTCGTCGCGGCCGACGTCGACAGCCAGCTGGCGCGCCGGCAGCAGGGCTACGGGCGAGGCCGCCGCATGCAGATCGAGAGCGACCAGGCAGAGCTCCTCTCCGGCGTTCGCGCCGGCGAGACGCTCGGCAGCCCGATTGCGATGCTCGTGCGCAACCGCGACTGGAAGAACTGGCAGGAGATCATGGATCCGGCGCCGCGGGAGCAGGATCCCGCGCCGCGAAAGCGCGCGGTCACCCGCGTCCGCCCGGGCCACGCCGACCTGACGGGGCTGCTCAAGTACGACCGCGACGACGCACGCGACATCCTCGAGCGCGCGTCGGCGCGCGAGACGACGGCGCGCGTCGCCGCGGGCGCGGTCTGCCGGACCTTCCTCGCGCAGTTCGGCGTTCGGGTGGGGAGCCATCTGGTGCACCTGGGCGGGATCGACGCCGCACGTCCGGAGGCGATGCCCGACGACATCAACGCCGCCGCCGACGCCTCCCAGCTTCGCACCCTCGACGCGGACGCCGAGGGCCGCATGGTCGAGCTCATCGACCGGACGAAACGCGAAGGGAACACCCTCGGCGGCATCTGCGAGGTGATCGCCGACGGGCTGCCGGTGGGGCTTGGCTCGCACGTCTCGTGGGACCGCAAGCTCGACGGCCGTATCGGTGCCGCGATGATGTCGATCCCGGCGGTGAAGGGAGTGGAGATGGGGATCGGCTTCGAGGCCGCGCGCCGCACCGGCGCGGAGGTGCACGACGAGATCGAGCGCGCGAGCGGTCGTCCGCTCGCCGGGAACGTCAGACGGCGCACGAACCGCGCGGGCGGGCTGGAGGGCGGGATGACGACCGGTGAGCCGCTCGTCGTCCGCGTCGCGATGAAGCCGATCAGCACCCTGATGCGGCCCCTGCAGACCGTTGACGTCGCGACGGGGGGCGCCGCGCAGGCGGTCGCCGAGCGCAGCGACGTGACCGCGGTGCCGGCCATGGGGGTGATTGCCGAGGCGATGCTCTGCATCGTGCTCGCGGACGCATTCCTCGAGAAGTTCGGTGGAGACTCGCTCGCCGAAGTCAGGAGGAACTATGACGGCTACATTTCGCACGTCGCAGCCCGTATCGCCGATTGACGCGAACAAGCCGCACGTCGTCTTCGTCGGTCTTCCGGGCGCGGGAAAGACATCGGTGGGGGAAGGGGTCGCCCAGGCACTGGGCAGGGCCTTTCTCGACCTCGACCGCGAGATCGAGCGTCGCGAGGGGATGCCGGTCAGCCAGATCTTCGGAGAGCGCGGAGAGCACCATTTCCGGAAGCTCGAGGCGCAGCTGACCGGCGAGCTCCGCGAGGTGGGGGGGATGATCCTCTCACCGGGCGGGGGCTGGATCGCTCAGCCCGGCAACGTGGAGCTTTTGCGTCCACCGGCACGTATCATCTACCTTCGTGTCCGGCCGGAGACCGCGATCAAGCGTCTCGGCGCGGAGCGGGCGACCCGCCCGCTGCTCGTGCGACCGGACCCGCTCGCCGAGCTCAGGAAGCTGTACGAGACCCGCCGCGCGGCGTTCGAGGGCGCGGACGTGACCATCGACACGGAGCGTCAGACCGTGGCGCAGGTCATAATTAATGTAGTGGACATGGTGCGGCGCGAAGGCGCCGCTTAGGTGTATTCAATGAGCGAGCATTCCGGGGAGGGTGGCAGCGATCCCACCTCGCCGCATGGCAATGGCGAGCGTGAGGGCCGGACCTTCCGGGTTCCCGGTCCGCACGAGCGGGCGCGGTTCACCCCGGACGCCTGGGGGCATCTCCTCAGGCTCTCGGGCGAGTCGCTGAACGCGGCGGAGCTGGAGCACGTGATCGAGCGCGCGATGACGCAGCTCGACGGCAGCATCGCCCTCGACGACCTGAAGGCTCTTCTCGAGGCAGTGGGAATCGACGAGCCGGGAGCACCCGGCTCACGGAGGACGATACACTAGGATGGCAACAGCGAAGAAGGGCGGCGCGAAGCGCGCCGCGAAGAGCACGGCGAAGGCGGCCGCGAAGCGCGGGGCGGCGGCGGCCGTCCGCGGCGAGCGCGCGCCCGCCGGCAAGCGCGGACGCAATCCCGCCGATACCGAGTTCGGCGACGTCGGCGCACCGTCCGGTTCCACGGCGCTGGTCATCGTCGAGTCCCCCGCGAAGGCGAAGACGATCGGCAAGTACC
>JABFXC010000221.1 GCA_013361935.1 Gemmatimonadaceae bacterium
CTCGTCTCGCGCGCCGCGGTGGTGTCGCGACCGCGACGCGCACCCTGCGGCGCCGCGCCCTCGCCCGGACGCTCGGCGAAGCGGTTCGGCTGGCCGCCGCCCCCGCCGCGGCGGAACAGGTCCTGCCCCCCGCTGTTGATCCGCGACTTGATCCGCTCGAGATCCTCCCGCGATCCCGCGCCCGCGGTCACCATGCTGTCGATGATCCGGTCGACCTTGCGCAGGTTCATGATGCTGTCGCGCTTCTGCGCCGGCGAGAGCGGCGACGCGGGGGGCGTCTTCCCGCGGAAGTCCCACGTCACGCGATGGATGCCAGCGCCCCCCGGGCCCTCGATCGAGCGGACGGTGTCGCCGCGCACGTCGGTGATGACGAGCTTCGCGCGGTCGCGCGCGCTCCCCGACGTCAGCCGATAGACGATCTCGGCGCCGTAGGCGGGACCATTCGCCTCGAAGTGCTTGTGTCCCGGCTCCGTGCTCGCCCCCGGCGGCTCGCCGTACTGGTACGCGGTCTTCGGCGCGAAGAGGTATGCGCCGGCGGCGAGCACGCTGTCGCTCAGCTGCTCGAGCGTCGAGACGTCCACCACCCACACCGAGCGGCCGTGCGTCGCCGCCATCAGCTCGTGGTCGCGCGGATGGATCTTGAGGTCGTACACGGGAACGGTGCCGAGCCCCGTCATGAACTTCTGCCACGTCTGCCCGCGATCGCGGGAGACGTACGCCGCGACGTCGGTGCCGACGAAGAGCAGGTCGCGGTTCACCGGGTCCTCGCGGATCACGTGCACGTAGTCCGGCCCGCCGTCAGGCAGACCCGCCGCGAGCGAGCGGAAGCTCTGGCCGAAGTCGGTGCTGACGTAGAGGTACGGCTTGAAGTCGTTGTTGCGATGGTTGTCGAACGAGACGTAGACGGTGTTGCTGTCGAAGTGCGAGGGCTCGATGCGCGAGACGTAGGTCTCGGCGGGCACGCCGGGGAAACGCGTCGTGATGTTCTCCCACGTCGCGCCGTCGTTGCGCGTCACCCACACGTTGCCGTCGTCGGTGCCCGCGAAGAGGATCCCCGGACGGATCGGCGACTCGGCGAGCGCGACGACCGTCCCGTAGGTCTCGGCGCCGGTCGCGTCGAGCGTCACGCCACCGGTGGAGTCGGTGCTGTAGGCGATCTTCGCCCGCTGCTGCTTCGAGAGGTCGGGGGAGATCGGAACGAGGTTGTCGCCGCGGTTCGTGCTCTTGAGGACGCGGTTGCCGCCGATGTAGAGCGTCGACTGCGAGTGCGCGGAGAGGAAGAAGGGCGTGTTCCAGTTCCAGCGGAGATCGAGGAGCGCGCTGTCGGCGCGCTGCCGCGTGCGGAGCTGGGTGACGCGCTGCTGCTGCTGCTTCGTCGCCGGCCGCGTCGTGTCGCCGCGCTCGATGAGGATCGAGTCCTCGAACTGGATGTAGCGCTGCCGCCAGGTCGGCTTCTGCAGCCCGACGCGCTCGCCGGTGCGCAGATCATAACGGCCGATCGCGCCACCCTGCGACTCGGAGTAGACGATGTTCGGGTCGCCGAGATCCTGCGCCGTGTAGAAGCCGTCCCCGCCGCCGACGGTGAACCAGTCGTCGTTGGAGATGGAGCCTTCGCGCGTCCGGCTCGGCCCGCACCAGGAGCCGTTGTCCTGCAGCCCGACGCAGACGCGATACGGGATCTCCATGTTGTAGCTGATCTCGTACGGCTGGCTGATGGCGAGGATGTCGAGGAAGTCGTAGTTGCCGCCGCGATCCCACGTCTGCGAGACGCCGCCGTCGTTGCCGACGATGAGGTGCTCGGGATCGTTCTGGTCGATCCACATCGCGTGGTGGTCGACGTGGATGCCGTTCGTCGCGGTGCGCGCGGTCTTGCCGCCGTCGTCGGAGAAGTTCACCGGCGTCGACGACCAGTACACGCGGTCGGGGTTCTTCGTGTCGACGCGCACCTGCGAGTAGTAGAAGGGGCGCACGTCGCGGTCGTTCATCCAGCGCCAAGTCTTCCCGCCGTCGGCGGAGCGATAGAGACCGCTGAGAAGGCGCTGGGTGCGGCGCGCGCGCGGGTTGAGCGAGTCGCTCGCCGGCTGCGGAGTGCGCGACGCGGCGTCCTTGCCGCGGATCGAGTCCGCCTCGACGAGCGCGTAGATCACGTCCGGGTTGCTGCGCGAGATCGAGATGCCGATGCGACCCTTCGTCGTCTCGGGGAATCCGCCGCCTCGCACCTCGGTCCACGTCTCGCCGCCGTCGGTGCTCTTCCAGAGCGCCGAGCCCGGCCCGCCGCTCTTGAGATAGTACGGTCCACGTACGCGCTGGTAGCTCGACGCGAAGAGGACGTTCGGGTTCGTCGGGTGGATCGCGACGTCGACGAAGCCGGTGCGCTCGTCGATGAACTTGACGAGCCGCCAGGTCTTGCCGCCGTCGGTGGTCTTGTAGAGGCCGCGCTCCCTGTTCGGGCCCCACGCATGGCCGAGCGCCGCGACCCACGCGGTGTTCGGATCGGTGGGGTGGACGACGATGCGTCCGATCTGCTGCGTCTCGGCGAGGCCGAGGAACTGCCAGCTTTTGCCGCCGTCGCTCGTCCGGAAGATCCCGCCGCCCGGGGAGATGGAGTTGCGCGAGTTCTGCTCGCCGGTGCCGGCGTAGACGACGTTGGTGTCCGAGGGCGCGATCGCGAGCGCGCCCATCGAGACGACGCGCTGGTCGTCGAAGACGGGGCGGAAGGTCGTGCCGGCGTTGGTGGTCTTGTAGATCCCGCCGGCGACGGTCGCGACGTAGAAGGTCTTCGACGGGCCGGGGATCCCGGCGATATCGGCGATGCGTCCGCCCATGTTCGCCGGTCCGAGCGGGCGCCAGCGGAAGGCGGAGATGACGGTGGAGTCGAGTGGGGCGCGGCGGGCCGGGGTCGCGGCCGACTGCGCGGCGAGCGGCGCGGCGGCGAGTGACGCCGACGCGACGAGCAGGAGCCGGGGGAGAGTAGGGGTTCTCACGGCGCTCGGAGAGGAGGAAGGGGGAGCTGCGGTTCGACGAAGTTACGCGGAGCGCGGCGAAGGTGTTGACCGCCGCGGGCTCCGGCAACACCTGGGGTCATGAACGGGCGCTGAACCGGCGCTGAACGGCCGCGTTTGCTTGCATGAGCCGGCCACATCCCACAAGTTGCTGGCCGCGCGCGTTCGGTGGCGTGCATCACATTTTTTCGGCGACGGAGCTGAAAATGGAAGGGCATAACGAGATCCCCACCGGTGCTGGTGGGGTGAACGCGTTCGCGTATGGCCGGCGGGGACTGCTCGATCACCCCACCATCGTCCCGCTGGCCGACGTCCTGCCCGAGGAGCTCCACCACGAGCCGCGGCCGCACGCCGACGACCTTCCCTGGCTCGTCGCGACGCCGGTCTGGCGGTGGACGGTGGCCGTCGAGGGGATCTGCACCCGCGTCTCGACGACCGCGACCGATCGCCGGCGCGATGCGCTGCTCAGCGCGACCCGCTTCATCGAGGCGGCCAAGCGCATCGTCCGCTTCGAGCCGAACCGTGTCGACGCGCTCATCGCCCACGAGCCGGACGGCTCGACCGCGCTGCCTAACGCGGTGAACGGCCGCTACACGCTGCAGCTGGAGATGCGCGACGTGGACGCGCCGACCGTGGTGCGCGTCTACGACAAGCTGACGCGCGAGGCGTGGACGATCGGCCGTCTGAGCAGGACGCGCTTCGCCTTCGAGCCGCACCGGAGCAACCCGGTGCCCTCGTTCGGGCAGTACGTGGCCGACGCCACGGGAACGATCGGGGCGCCGCGACGGGCATAGCGGGGTCTCGCGCCGGCGGGCGCGCGGTGCTATCTGAGAGAGCGGCTCAGACCCTTCACCGCTCCCCGTCATGCGCCTCGCTCCGTCCGCCTCCACGCTCCTTCTTGCCGCGACGCTCCCGATCGCCCGGGCCGCGGCCCAGCACCGGCCGTTAGGCGCGTTCGCCGCGGACACCGACGTCGGCGCCCCGTCGCGGCGCGGGTCGGCATCGTACGATGCGGCGCGGCAGCGCTACACCGTCGCCGGCGCGGGGCGGAACATGTGGGGCGACCGCGACGAGCTCCATTTCGTGTACCGGCGGCTCACCGGCGACTTCATCCTCACGACGCGGGCGCGGCTCCTCGGCAAGGGGAAGGAGCCGCATCGCAAGCTCGGGTGGACGGTGCGCTCCACGCTCGACGCCGGCTCGCCGCAGGTGACCGCGGTCGTCCACGGCGACGGGCTGGCGGCGCTGCAGTGGCGCCGTGCCCCGGGCGCGGCCACCGAGGAGGCACGCTCGCCCGCGAGCGGCGCGGACGTGATCCAGCTCGAGCGTCGCGGCGGCGCGTTCATCATGTCGGTCGCGCGCTTCGGCGACACCCTGACGACGACGCAGGTGAGCGACGTCGCCCTCGGCGACACGGTCTACGTCGGGCTGTTCGTCTGCGCGCACGACGAGAACGTCGTGGAGCGCGGAGTCTTCGACGACGTGCGCATCACGATCCCCGCGCCGGCCAGCCTGGTGCCCTACCGCCAGTACCTGGCGAGCGATCTCGAGACGATGGACGTCGCGACCGGCGAGCGGCGCATCGTCTTCCACGCTCCCGGCTCGATCCAGGCGCCCAACTGGACGCGCGACGGGAAGGCGCTCGTCTACAACGGCGACGGAAAGCTCTACCGCTTCGATCTCGCGACGCGCACGCCCGCGGCGATCAACACAGGATTCGCGACGAACAACAACAACGATCACGTGCTCTCCTTCGACGGCCGAATGCTGGCGATCAGCAACCACTCGGCGAGCGACAGCGGACATTCGATCGTGTACACCGTCCCGCTGCGCGGCGGGACGCCGAAGCGCGTGACGGCGAGCGGCCCCTCGTACCTTCACGGCTGGTCGCCCGACGGGAAACTTCTCGTCTACGTGGGCGAGCGCGGGGGCGAGTACGACATCTATCGCATCCCGGCCGGTGGGGGCGAGGAGGAGCGGCTGACCACGACCCCCGGGCTCGACGACGGACCGGAGTACTCGCCCGACGGGAGATGGATCTACTTCAACTCGGTGCGCAGCGGGACGATGCAGCTCTGGCGGATGAAGCCTGATGGAAGCGGCGCCGAGCAGCTGACGAGCGACGGCTTCAACAACTGGTTCCCGCACGTCTCGCCGGACGGGAAGTGGATCGTCTTCAT
Source organism: Gemmatimonadaceae bacterium (assembly GCA_013361935.1). Lineage (GTDB taxonomy): Bacteria > Gemmatimonadota > Gemmatimonadetes > Gemmatimonadales > Gemmatimonadaceae > JABFXC01. Next base: position 5,183 of record JABFXC010000221.1, read on the forward strand.
CTCCTTCCCGCCCGAGGTGTCCCCCTCGGACCATCCCTTCTACAAGCACGTCATGCTCCGCCTGATGCCGGCGAGCGGCGGAACGCCGCGCGCCATCGCCTACCTGTACGGCGGACAGGGCACGATCAACGTGCCCTCATGGTCTCCGGACTCGAAAAAGATCGCGTTCGTGAGCAACAGCGGTGAGCAGTAGCGGCACGACATGACCGAGCCTGCCGCCAGCAGCGCGACCGGCTGCGTCGTCCGTCGCGCGACGCTCGCCGACCTCGAGACGATGATCCGCCACCGGCGCGCGGTGTTCGAGGAGAACGGCAAGACGCGCGACCTCGACCTCGTCGACCGCAACTTCGCCGAGTGGGTGCCGCCGAGGCTGGACCGGACGTACTTCCAGTGGATCGCCGAGCAGGAGGGGCGCGCGGTGGGGAGCGCGGGGGTGCTCCTCCTCGACTGGCCGCCGTCGCCACGCGACCCGCGCGGAGGGCTGGGCTTCGTCTACAGCGTCTGGGTCGATCCCACGCACCGGCGGCGCGGCGTGGCGAGCGCGGTGATGCGCGCGATGCACGTCTGGGCCGACGAGCGCGAGGTGGGCGCGCTCGCGCTGCACGCCAGCGATTCCGGCCGCCCGCTCTACGCGACGTTAGGCTACGCGCCGACCAACGAGATGCGGCTCGATCTGCTCGCCCGCCGCCGCGGCTGAGCGCCCGCGGAGGTTGAGGGCAGGAGGGTTGTGCATGGAATCGCGCGACGCGCGTCCCATGCACATCACCGCGGAGGGGTCAGCTGCTCTTCCGGTCGCCCTTGTCGCCCTGCCCGTGCTTCGCCTCGTGCTGCGCGTCGCGCGTGCGGTCCTGCGACAGCGAACGGCCCACGTCGTCCTGCTCCTCGGTGAACTGACCCTGCTCGTCGCGGCGGACGTAGCGCTTGTCGCCTTCGTTCGGTTCGATGAGCTCGCGTTCTCTCGCCATGCGTGCGCTCCTGGAAATGGGATGAGCTTCAGGAATGCAGGGCGAGTGCCACTCATCGCCGCCGAGGTCGTCATGCCCCGCATCGCCGCCGTCTCCGCCCTAACGCTCGTCGCGCTCGCCGCATGCTCCGTCGCGCCGGCGCAGCGCGCGCGCACCTCTCCCGCGCCAGTCACCGAGGCGCGGAAGGCCGACGTCGATCGCGCCGCGCCCGCGCCCGGCGAGAGCGTGCTCGATCGCATGCTCGTCCGCGCCGCGGACATGGGAGTCGAGGTCGAGAAGCCGGACGCGACGAGCGAGCGGGTCGTCGCCCTTGCACCCGCGCTCGGCGGGTACGTCGAGTCGTCGGGCGCGGGGCGCGACCCCATCGGGCGCGACGACCGGCGTGTCGTGCTCCGCATTCCGAGCACGGTGCTCGACGCGGCGATGGACTCCGTCGCGCGCCTCGGCCACGTGGTCTCGCGCTCGCGCAGCGCGGAGGACGTGACCGACGAGGTGGTGGATCTCGACGCGCGCGTGACCAGCCTGCGCGCGAGCCGCGACCGGCTGCGCCAGCTCCTCGACCGTGCGACGAGCGTGAGCGAGGTGCTCACCGTGGAGCGCGAGCTCGCGCGCGCGCAGGCGGAGCTCGACAGCCTCGAGGCGCGGCTGACGCAGGCGCGCGGCGAGGTGACGCTCGCGCGACTGACGGTGTCGCTGAAGCGCAAGCATGTGCTCGGACCCCTGGGACTGGCGCTGCAGGGGATCGGTTGGGTCGCCGCGAAGCTCTTCATCATCCGCTGAGCGGTCCCACGGCGCTTGCAGTTCTCGAGGCCGCGCGCATATGCTAGCGGCGATGGCCAACCTCGATGAATCCCGGATGACGGCGCCGCCCGCGACGGCGCCGGCCATCTTCGCCGACCCGATCGCGCGCGCGCTGCTGGAGCAGCGCCGCGATCAGGCGGAGCGGCTGCTCAACCGCGTGCGCATCGCCGTGCTGCTGCTCCTCGGCGTCGCGGCGATCGCCTACGCGCCGACGCTCTCGCCGGCGCTCGACCGCGCGAACGCCGCCGTGCTCCTGCCGACGCTCGCCTGGGCGCTGGCGCAGGAGCTCTGGCTCGGTCGCCGCGAGCGGCTTCCGGGCTGGGTCGCGTTCGTGAACCCGATCGTCGACATCACGGCGGTGAGCGCGATCGTCGTCGGCTACGGCGTCGCGTCGTCGGCGGCGCTGGCGCTGAAGAGCCCCGTCGCGCTCACGTACTTCCTCGTGCTCGCCGGGCGGCCCATCGCGTCGTCGCTGCGAAAGACGCTCGCCGCCGCGGCGGCGGTGGTCCTCCAGTACGCGGCGATCGTGCTCTTCTTCGTCGGCAGCGGCCGGGCGGCGCTGACGACGCCCCTCGCCGCGTCGGCCGGCGGCGGGATCTCCTCGCTCGACGAGGCGGCGAAGCTCCTCTTCTTCGCGTTGGGCGGTGCGCTCGCGGCCTACGCGACCGTCTGGCACGAGCGAGTCGTCCACGGCTACCTGCTCGAGACGCGCGAGCGGGCGCGGGCGCAGGAGCAGCTCGCCGCGGCGCAGCTGCACTCGCTGCGGCTCCAGCTGCAGCCGCACTTTCTCTTCAACACGCTGAACACGATCATCGCCCTCATCGGTCCCGAGCCGCGCGCCGCCGAGCGCATGGTCGCCGGGCTGAGCGAGCTGCTGCGCGCCTCGCTCCGCCTCGCCGACGAGCAGGAGGTGCCGCTGGCGCGCGAGCTGGATCACCTGCGGCTGTACGTCGACATCCAGCAGACGCGCTTCGGCGATCGGCTCGACGTGGACCTGGAGGTCGACCCGGCGGTGCACGGCGCGCTCGTGCCGAGCCTCCTGCTGCAGCCGCTGGTGGAGAACGCGATCCGGCACGGGATCTCGCCGCGCGCGACCGGCGGGCGGATCTCGGTGCGCGCCCGCCGCGACGCGGACGAGCTGCGTCTCGAGGTCGAGGACGACGGCGTCGGCGTCGCGGCGAGCGACGGCCTGCTGCCGCGCGAGGGGGTGGGGATCGGCAACACGCGCGAGCGGCTGCGCCGGCTGCACGGACGGCAGCAGCGCTTCGCCTACGAGAGCCGCCCGGGCTCGGGGTTCGCCGTGACGATCGCGCTCCCCTTCCGCACGGAGGGCGGGCGATGAGCCTCCCGACCGCGCCTAACGCGCCGGCGGCGCCGGTGATCCGCGCCGTCGTCGTCGACGACGAGCCGCTGGCGCGACGCCACCTGCGCACCCTGCTCGCCCTCGACCCGGAGGTCACCGTCGTCGCCGAGTGCGCGACGGGGATGGAGGCGGTGACGGCGATCCGCCTGCATCGGCCGGAGCTCGTCTTCCTCGACATCCAGATGCCCGAGCTGGATGGCGTCGGCGTCGCGGAGACGATCGGCGCGCGGGCGATGCCCCTCACCGTCTTCGTCACCGCGCACGACGACCGCGCGCTCGACGCCTTCCGCGTCCACGCGGTGGACTACCTGCTGAAGCCGGTGGACCGCGGGCGGTTCGCGCTGGCGCTCGGCCGGGCGAAGGACATGCTGCGCGGGCGGATCGCCCGCGACCCGGCGCGGTTCGAGGCGATGCTCGCCGCGCTCCGGCCGACGCGCGCCCTCCCCACGGACGCACCGGGGGAGCGGCTCGCCGTGCGCGTCGAGGGGCGGACGATGCTGCTTCGCGCGCGCGAGATCGACTGGATGAGCGCCGACGACAACAACGTCATCATCCACGCCGGCGGGCGGACGCTGCGGATCCGCGACACGCTGAGCGCCGTCGCCGAGCGTCTGCCGGAGGGGTTCGTGCGCGTGCACCGATCCGCGCTCGTCAACTCGGCGCGCGTGAGCGAGGTGCGCTCGGCGGAGCAGGGGGAGTACGAGATCGTGCTCGTCGACGGGACGGTGGTGCAGAGCGGACGCCGCTTCCGCGACGCCGTGTATTCGCTGGTCGGCCGCAACCGCGCGTGATCGCCGCGGGAGGGACGTCGTTCACCCCGCGCGCGATGTCGATCACCCCCAGATCGTTGCGTGGCCATGCTCCGAGCCCAACGTTGCGCGGCGGACACTCGAGGAGGAGCCGATGTCGAAAATGATGTCTGGAATCGCGGCGCTCGTCACGGCCGTGGCGTTGGTCGCGTGTGGTGGTGGCGACAGCGCGACGAACCCCGGGGGTGTCGGGGGTGGTGGCGGCGGGGGCGGGGGCGGGGGCGGCACGCTCGTGCACGCCGCGCGCGTCACGGCGACGACGGGGCTCGTGTTCAGTCCGAGCAACGTCTCGATCGCGCCCAACGACACCATCTACTACACGTTCGAGTCGGTGCAGCACAACGTCCTGTTCGACACCCAGGGCGCGCCGGCGGACATCGGCACGACCTCGAGCACCACGGTGAAGCGCGTCTTCCCGACCGCCGGCACGTACGACTATCACTGCAGCCTGCACGCGGGGATGACGGGCAAGGTCACCGTTCAGTGAGGAGACGCGACGGCTGGACGCTCGCCGTCGCCGTGCTCGGCGGGGCGCTGCTCGTCCCGGAGGGAGCGGTCGCCCAGTGCCGTCCCCCCGAGAGCTCGAACGAGGCGAAGCTGCTCGCCTACTACGCGGCGCCGATCGTCTTCGCGCCGCAGGGCGCGCCCGGGGCCGTGACGCGCCGGATCACGCTGGGGGGCGAACTGACCTATATCCCCGAGCCCGATCCCGCGCTGCAGCGGACCGGAGTCTGCTTCACGCCGAAGCAGGAGTCGACGCAGCTCTCGCCCGTGTTCCCGAGGCCGCGGCTGGAGCTCGCGCTCCCTCTTGGCGTGCTGGTCGAGGCGAGCTACCTGCCGCCGGTGAAGGTGGCGAGCGCGGAGGCGAATCTGTTCAGCGGCGCGGTCTCGCTCTCCCGCGCGCTCGTGGAGACGCACGGTGCGCCGATCGTCGCGGCCGCGCGCGTGCACGTCACCCACGGCTGGGTGCGTGGCGCGATCACGTGCGCGAAGAAGGCGCTTCAGACGCAGGACTCCGCGGCGCCCTGCTACGGCAGCGCACCGTCGCGCGACACCTTTCACCCGAACATGTGGGGGATCGACGGCTCGCTCGGCCGCGCCTTCGCGTCGGGACGACTGAATCTCTTCGCGGGTGGCGGCGCGACCTGGCTCGCGCCCCGCTTCCGCGTCGGCTTCACGAGCGGAACGGGGCTCGTCGACAACACGCTCGTCGCGGTGGACCTCCGCCGCGCGGCGTGGTTCACCGGCGCGACGTGGCGGCTCCTCGGCACCTGGTCGGCGACGGGGCAGGTCTACGGCGTGCCCGGCGACGTGACGCTCGGAAGGATCGGAGTCATGGGGCCTATCCGCTGACGCCCGAACGTCGACGCGCGACGAGCCGCTGACGGCGACAACCGAACGCATCAGGAATCCGGCTCGCGGCTCTTCGCGAGCACGGTGACCCACGCGCCTTGCCGACAGTCCTATCTTGAGTAACCCGGAACAGGACTCTCCATGGCCAGACCCACTCCCACCGCAGTGCGCAGCGGCCTCGTGCCCGACGCATACACGTCGGGCGCGACGCTCGAGCTGTCGGTCGTCATGCCGTGCCTCAACGAGGCCGACACGCTGGCGACCTGCATCGGCAAGGCGCGCCGGGCGCTCGACAGCGCGGGGATCAGTGGAGAGGTCGTCGTCGCGGACAACGGCAGCACCGACGGATCGGTGGAGATCGCCGAGCGTGCGGGCGCGCGTGTCGTGCACGTGGCGGCCAAGGGATACGGCAGCGCGCTCATGGGAGGCATCGAGGAGGCGCGCGGCCGGTACATCCTCATGGGCGACGCCGACGACAGCTACGACTTCGGCGAGCTGCCGAAGTTCGTCGCGAAGCTGCGCGAGGGATACGAGCTGGTGCAGGGATGCCGGCTCCCGGCCGGCGGCGGCGCGGTCGCGAGCGGCGCGATGCCCTTCCTCCACCGCTGGTGGGGGAATCCGATGTTCTCGTGGATGGTCCGCCGGTGGTTCCGCGCGCCGATTCATGACGTGCACTGCGGGATGCGCGCCTTCACCAGGGAGCTCCACGCGCGGCTCGAGCAGCGGTGCACGGGGATGGAGTTCGCCTCGGAACAGGTCATCAAGGCGAGCATCCACGGCGCGCGGATCGCCGAGGTGCCGATCACGCTGCACAAGGACGGCCGCACCGCGCACGCCCCGCACCTCAAGACCTTCCGCGACGGGTGGAGGCATTTCCGCTTCTATCTGATGTTCAGCCCGCGCTGGCTCTTCCTGCTGCCCGGGATGATTCTCGGGATGCTGGGGGTCGCCGGCTACGCGCTGGCGATGCCGCAGACGCGGATCGGCGGGGTGACCTTCGACGTGAACACGCTGCTCTTCGCGAGCCTCGCGATCATCTGCGGCTACCAGTCGGTCCTCTTCGCGCTGCTGACGAAGTTCTTCGCCATCGGCGAGGGGCTGCTGCCCTACGACGCGCGCATCGCGCGCATCGGGAAGATCCTGACGCTGGAGCGCGGCCTCGTCCTCGGCGCGGTCACCGCCGTCGTCGGGCTGGCGATGCTCGGCGCGACGATCGTGCAATGGCGCGCGCACGGCTTCGGCCAGATGAACTACGCGACCTCGCTGCGGCTGACGATCCCCGGCATGACGCTCACCGTGCTCGGCTTCCAGACCTTCCTCTGGAGCTTCTTCGTGAGTGTGCTCGCGCTGAAGCGGCGATGAGCGGCACGGCGGGGAAGGCGGCCGACGCCGAGTTCGACGCGTACGCCGCACGATACGACGAGGCGCTCGCCGCGGGGCTGAGCGTCACGGGCGAGGACAAGGACTACTACGCGCGCGGCCGGATGCGCTGGCTCGCCGGGCGCCTGCGTGCGATGGGAGTCGCGGCGCCGGGAACGGTCCTCGACTTCGGCTGCGGGCTCGGCGGGAGCACGCCGCTCTTCCTCGACATGCTCGGCGCGCGGCAGGTGGTCGGGGTCGACGTGTCCGAAGGTCTGCTCGAGCGGGCGCGCGAGGCGTTCGCGGGGGAGCCGCGCGCGCGCTTCAAGTCGATCGAGAGCTACGAGGCGCCGGCGACCGCCGATCTCGCCTTCGTGAACGGCGTGTTCCATCACATCCCGCCGGCGGATCGCGCGGGCGCGCTCGCCTACGTGCGGCGGACGCTGAAGCCCGGCGGGTTGTTCGCGTTCTGGGAGAACAATCCGTGGAACCCGGGGACGCGCTGGATCATGAGCCGCGTCTCCTTCGACGCCAACGCGATCACGCTCACGCCGCCGGAAGCGCGGCGACTGCTCCGCGCGGCGGGGTTCGCGATCGTCGAGACGGATTTCCTCTTCATCTTCCCGCGCGCCCTGCGCCTCCTCCGTCCCCTCGAGCTCCCGCTGGCCCGCCTGCCGTTAGGCGGCCAGTACATGGTGCTCTGCCGCGCCCCGCGCTGAGCGGCGGCGTTTCCGGAACGTGCTGATCCGACTACCGCTCGCGCTGCTCGCGGCGTTTCTCCTCGCCCGCTACGTCCCGACGGCGCGCGCCGCGGGCGCGCGCTTCGCGCGCTGGCTCGAGTCGCCGCGGTGGGCGCCGCTCGCCGTCGCGCTGCTCACCGCGGTGATGCTCACCGCCGCGTGGGGCTCGTGGCACGCGATTCCCGTCGTCCACGACGAGGCGTCGTACCTGTTCCAGGCGAAGCTCTTCGCCAGCGGACACTGGACCGCGCCGTCGCCGCCGTTCCCGCAGTTCTTCGAGCAGTTCCACGTCTTCGTCGTTCCCCGCTACGCGTCGAAGTACCCGCCCGGCCACGCGCTCCTCATGGTGCCGGGTATCTGGCTCGGCCTCCCCGGGTTGATGCCAGTGCTCATCGCCGCGGCGGCCGCGGCGCTCGTCTTCTCGGTCGTGCGGCGGCTGACCAACGGGAGCATCGCGCTCCTCACCTGGCTGCTCTGGATCACCGCTCCGTACGAGCTCTGGGTGTTCGGCTCGTACTTCTCGCAGTCGACGTCGCTCCTCACCTGGATGCTCGGCTGGTACGCGCTGCTGCGCTGGCGCGAGGGGGGCGAGCGCTGGCTGCTGCTCGTCGCCGGCTGCGTCGCCTGGCTGGCCTTCACCCGGCCGCTCACCGCGGTGGCATACGCGCTGCCGGTCGGCACCTACGTGCTCTGGCGCGTGTCGCGGACGAGACAGCTCGCGTCGCTCGGCCGTGCGATGGCGCTCGGCGCGGCGATGCTGCTCGTCATCCCCCTGTGGAGCAGGGAGACGATCGGCACGGAGCGCGAGACGCCGTACGCGCTGTACTCGCGGATGTACTTCCCATGGGACGCGCCCGGCTTCGGGCTCGACTCGACTCCGCCGCAGCGCGCGCTCCCGGCGGACATGCAGCTCATCACGCTGGTCAACCGCGAGTCGCACCTCGAGTACGTGCCCGCCGCGCTCCCTCGCGTGCTGTGGAAGCGCGCGGCGCGCGTCGCGAAGGACGTCTGGGGCGCGCCGCGCACGATCCTCGCGCTCTTCGCCATCATCGGCCTCGGCGCCATGAGCGCGGAGATCGGCTTCGGGCTGGCGACGCTCGGCGTGCTGCTGCTGGCGTACCTCTGGTTCAACCACGCCGCCAACTGGTCGATCTACTACGCGGAGGGACATCCCGTCCTGATGCTGATCACCGCCCTCGGCCTCTGGCGCGTGCTGCAGTGGTGCGTGCCGAGGGAGGAGCGAGCAGAGGCGACGCGAGGTGACGCGCCCGCGCGCGCGCCGCGGCCGATGGCCGCCGCGATGGTGCTCGTCGTCGCGATCTTCATGGCCGACGTCGCGCGTCACATGGTGGCGAACGCGCACGAAGCGTCGGAGATGCGGGAGAGCTACCAGCTCGCCTTCCAGCAGGCGATCGCGAAGATCCCCGATCCGAAGTCGATCGTCTTCGTGCGCTACGCGCCGGACCACAATCCACATCTCAGCCTGATCTACAACGAGCCGGACCTCGCAGAGGCGCGGCACTGGATCGTCTACGACCGCGGCGGCGAGAACGCGCGGCTCCTGCAGCTCGCGCCGGGTCGCGTGGGCTACCTCTTCGACGAGCCGCGCCACGAGCTGCGCCCGTGGGTCGCGGCGCGCGACAGCGTGCTACCGATGGTCGCCGATCCGGAGAAGACGGCGGCGCGCTAGCTAGCTCCGCGGCACCGGGCCGCGCCCTCGCGCCTCCACCGGCCAGCTCGTCTCCACGACGTCGTTGCGCACGCCGTGGATCTCGTCGAAGAGGTTGACGACGATGCAGACGTGGTTGGGGACGACGCGGACGATCTCGCCGATCTTCGGCCGCCAGTCGCTGTCGCCGAGCTCGATGATCCCGTGCTCCTCGGACATCCGCGAGACGACCAGCTCCGGCCGGTCGAGGAGCGCGCCGTACCCCTCGCCCTCGGCGCCGCGCATCGGCTCCCTGCCTAACGCCTTCGTGCCGGCGTCGATCACCACCTGGCCGGGAACGGCGGTGCTGATCACCGTCGCTGCGACGGTGAGCGCGCAGTCGTCCCAGCTGCAGGCGCCGATGGCCGCGGTCACGCGGTCGTTGTAGACGTAGGTTCCGGGCCGCACCTCGGTGAGCCCCTCGACCTCGTGCATGCGCCACGCGGCGGGCGTCGAGCCGCCGCTCACCGCGGGCGGGGTCAATCCCTGCCGCTCGAGCGCGCGGACCGTCCGTCCGAGATCGGCGTTCAGCCGCTCGATCGCCGGCCCCTGCTCCGAGACGGACTCGCGGATCTGGCCGGGATAGAAGGCGATCCCCGCGTAGCGGAGCGGCGGGCTGCGCCACACCTGGCGCGCCAGCTCGACGGCTTCCTCCGGAGTCGCGACGCCGACGCGACGCATCCCGACGTCGATCTCGATGTAGACCGCGATCTCGCGGTCGACGACGCGCGCGGTGCTCGCGAGCTGCTCGATCGCGGTCGCCGAATCCACGGCGACGGTGATCCGCGTCTCGCGCGGGAGCGTCATCAGCCGCGCGAGCTTCGCCGAGCCGATGGGCGGATAGGCGAGGAGCAGGTCGCGCGAGACGTCGGCCATCACCTCGAGCTCGCGCGTGGTCGCGCAGGTGAGCCCCGCCGCGCCGAGGCGCACCTGCTCGGCGGCGATCCGCGGCGACTTGTGCGTCTTCACGTGCGGGCGCAGCGAGAGGCCGTGCAGCGCCGAGTAGGTCGCCATCGCCTCGAGGTTCGTCGCCAGGCGGTCGAGATCGACCACCGCGGCCGGCGTCTCGAGATCGGTGACGCTCTGCGGAGGCGGGGACTCGGGAAAGCGCGGGAAGGCGGCTCGGCGACCGCCCGGCGGATGCTTCATGGCGTCAGGCGCCGAGCCGGATGGTCTGGCCGGTGACGTCGCGGGCGGCGTCGGAGCAGAGCCAGCGCACCGCGTCGGCGACCGATTCGCGCTCGACATAATTCTTGTCGGCGCCCATCTCGCTCACGTTCTGCGCGGTGCGGATCATCGTCGGCGCGATGGCGTTGGCGCGCACGCCGTTGTCGCGCTCCTCCTGCGCGACGGCCTGCATCAGCGCGAGCACCCCGGCCTTCGCGGCGACGTAGGCGCTCATGTTCGCGATCCGCGCGCCGGGGAGCGCGGCGGCGGCGCCGAAGTAGACGATCGATCCCCGGCCGCGGCGAAGCGCGGGGAGAAAGGCGCGCGTCGCGAGGTAGGCGGTGGTGAGCCCGATGGCGAACATCCGGTTCCAGACGGCGAGGTCGCTCTCCGCGACCGGGCCGCTCATCGCGAAGCCTCCCGCCGCGGCGACGAGCGCGTGGAGCGGGGCGTCGCTTCCGCCCAACGCCTCGCGCGCGGCGCGGGCGACGTCGTCGGCGCTGGTGAGATCGGCGACGATCCCACGCACGCGCGCGCCCGTCTTCGCGAGCTCCCGCGCGCGCGCCTCGACCTCGGCGTCGCGATCGACGAGCGCGAGCGACGCGCCGTCGCGCGCGAACGCGGCGGCGACCGCCTCACCCACCTGGCCGGCGCGTCCGACGCCGGTGATCACGACCAGCCGCTGCTCGCTCATCTCCGGGCGGAATATGCCCGGGTGCGGCGCGGGGTCAACCGCGCGCGGATGACCTTTTCGTGATCGGCAAACAGGGAACACCTATTTGGCATCGGATCGCTCCATGTGGGGTGGAGCTCCTCACCGCGACGAGCCGACGTTGCCTTTGTTATTCAAACACGAAGCGCACGAAGGTCCACGAAGACCGTGCTTTGGCACCCCTTCGTGCTCCTTTGTGTCCTTCGTGTCTTGACAGCCGTTGCCAAGCCGAAGGGTCAGGCGCGACGAGCCCCGAAACGCGCGCGGAGCGTTCCGATGCCACCACAGCCGAGCCTCGAGGCTCACCCCAGCGTCGCGTAGTACCGCAGCCCGCCCGGCGTCGCGCGGAAGCCGGCGAGAGCGAGCGCGGCCGCGTGGCGGCTCGTCACGGCGGGCCTGCCATCGATGGTCTCCACGATGAGATCGCGCGGCGTCGTCCCCTCATGCAGGGCGCGGACGAGCGCGCGCGCCGCGGCCGTGAGGTCGGCGTCGTCGAGGTCGGGCGCGATCGAGAGACGCTTCCCGCGTCCCTCGGAAGACAGCAGCACCGCTCCCGCGCGGATCACGAGCAGCGCGTCGCGCCCGCGCGGGCGCTCGTGCACCGCGCGCGCCGGCTCGACGCGGAGCGAGTAGGGGTTCGCCGGGTCGCTCGCCCGGATGACGACGATCGGCGCGGCGGGGTCGATCGCCGCGGCACGCAGCATCTCCACGGCCTCGGGGAGCGCGAACTGCGCGCCGGCGAGCCCGCGCACGAAGTAGCCGCGGCGCACGTCGCCGCGCAGCTCCATCTTCCGCAGCTCGTAGTAGATCGCCCGCCACGGCACCGGCGGCTTCTCGCGCCGCCACCAGTCGCGCGACACGATCCCGTAGCGCTCCAGCCACTGGCGCGCGATGCGCTCGGCGCGCTCGTCCTCGCCGAGCGGCGGGCCGAGCACGCCGGGGGTGCGGAGGAGCGTCCATCGGCCCTGCCATGGCGTATTCTCGTCGCGGGCACCGGGGAGATCGGGACGCCGCCACTTCGGGAGGCGGCGCAGGTTCGCCCGCCGCTGCACCACGGGGCGGCTGGCCGTGAAGCTCTCCGGAAGCCAACGCGTCGGGTCGGGGGCGACGCCGCGGCCGGGCGCGGTGGGCATCGTCCGCCAGCGCGCGACGTCGCGCGCCGCGTCGGGCGCGTCGCTGGTGACCAGTCCCGCCGCCGCCAGCTCGCGCAGCCCGTCACGCACCTGCCGCTGGCCGAGCGCCGTCGCGACGACGAGGTCGCCGAAGAAGGAGGCGCCCTGGCCGGCGAGCGCGTCGCGCACGCGCCGCGCGATCTCGCCTAACGGCGGGTCGTCCTCGCGCTCCAGCCAGAGCTGACCCGTGCCGCGGGCGAAGAAGCGGATCCCGGTGAGCGTGCGCGTCCCCGCCTTCTCGTCGAGCACGCCCGCGCCCGACCACACGAGCTCCCCCGTGAGCGCGAGCCGCGAGAGCGCATCCTCGTCGAACTCCTGGACGCGCGCCGGGAGGTAGTACCGCCACCAGCCGTCGGCGGGACGCGCCAGCCCGTAGAGCTGCCGGACGACGTCGGCCGCGCCCGCCGCGCCGCGCAGCCGATCGCGCTCGTCCACGTGCTGCCAGCGGATCAGGAAGGCGGCGAGCGCCGGAAGCTCCACGGCCTCCACCGCGCGCCGCGCCGCGGCCAGCTCGCGCCGCCGCGCCAGCTCGAGCACCGCGCGCGTGCACCAGCGCGGCACTCCCTCCGCCGACGCGACGCGCACCAGCCGCTGCCCGCGCTCCCATTCCTCGAGCCGCGCGACGAGCTTGCCCGTCGCGATGTCGTAGCGCGCGCGGATGTCGGCGACGGAGACCGCGCCGGCGAGAGTGAGATAGCGCCAGAGGATCTCGCGCCGCGCCGCCCCACGCGTCAGCGTCGCGTGGCGCAGCACCTCCGGGACGGCGGCCGCCGCCGACGCCTCGCCCAACGCCACGCCGCGCCGCACCGTCGCCATCGCCTCGACGCCGAACGCGGCGACGTAGCGCCGATAGTTCTCGGTGAGGATCACCCGCCACTGCGGCCCCTCGCTCGTCGGGATCGGGACCGCGATCGCGCGGCCGGTCGTCAGCAGCTCGCCCGCGGGATCACCACGCACTCCCTCCTCCGCCGTCGCGACGCGCGCGCGCAGCTCGTCGACGGTGAGGTCGCCCGCGCGGTCGAGAAGGATCGCCAGCTCGTCGGCGGTGCGCGCGCGTCGACCCGGCGCGGTGCCGCGACGCGTCGCGAGCACCTCCTCCACCGCGGCGAGCGTCGCGTCCTCCGGCACCGCCTCGCCGCTGATCCCCTGCAGCAGCGCGCGGTCGAGCGAGAGCATCGCCGCCCGCCGCTCCGCGCGCGGCACGTCGTCGCCGTACATCCAGTCCATCACGAAGCCGAACTGCAGGCTCGCCGCGAAGGGGGACGGGATCTCCGTCTCGACGCTGCGGATGGCGATGTGCCCGCTCTCGATCTCGCCGAGCACCTTCGCCAGCGCCGGCATGTCGAAGGCGTCCTGCAGCACGTCGCGGTACGTCTCGACGAGGATCGGAAACGAGGGGAACTGCCGCACCGCCTCGAGCAGGTCGAGCGACTTGAGCCGCTGCAGCCAGAGCGGCATCCGCCGCCGCGGGTTGCCACGGGCGAGCAGGAGCGCGCGCGCGGCGTTCATCCGGAAGCGCGCCCCGAAGAGCGAGGTCGTGCCCACCTCGTCGAGGACCCGCCGCTCCGCCTCGGCGGGGCTCAACCCGAGCAGCGCGGCGACTGGCGCGGCCGACTTGAGCGGAGGCAGGCGGAGCATGATCCCGTCGTCGGTGGTCTGCACCTGGACGTCGATCCCCTCCTCGCCGTTAGGCATGTCGCCCAGCCGCCCGACCATCTCGCGCGCCCGCTGGGCGAGCGCCATTCCCCACGGCGCGTTGACGCGGCCGCCGAAGGGCGCGTGCAACACGATGCGCACCGAGCCGGTGTCGTCGCGAAACTGCTCGAGCAGGAGCGTGCGCTCGTCGGGAACGATGCCCGTGACGGCGCGCTGCTCGTGCACGTACTGCACGAGCGAGACGACCGTCGCCTCGTCGGCGTCGTAGCGCTGCATCAGCGCGTCGAGCGCCGCGCGGTCGCGCGCCGCGTCGAGCGTGCGCCGCAATTCGCCGACGCGCTCCGTGAGATGCGCCGACCGTGCGCCGTACTCCCCGTGCCAGAAGGGCATCCGCGCCGGCGAGCCCGGCGCCGGCGTCACGATCACGCGGTCATGCTCGATCGCGCCGACGCGCCAGGTGCTCGAGCCGAGCTGGAAGACGTCGCCGATGCGCGTCTCGTGCACGAACTCCTCGTCCAGCTCGCCGAGCCGCGTGCGGTCGGGGAGCGTCACCGCGTACAGCCCGCGGTCGGGGATCGTCCCCCCGGAGATCACCGCCGCCATCCGGCTCGCGCGTCCCGCGGCGACCACGCCCGTCATCCGGTCCCAGACGATCTTCGCGTCGAGCGAGGCGGCGACGTCGGCGGGGTACTTTCCGGCGAGCATCGCCAGCGTCTCGTCGAACGCGGCGCGCGGAAGGCGATGGTACGGGTAGCTCCGCCGCACGAGCGCGAAGAGATCGTCAGCCTGCCAGTCGTCCACGCTCGCCGCGGCGACGAGGACCTGGCTCAGCACGTCGAGCGGGTTCTGGACGACGCGCGTGGGCTCGACGTCGCCCTGCTTCATCGCGTCGGCGATGGCGAGGATCTCCATCCCGTCGTCGCGGAAGGTGGGCACGAGCAGCCCGCGGCTCACCGCGCCCAGCGTGTGACCGGCGCGCCCGACGCGCTGCAGCCCCGCGGCGACCCGCTTCGGCGACTGGAGCTGGATCACGAGATCCACCGAGCCGATGTCGATCCCCAGCTCGAGGGAGCTCGTCGTCATCAGCGCGCGGAGCTCGCCGGCTTTCAACCGCTGCTCGAGCATCAGCCGCCGCTCGCGCGAGAGCGACCCATGATACGGCTGCGCGATCTCCTCCTCGGCGAGCGCGTTGACGCGCCCCGCCATCCGCTCCGCCTGCGCGCGGTTGTTGACGAAGACGAGCGTCGTCCGCGCGCCGCGGATGCGGTCGAGCACGAGCGGCGCGACCGAGGTCCAGATCGTCCCGCCGACGTGGCCGAGGTCGGGCACGGGCGAGCGCACGCTCGTCTCGATCTGCTTCACCAGCCCGCAGTCGACGATCGTCACCGGGCGGAACTCCGGCGCATCCTCCTCGCCGCGCCGCGGCTCGCAGCCGCCGAGGAAGCGCGCGATCTCGTCGAGCGGCCGCTGCGTCGCCGAGAGCCCGATGCGCTGCGGCGAGCGGCCGAGCAGGTGCTCCAGCCGCTCGAGGGTGAGGGCGAGGTGCGAGCCGCGCTTCCCCCCGGCGAGCGCGTGGATCTCGTCGATGATCACGACGCGGAGCGCCGAGAACATCCCGCGCCCCTTCGTGCTCGTGAGCAGGATGTGCAGCGACTCCGGCGTCGTGATGAGGATGTGCGGCGACTTGCGGAGCATCCGCGCGCGCTCGCGTGTGGGGGTGTCGCCGGTGCGCACGGCGACGCGAATCTCGGGGAAGGGCTCGTCCGTCTTCTCGAAGCGCTCCTTCAGCTCGGCGAGCGGTCGCTCGAGATTCCGCTGGACGTCGTTGCCTAACGCTTTCAGCGGGGAGATGTAGAGGGCGTGGACGCCGTTCGCGAGCGGCCCCTTCGCGCCGTCCTTGATCAGCGCGTCCAGCTCCCAGAGGAAGGCGGAGAGCGTCTTTCCCGTGCCTGTGGGGGCGAGGATGAGGGTATGCTCCCCCCGCGCGATCGCCGGCCAGCCGAGCCGCTGCGGATCGCTGGGCGTCCCGAGCGTCTCACGGAACCACGTGCGGACGATGGGATGGAAGGGCGCGAGCGCGCTCGGCGCGCGCTTTCTCGAGGCGGATTTCTTCTCGCTCATCGCGGTCTAACTAGGCGATGAGCGTGCCGGATGCAAAGGGGCCAGGGGCCAGGCGTGAGGAACGGCGTCACCTGCGGTCAACGCAGTTCCTTCCGCCTGACCCCTGACCCCTGACCCCTACGCTGAAAGCGTGACGTGCAGCTGCGCCCCCGCCGGCAGGCAGCCTTCGTACTTCCGCGTCGCCCGGCCGACCACCGCGCCCGTCACGCCACCCGCGGCGGCGCCGATGACCGTCGACTTCGTGTTGTGGCCGATCACCTGGCCGAGGATGGCACCGGCGATCGCGCCCGCGGCGGCCTTCTTGGTGTCGCTCGAGGTCGGGGTCGTGTTCACCTTCTCGAGCCCTCCCTCGGAGGCGGTCGTCGTCCCGTTCCCCGGATAGTCGACGTCGCCCACCGAGATCTGCCGGACGCGGAAGATGATCCGCGACTGCTCGGGGCTGGCCTCGTTCACCTCGATGTCCGCGACCTCGAGGACGACCGTGGAGCCGGCGGGGATCGTCCCCGCTCCCGGGCCGCTCGACGAGCCGACGCGCGCGACGAGCTTGTCGCCGGGCCGGTTGTTCGTGCAGACGCGCGCGCCGGTGCTCATGGCCAGCGAGGTGCCGGCGAGCCCCGAGCCGCGGCTGCCCGGTGCGGCAGGCGCGGGGGCCGGCGACTCGACGACGGGCGCC